>JBDUEM010000021.1:0-46299 GCA_040002435.1 Bryobacteraceae bacterium
ATCTGATGCCGGCCGATATCACCGGCACCAGCGTCTTTAATCTGCAGCGGAACGAATTTACCCTGATCAAGGGCCCCATTTTCACTTCGTTCCTGCTGGCAGACGAGATCAACCGCGCTCCGGCAAAGACACAGTCCGCACTGCTGCAGGCCATGCAGGAAAGAACCGTGACGATCGATCGCGAAACGCACCGGCTTCCCTCAACCTTTACCGTGTTTGCGACACAGAATCCCATCGAATATGAGGGAACCTATCCCTTGCCGGAAGCGCAGAAGGATCGCTTCATGCTAAAGATTTCGATGAACTGGCCGGAGCGCGATCAGGAACTAACTCTCGCCCAGCGGATGCTTGGCGATCAGGCGCCCGAAGTCACCGAGGTGTCGCAAGTGACCGGAGCTGACAGGCTGCCCGAGATCCAGCGGTGGCTGCAGGAGATCGTAGTGCGGGACGAGTTGCTGCACTACGTGGTAGACGTAATCCGCCGCACGCGCGTTCATGAGAGCGTGCAGGTAGGCGCCGGCCCCAGGGCTACGCAGGCGTTGTTGTTGGCCGGGCGGGCGCACGCCGCCATTGCAGGCCGTGACTTTGTCACACCTGACGACGTGAAGTCCATGGCGTATCCGGTGCTGGAGCATCGCCTGATGCTCAGGCCGGAATACGAAATCGAAGGGCTTTCCATCACCGAAGTGGTCACGAAGATCCTGCAGGATGTGCCCGTCCCCAGATGATAGCGCCCCGCTCCAGATTGCTTTGGTTAGTGGCCGCGGCATTACTGCCGGGCGCGGCAGTGGCGGCGTTCGCGCCTTGGACAACGGCAATCGCCGTCATCGTAGCAGCCGCCGCTCTATGCCTTGCAGTCGGCGATGCGCTGCTTTCAAGGGACCGTCTGGACGGTTTCCGTGTCCTGCTTCCAGACATTGTGAGGTTAGCAAAAGATCGCGAGAGTGCCTTCGAAGTTCGCGTGGAGCGCACACGCGATGTGGAGGAAAAGCTCCGGCTGGGATTCGCGTTCCCTTCGGCAATCGTGCCGGTCGACGAGGAGGTTGTGACGGTACTACCCGCTGGCTCCCGGGCATCGCGGCTGGATTGGCGATGCACGCCGCGGCAGCGCGGATCGTACCGGCTGGACCGCTGCTATCTGGAGTCCGCTTCGCGGTTGGGCCTATGGTCAATCCGGACTTCGACAGCGGTCGATTGCGAGTTCCGTGTCTATCCCAATCTATTGAGCGATCGCGAGAGCGCGGCTTCCCTGTTATTGAACCGCGGGCAGGCCGGCGCGCACACACAGCGGCAGCTCGGCCAGGGCCGGGAGTTTGAGAAGCTGCGGGAATACAGTTCCGGAGACAGCTTCGATGAGATTCATTGGAAGGCTACTGCCAGGCGGGGCCATCCCATCACGAAGGTATTCCAAATCGAAAAGACACAGGAAGCCTATGTGTTGATCGATTCGTCGCGGCTCTCGGCGAGGCAATCCGGCGGCGATTCCATACTGGAGCGCTTTATCACCGCGGGACTCTTGCTGGGCGTAGCGGCGGAACGGCAGGGCGATCTGTTCGGGCTCATCAGCTTCAGTGACCGCGTGGAGCGCTTCGTGCCCGCCAAGAGTGGCAAGAGTCATTACGCAGCGTGCCGCGACGCTCTCTACACGGTGAAAGAACGCCTCGTCTCGCCCGACTTCTATGAGCTATGCACCTTCATCAGGCTGCGGCTGCGGCGGCGCGCGCTGTTACTGGTGCTCACCGAACTGGACGACCCGGTTTTGGCCGAGGCCTTTGAGCGCAGCGTTCGCCTCATCAGCCGCAAGCACATCATTCTTGTGAACGCCCTGAAACCAGCGGGCCTGAGGCCGCTGTTTCAAGACCCCGAAGCTACCTCCGACGCGGACGTCTACAAAGACCTGGCGAGCCACATGCGCTGGCAAAAGCTGCAAGAGCTCAGCAGGCGTCTGCAGCAGCTTGGCATACGTTTCTCGCTGCTGGAACCCGAGAAGCTGGCACTGCAACTCACCTCGCAATACCGGTCTGTCAAGCAGAGGCAACTGCTATGATCATCGACCTGGACCGCTTCGTTGCCGAAGAGCGACCTTACTGGGCAGAGCTGAGCGGAATTCTGGAGAAGCTGGAGGAGCGAACGCGCTACACCATGACTCTGCCGGAGTCGCAGCGGTTCTACTATCTTTACCAACGATGCTCGGCGGATTTGGGACGGCTCTCCTCCGCCGCCGTGGAGCCTCCGGTCAGCCGCTACCTCCAGTCGTTGGTTGCGCGGGCTTATGGCGAGGTCCACGAAGAGCGTCAATCGGCGGTAGGGTTTACTCCGGCAAAATGGTTCTTCGAAACGTTTCCGCAAGCGTTCCGCCGCCGCAGCGCTCCGTTTCTTTTATCCGTGGCCATCACTCTGGCGGGTTGCCTGTTTGGAGCCGTTGCGCTCGCGGTTGACCCCGAAGCCAAAGACGCGATCATGCCTTTCCAAGGCCTGCAAAGCGATCCCGCGCAGCGCGTCGCTCGTGAAGAGAAGATGCAGGGCCGCCAACTGAGCGGTCAGAAGTCCGGCTTCTCGGCGCAGCTCATCACCAACAATACACGGGTTGCCATAACCGCCATGTCCTTGGGATTATCGTGGGGCATTGGAACGGTGGTGGTGCTGTTTTATAACGGCGTCACCTTGGGCGCGGTCACACTCGACTACGTGCGAGCGGGTCAAGCCCGTTTTCTGGCCGGGTGGCTTCTGCCTCACGGCGTAATTGAAATCCCCGCCATCGTCCTGGCAGGACAGGCAGGGCTTCTCCTGGCCGGCGCGTTGATTGGCTGGGGCAAACGGACGCCGCTGCGCATGCGATTCCGTGAAGTAGGTCCGGACCTGGTGACGTTGATCGCCGGTGTGGCCGTGATGCTGGTGTGGGCTGGGATAGTGGAAGCGTTCCTCTCGCAGTACCACGAACCGGTGATCCCGTATGCCGCCAAGATGGCATTCGGCTGCGTGGAACTGGTGCTGCTGGTTTTGTACCTCAGCAGATCGGGTGTGAAGAAACATGGATAAGCTGAGAATCCAGACTCCCGAGGGCATTTCCTTTTCCTTCCTGCTGGCGAGTCCGGTCAGCCGGATGCTGGCGTGGTTGATTGATTTCGGCTGCATTCTGGGAATCACCACGGTGGCGGGACAGATGCTTTCGCTTCTGTCGGTCGTGTCCAAAGACCTGGCGCAGGCTGCTTATCTGATGCTCTACTTCGTAGTCTCCATCGGCTATGGGATCGTATTTGAATTCCGCTGGCGCGGACAGACGCCCGGCAAACGAGTGCTTCGTCTGCGCGTGCTGGACGCGCGCGGACTGCACCTCGCGCTGAATCAGATCGTGCTCAGAAACCTGCTGCGGGCCATCGACAGCTTACCGTTTCTCTACGCCATTGGAGGCGTGGTGAGCCTGCTGAACCGGTACTCCCAGCGCCTGGGCGACCTGGCGGGCAACACCATCGTGATTCGCAATCCGGCGGTGGTCCAACCCGATTTGGACAAACTGATCCGGGGCCGCTTCAATTCCCTGCTCTCCTATCCTCATCTGGCCGCCCGGCTGCGGCATCTGGCATCACCACAGGCGGCCGGCATCGGACTGGAGGCTTTGACGCGCCGCGAAGAACTCGACCCTCCTGCGCGGGTTACTCTCTTTGGCGAGATCGCCGCGCACTATCGCGCTCTTGTGGAGTTTCCGCCCGAGGTCACCGAACAGATCAGCGATGAGCAATACGTACGGAACGTGGTCGAGATTCTGTTCCGGACGGCCTGACTCAAGCCAGACGGCCGGACTCCCGTTTGCGTGTGTGTACTTCCTCGTGGTCTTCCAGGGATTCCAGGTGAGTCAGGACCTCGGAGGGATAGCTGAGCGAGCTGACCAGTTGTTCTTCGAGTATGGTGGCCAGACTGTGGGCATGTCCCACCGGTTCGTTGTAAGGAAACTGCAGATGCACTTCGATCATCAGGCGGTTGCCCGTATGGCGAAATCGCAGCCCGTGATAACGGATGCCTAATTGTGCGCAGATGGAATCGAGGTGCTTCGTGATCTCTTCACTGGTAACCGGATCGGCGTAGTCCATGAGGCCTTTCACAGACTCCCGCAGCAGCCGCGCGCCGGACCAGAGAATGTTGGCGGCTACCAGAATGGCGATCATGGGATCGAACGGCTTCCATCCGGTGAACATCACCAGGCAGAGACCCGCTAGCACCCCGACATCGGTCCAGCTATCGGTAAGCACATGCCTGCCATGCGCTTCAATCAGAAGCGATTGAGCCCGGCGGCCGGTCCGCACCAGATAGAAGCCCAGGGTCAAATTGATCGCCGCCGCCGCGGCTACTAAGCCCGAGCCGAGGCCCAGGTTGTCCGGAAAAACACCGGACTTCCACTTGTAAGCCGAGACAATAATGATGAACAGGGCCGCGACGATAATGGTGGCCCCTTCGAAGCCCGCGGAGAAAAACGTGACACGCTCGTACCCGTAGCGGAAACGATGGTCGGCGGGACGAAAACTGAGTCGGAGACTGAAAGCCGCAAAAGCGACGGCAATGATATGTACCAAAGCCTCGGCGACATCGGAGAGTATCGCGGAGGAGCCCGTCAGCGAGTAAGCAGCGGCTTTTCCAAGCAGCAGAAATACACCAACGGCCAGCGAAACCCGCATGGCGAGGCGGGTTGCTCGAACAGACTGGTCATCGATGACAGCCACCCCTCCATCATCGCAGGAAACCGCTCTGACGCGTGATTTTTGAACTCAATTCGTCGTTGAGAGGATCGTCCAGCGCCAGCACCTTGCGCATCGCCGGGCCCAAGTCCCGTTGCGTTTCCGGGCGTAGGAGTTGTTTCTGGTACTGCTGCTGCGGTTTGTCGGAGCGGCAGTAGAAACCGTGCAGGGCGCGGCGTGGAACGCCGGTGCGGTTGGCGGTGCCGCCGTGCCAGGCGTGCGCGTTCATCACCACCACGGTGCCGGCTTTGCCGAGAATTAATTGCTGATCAGGGTGTGGGGCAAAAATATCCGGCAGGACATCCTGGGGTAACTTCTTCAATTTGTGAGTTCCGGGCACTACGCGGGTGGCGCCGTTGTCCGGCGTAAAGTCGTCCAGCAGCCAGACGGTGTTGCAGACCCAGTAGCCCTGTTCGTCAGGGATACCGCCCATGTCCGCATGCAGGGGTTGATCGCTCTCCGAGTGCGGATTCGCAGACCTGCCATTCAGGCTGCTCAATTTAAAATCAGGACCGATGACGGCTTCGATGTGTTCCAGAATCTGCGGCATCACAATCATCTCGCGAAACAGCTCACCTTTATCCACCAGGTTCGCAAGCCGCCTGGCGCCCGGCTCCTGCCGGAATTCCAGCCCGGCATTCTCACCTTCTATCTCAAACAGCTCTTCCACGCGGGCGCGCAAACCCTCCAGCAGCGACGGGCTCATTAAGTTTTCGAGAATGACATAGCCCCGATCTTCGAGTTCACGCTGTTGGTCCATGCTTTTATACTAGATGACGTGGCGACCACGACGATTGTGTTCGGACTTCTGTTGATTGCGCTGGGCCTGGGCGGCTATTACGGCACCGGCACCTCCAGCCTGACGGCCTTGATTCCGGCGGCGTTCGGCATCGCCTTGGCTGGTTGCGGCCTTCTGGCGCGCAACCCGGAGAGGCGAAAGCTCGCCATGCACATTGCCGTGGGTCTGGCTGCGGTAGGTTATATCGCCTGCGTTCCGGGGCTGTTCAAGCTTCCCAGTGTCCTGGCTCACCAGGAAGTGGCGCGGCCCGCCGCGGTTTGGTCTCAATCCATCATGGCGATGCTCACGGGATTCTATCTGGTGTTCGCGATCAAATCTTTCCGGGACGCGCGGAAAGGCCGGCAAGCCTAGTCGAAGGGCCAGACACGCTCGATAGTTTTACTGAGCATCCAGCTCTTATCCTCATCGTCGAGGAACTTCATGTCGTTCTTCACCAGCGTCAGCGCTTGGGCGTAGGTGGTGTGGTGCTGTTCCACGATGGGCCAGTCGGTGGCCCACATCAACTGCTTCGGACCGAAGGCCGCGTGCAGGCGCTTCACATACTCCTGAGCGTCAAGGAACGGGTACGGCTGCTTCGAAATCTGCCAGCAGTGTGACACTTTTACGAAGGCAGTCGGGAACCGCTTCAGCGCGATTAACTTTTCCAACTCCTGCGGCGCATCTATCGGGCAATCGGCCATGTGATCGATCACCAGCGTGGTGTTCGGAAACTTTTCCTGAATCCGTTCCACATCCGGCATGCGCGAAATGGGCGCGAGGATGGTCATCGGGACCTTCAGCTCGCCGCAGCGCTTCCAAAGTGGCGCCATCAGCGGGCCGGTGATCCAGTCACCATTCGCATTCGCCGCGGGGCTAAGACGGACGCCGCGAAATCCCTGTTCCTGAACCAGCTTCGAAAGATGATCCGGCGCCGCGGGATCCAGCGGATCCACACGCGCCACGCCACGGAAATACTGCGGATACTGCTTCAGCACCGCGGCGAGAAAGGAATTGTCGTAGCGGTAGTGAATCACCTGGATGATGACGGTTTTCGAAACCCCGTTGGCCTTCATCAGCTCCAGCAGCATTTCGGGACTGGCGTCCTTCTTCGGAGGATTTACGGTCTCCTTCGCCCAGGGAAACGCCGGATCGCTTTTCCAGACGTGTACATGTGGATCGATGATTCTGTATGGCGCCGCCGGTTCCCCGGCAAGCATTCCTGCTCCCATGGTCATGCCGATGAATTCTCTCCTGCCGATCATTTATAAATAGGCTCCAGTTTGTTTGTCACGTAGGCGCCGCACCGCTCGTAGCTGGCCCGCGGTCCTTTGCGGGCGGCATCCAGATCCACGCAGATCCAGCCCTTGTAGCCGATTTCCTTGAGCACCCGATGGCAGCCCGGGAAATCAACCTCGCCATCACCAAGGTCGTAAATGCTGTTGAAGAACTTCGCGTCTTTGGAGTCCCTGGCGTAAGTCTTCCCGTTAGTCAGGACGAGCTCAGAGGCCGGCTCGGTCCACTTGGCGTCCTTATAATCCATCAGCATCAACCGGTTCTTGTACTTCTTGAAATTATCCACCACGTTGCATCCGGCGAGCAAAAGATGAGCCGTGTCGGGCGAAAAATAGAACAGCTTCGGATCGGTCATGGCGAGGCACTTGTCGATCTCCGCCTGGCTCTCGCAGATCTGGTTCAGATGGTTATGCAGGCCCGCTTTGAAGCCCATCGAACCGGCTAGTTCGCCGATGTGATTGTAGGTTTCGCACATGGTCTTAAAAGCCGCCTCCACGTTGTGGCCAGCCGCTACCCGGCCGGGCGAGAAGACGACCAGACGGTCCGCGCCGAACCTCTTGAGGAATTCCATGGCGACCTTGGCGTCAGCCAGAACCTTGGCCGCGCGTGCCGGATCGTGCGCGGGTCCGTTGAACGATATAGTCGCAATGTGCAAGTTCCGCTTTGATAGTTCCTTTTCCAGTTGCGCCTCTGTCATGTCGTACGTTTTGAGGATCTGCGGGAACTGGGTCATGCGCACGCCGATGAAGCCGGTATCGCGCATCACGTCAAGAATGTCGGTGAAAGGAACTTTGGCGAAGTGGTTCCAGAGTGCCGCGCTGACGGCCCATTTCACATTCTGATTAGCCGGGAGCTTCTGGGCGGCCCTGCAGAGCGCGGCGGCCGTCGTGGAAAGTACAAATTGTCGCCGGTTCATAAGGCAGCCTTATTTCTATCTCACTCAAGGGTAACAGTGCAACACTCGACCGGACGGCGGTCGCCCTCGACCGCTCCCGGGCCCGCGCAGAGGGCGCAGGAAACTTCGGATATCCTGAGTGATTCCATGCCAGGCTCCCTACGCTTTGCGGGCGTCGGCACACGTGGTACATATGCGCCGCCACGCCCCTCGCGGTGAAATCACCGGCCGTTTGCTCTCCTGTAGCAGCTTCGTGAAATCAGCCGACTCTAATGCCCAAACCGCAGCACTCGCCCGGCACCCGGACCCGAAAACCGCGTTCCTTCCACCGCGACTTTCCCATTCACAATCACATAATCCATTCCCGTTGAATATTCCATCGGCTTCTGAAACGTCGCGTGATCCTGAACAGTTGCCGGATCAAAGACCACCAAATCCGCGGCCATCCCAGGTGCAATGCGTCCGCGGTCGTAAAGCTTCAGCCGGTTCGCAGGCAGCGACGACATTTTCCGAATCGCCATCTCCAGGCTCACCGCGTGGTCCTCACGGACATACTTCGCCAGGATGCGAGGAAAGGTCCCAAACGCGCGCGGGTGCGCCCCGGTCGTGACAGCAGGATTCACCGGCGCCGCATCGGTGCAAAAGCTAAGGAACTCAGTGCGCATCGCCAGGTACTTCTGCTCCTCGTTCATGCTCTTCGGATTCACCTGCACATTTCCGATGGCCAGCAGATCGAAGAACGCGCTCCAGGCATCCTGGTTCCGCAGCTTCGCAATCTCCGCGATGGACTTCCCCTCGTACTTCTTATCTCCCCCGCCCCGCATCTCCGCAACCAGAATGTTGTCCCAATTCGAGCCGACGTGCCGGTACCAGTTCTCCCAATTCGATGTACTCTCCACCTCCTTCCGCAATTCCGCACGGAACGCCGCATCGCCAATCTTCTTGAGAAACGGCGCCGGGCCGCTCGCGAAATGACGGGGATTCACCAGCGCTTCCAGGCCGAGTCCATTGCGAATATAAGGATACGTGTCGGCGGAAACGTCCAACCCCCGCGCCCGTGCGGCAGCGATCAGATCGACCGCCTTCTGCATCAGCGGCCAGTTCTCCTGCCCCGCGGCCTTCAGGTGGTAAATGTGGACGGGAACCCCGGCCTTCTCTCCAATCTCAATCGATTCGCGGATGGCGTCCAAAACCTTTGAGCTCTCGTTGCGCATGTGCGTCGAGTAGAAGCCCCCGTAGCGGCCGGCTACCTTGCATAACTCCACTAGCTCATCCGTCTTCGCGTAAGTGCCCGGCGGATAGATCAAGGCTGTGGAAACGCCGTTGGCGCCATCGCGCATCGCCTGATCGACGATCCCCTTCATCCGTTCGAGTTCCGGCCCCGTAGGCGGACGGTCCTCATCGCCGATGACAATTTGCCTCACCTGCGCCGCGCCGATATTAAAGACCAAATTCAGCCCGATGCCGCGCTTCTCCAGCAGCTTGTTGTACTCGGCATAAGAGTTCCAGCGGGAGCCGGACTTCTTCACATCTTCGGCCATGGTGCGCTCAATCAACGGCGCGTCGGAGTGCCCTTCCCCGGCCATCATCGTGGTGATGCCTTGCCGCAGCTTGCTCATAGCAGTCTGCGGGTCCAGCAGAAGCGGGATGCTGGTGGCGCCCATCATGTCTATGAAGCCCGGCGCTACCACTCTCCCGTTGATTGCGATGCGCCGTCCGGCCCGTCCGCGCAGGTTACCGACGGCGGAGATGCGATCGCCCTTGATTCCGATATCGCCGCGGTACCAGGGATTGCCCATGCCATCCACAATGCGGGCATTTTCCAGAATGAGATCGAACTCCTGAGCGAAACTGCCGGCGGCGGACAGCAGCGTCAATATGCCGATTGTTAAAAGAGATTGGATTTTCATCATACGGAAGACCACCATGATACCCGGTGCGCATACAGACTCGGCGAATTCTTGGCTATCAATCCCCAAGCCTACGCCGATAAGGGACCTGTATGAGCATTCGCCTGTTGCGATTCTTGATCCTGACTCTCGTTGCAGCTTCCACTGCAGTGGAGGCGCAGACGGTGACTGCCTTGCCGGTAGCGCTGACATTCAATTATCAGGCGGGGAATGCGCTACCAACGGCTCAGACCGTCGCCGTCAAGATTAGTGCGGGGACACCGGCCTACACCGTCGCTGTGACCGGCACTAATACGTTGTGGCTAACCGTCACTCCGGATACTGGAAAATTGCCCGCAACTCTGAGCGCGCGGGCGAACCCCACCACGCTGGCAGTGGGCCAATATCTGGCCACCATTGTGATCACGGTGACCGGAGCAGGATCGCCCATCAGCATTCCGGTAACGCTGAATGTCTCTGCGCCGCTGCCGGCCTTGACGCTCAGTGCCTCGACGCTCTCATTTGCGGCGCCACCCGCGGCCCCCGCCGCGCAAACGGTGCGTTTGTCCACCAGCGTTTCTCCGCTTTCCTTTACCGCGGCCGTTGCCAGCGCGCCCTGGGTTTCCATCAGTCCTGCCGGCGGTATTCTGGTACCCGGCGCCCAATTGCCGCTGACGGTTACGGTCGATCCGTCGAGTTTGAATCCTCAAGCTGCGCCCTACACCGCTAAGATCACCATCTCGGCCCCTGGGGCCACCACAGTTAGTAAGACACAGACCATCACCGTCAGCCTGACGGTCTCGGCGGTTACTCCGGCTCTGGTCAGCATTTGGCCGAGTTCCATCCCCCTCAACGCGTCGGCGACCACCATCACCATTCGTGGAACCAATTTTTATAGCGCATCGGTAGCGAAGATCACGGGGGTCGCTACGCCCCTCGCCACGAAACTCCTCGGCAATGACGCATTGGAGGCGGTAATCCCTGCTACGTTGCTGAACACCGCGACCACGCTAAACGTTGTCGTGGGAAACCCGGCGCCCGGCGGGGATTCCACTTCCTTACCCCTGACGGTCGGCGCCGCCAGCGTGATTCAGGCCGTGGTAAATACCGCGAGCCTGCTGCCCGGTGACGTGAGTCCCGGAGAGTTAATCACGTTGTTTGGGGCGGACATAGGACCGGGAACTCCAGGTATACTGACCGACGCGGACAGTGACGGGTTTGCCGATACCTCGCTCGGAACCATGACCGCTACGGTGGATGGCATTGCGGCGCCACTAGTCTACGTGAGCCAAAACCAGATCACGCTGCAAGTGCCTTATGAGGTGACCCAGGGCGCCGGCAAAGTATTGTCGCTCACAAAGGGCGCGAGTCCTGCCATCACAACCACGGTCATGATATCCCCAACGGCGCCTGGGATATTCTGCATCAACGGCTCCGGCACCGGACCCATGGCCGCACTCAACTTTAACGCGACCTCGGGAATGTACACCGTGAACACTTCGGCGAATGCCGCAAAGGTTGGCGACACCATCGTGATCTTCGCGACGGGCGAAGGCGACTATGCAACGGCGATCAGTCCCAGGACCGGATTGATCTTTCCGCCTACGGCCCCGCCACTACCGCAGGTGAACCCCTTGCCGATAGTGAACATCGGCGGCGCGGCCGCCACCGTATCTTATGCCGGACCTTCGGTAGGGACGTTATTAGGAGTCGTCCAATTGAACGTAGTGGTTCCCGCGGGCACAACCCTTGGAGCGGCTGTACCGGTGTCCATAACCATTGGAGGAGTCGCCAGCCAAGCAGGCGCTACCATCGCTGTGAAATAAGCAGGACGAAATCGTCACGCGAGACGGAACGCGTCGATATCCGCAATCTCCGCTGTTGAAAGCCGGAATTCCGCTGCACCGATCACTCCGTCCACTTGCGCCGGCGAGCGAATCCCCACGATTGCCGCCGTAACTGCCGGATGCCGCAGCGTCCAGGCGATGGCGACTTCTCCAGGCGTCCGTCCGTGCTTCGCACCGATCTTTCTTAGCACTTCCACCAGTTCCAGATTGTGCGAGAGCTTCGGCTCCTGGAAATGCGGCGTGCGCCGTCGAAAGTCGTCTTCCGGCATGGCAGCGACGCGTTCCTTCGTCATGGTGCCGCTCAACAAACCGGACTTCATCGGCGAATACACGATGACTCCGATATTGTGCGCGGCGCAATACGGCAGGATGGATTCCTCAATCTCGGGAGAGATCATGGAGTACGGGGGCTGCAGCGACGTGATCGGAGCAATCGCCTGCGCCCGGGACAGTTGATTCACATTGAAGTTCGACACGCCAATGTGGCGGACTTTGCCTTCGGCCTTCAGTTCCGCCATCGTGGTCCAACCTTCCTCCACATCTTCATCAGGCTCAGGCCAGTGGATCTGGTATAGATCGATGACGTCCAGCTTCAACCGCCGCAGACTGGCTTCCACTTCCCGGCGGATGGAGTCCCGTTTGAGGCTCTTCTGAATCTGGCGGTTTTCATCCCAGATCCGCTCGCACTTCGTGAAGACAAACGGCTTTTGGGAAACCCCTTCCAGTGCTTTCGCTACAACCTCTTCCGAGTGGCCCAGGCCATATATCGCGGCCGTATCGATCCAATTGATGCCGCGATCCAGCGCCGCGCGGATAGCTGCGACAGAGTCGTTATCATCCTGATGTCCCCACCCGAACGCCCATCCGCTGCCGCCGATTGCCCACGCGCCAACGCCCAACGGCGTCAGCTTCATGTCACTGTTTCCGAGTTGTTTTGTTGTCATTCTCTTCCAGTTACTTTATCATCCGGCGTCTGTACATTCGGCTGCGAAACGTGGCACCCTGACGATGAGAGCCGTGCCGGAAAGCCTTGACATCCATGAACCCCTGCTGGTAAACACGCTGGGGCACTCCGCGGGTGTTCTGGTCTTTGGAATTTTCCTGTATCTCTTCCTGCGCGACTGGCGGAACGCGCGCCAGCGCAGCAGTTGGCTTCCTGCGGCTGCAGCAGCCCTTGCGCTGTTCTGGAATCTGGGATCGCTCGTCGTGCTGGCTGCCTCGGTCATGCCCGTGCCCGGCTCGGAGTGGATTGTCGCGGTCAGCTTTTCAGTCCTCAGCCTCCTGCCGGCCGTCCTGCTGCATATCTCGCTCGACGGTCGGTTCCGGCCGCTCTGGATCGCCGGATACCTGCTCAGCGCCGCCGCCGTTGCCGCCCACTTCGCCGAGCTGGCATTTCCCGATTCCCGGCTTCACAACCGTGCCCTTCTTGCCATCACCATCGGATTCGGCTTGCTCACGGTGGCCTCCATCGTTGCCGTCGGGCGCAGCCGCGCCGGCTCGCGCATTTTCGGCACCATGTGCCTGTTCCTCTTCGCCATGTCATTCGTGCATTTCGGAGCCTCGCATGCGCGTCAGGCCTGGTCGGGCGAACTGGCGTTTCACCACGCCGGTATTCCCTTGGCGTTGTTCGTCCTGCTGCAGGATTATCGTTTCCTGCTGCTCGACGCCTACGTCCGCTTCCTGGCCAATGCGGTGATGGCGTCCGCCTTCGCAATAGGCATCATCGGAATCAATGCCCGCTTCGATCTTCTCGACCGCTCGCCGGGCAACGCATACCTGCAGGGCATGCTGTTCGTCGGAGTTTGCGTGATGATGATCGTGTTCGCGCACGTCCGCGCCCGGGTCCAGCAATGGATTACGCGCGTGGTGTTCGGCCGCGCGAATCTCGAAAACACATTGCTCGCGATTCGCGCGCAGGCAGCCGTCACACGTAGTGAACAGGAATTCCTGCAAGAAGGCGCGGCGCTGGTGGCACAATTCACTGGATCCGAACGGTTTGCTCTGTCTCTTCCCCCTTCCCCGGATTGGGTGGAAGCGGTTGTCCCGCTGCGGTTTTCCAAAGGCGACCTGCAGGAGATTCACTTGGGCAGGCGCGGCGGCGGACGCCGTTACCTGAGTGAAGATTTGCAAACCCTCGCACGCATCGCCGCTGTGATTGTGGAGCAGGTGGAGCGGCTGCGCAGCACCAGGATGCAGGAACTGGTTTCACAAGCCGAGCTTCGCGCGCTGCAGGCCCAGATCAATCCACACTTCCTTTTCAATTCACTCAACGCGCTCTATGGCGCCATCCCGCGGCAATCCGCGGGCGCACGCCAGACGGTCTTGAACCTGGCCGAAATCTTCCGCTACTTCCTGCAGAACGACCGGACGTTCATCGAGCTTTCAGAGGAGCTGAAGATCGTCCGGGCGTATCTGGAGATCGAAGCTCTCCGCCTGGGCGATCGCCTGGAGACGGAGATCGACATCGATGACGCAGCCTTGTCCGCCCGCATTCCTATTCTGTCCGTTCAGCCGCTGGTAGAGAACGCAGTGAAGCATGGTGTGGCCCCGAACGCCGAACCCGGCCGGCTGCGGCTCAGCGCCAAAGTCCGGCCAAGCGGCGAGGTTCAGATCCAGATTGAAGACAGTGGCAGTGGATTCTCGCGCGGCCCGGAGGAAGCCCGTTCGGCGGGAACGGGAGTCGGCCTCGACAATGTCCGCCAGCGCCTCAAGCTGTGTTATGGAGAAGAAGTCGAGTTGCAAATTGAGTCCGGAGCTGGCGGAACGAAAGTCGGTTTCCTGATTCCCGCGCTCCAGCCGGTCCGAAAAGAACATGCCCGCACCTAAGATCCGAACGCTCATCGTGGACGACGAACCGGTAGCACGGAACATTCTCCGCGAGGAATTGGAATTGATCGCAGATGTTGAGATCGTCGGCGAAGCAGCAAACGGCACACAGGCGCTGGAGCAGATCCGGACCTTGGAACCGAACCTGGTCCTGCTTGATCTGCAAATGCCGGTGATGGGCGGCTTTGAAGTCGTGCGCCAATTGCGCGGCGGAAGCCTTCCGGTCATCGTCATTGTGACGGCCTATGACAAGTATGCGATCGAGGCATTTGAAGCAGGCGCGCTGGACTATCTGCTGAAACCGGTCAGCCAGGCCCGGCTGTTGCGCACCGTTGAGCGTGCCAGGCAGATGGGTCAACATCCGCGGCATATTGCGGAAGCGGTGGCGCAGTTGCAGGACATCGGCGAAGACCAAACGGCGAGCAGACCGCGCAAGGTGATTGGCCGCGCGGGAGAAGAATATTTCCTGTTGAATGCCGATGAGGTACTGGCGTTCCAGTCGGAAGGGGATCTGGTGTGGATCATCACCGCCAAGCGGCGCTACCTGGCGCCCCAGACCTTGAAGTCCATTCAGGAGAAGCTGCAGAGCAGCGGCTTTCAGCGCATCCACCGGAACGCCTTGGTGAACGTCAATCACGTGCGAAAAATGAGCGCCCTCAGCAGCCAGCGCTGGCTGTTGACCCTGAACAACAATCAGGAGTTCATCGTCAGTAAGCGGCAGGCGAGTTCGGTGCGGCAGTTGTTAGCCTGGTAGCCGCCTTGCGCCAGAATAGCTGGCGGAATACTGCCATCAGGATCAATACCAGCGCGAAGGTGCACACAATCGTGGCCCCGGTGGGTAGATCGATCTTCAGTGACAGATACACACCAATCGCCGAGACTACGGTGCCCATGGTCCAGCCGATGGCCAGGCGCGGTCCGATTCTTTCCGAGAACAGCATAGCGCCCACTGAAGGAACAATCAGGTAACAGAACACCAGCAGCACGCCGGCAATGGCGACGCTCGACGTCACCACGAACCCGAATGAGGCGTAGAAGAGGAAGTCCCACAACCGCGTATTGATACCATCCGCTTCGGCTTTCGCCGCGTTCATCGAAATGGCGAGGAACTTCTTGCGAAAGATGAAATGGAACAAACCCACCACGCCATAGAGCGCCGCGGTCTTTCCCACTTCAAACCAGGAAACGGTAAGAATATTGCCCACCAGCATTTCCTTCAGGTGCTCGGTCTGTTCCACCGATTTGCTCATGGCGAGAATGGCGGCCGCGCTTGCCACCGCGTAGCAGATGCCGATGATGGCTTCCTGCGGGATGCGCACCTGGTGCCCGCGAATGGTGGAGAACACAGCGGCGCCGATAAACGTGAATATCAGACTGACGGCGTACGCGCCCATGCCATGGGGTTCAATGCCGTAGAGGACGGCCATCGTGGTGCCGAGCGCCGCAATCTGCGCCAGTGAAAGATCGACAAAGATGACGCCCCGTTCCACGACGTGCACACCGAGGTAGGCGTGAATCCCTGTCAGGATCAGGCTCGCAATAAAAGGAGGGAGGAGAAACGAAAGAGTATCCATGGCTTGTATCCGGCCTCTACTTGAGCTTCGCGAATGCGTTGATAAGGGCGTTGATGTCGTAGTCGAAGAGTTGGAAATAGTTCGTAATCTCTTTGTTGCCGCCGACCGAGGGCATCAGAACAAGCACCTGTCCGTCCACCTTGGACGCGATCGAGTTAGGCGTCCGCAGGTCGAAGTAAGGCTCCACCAGGATCAGCTTGATGCCTTCCCGCTTCATCAGGTTGATCAGATCCAGAGTATGAGCGGGAGTGGGCGGAATGCCTGGTTTCGGTTCCACGTAGTCCGCAACCACCAGGCCGAACCGTTCACAGAAGTTGGGCCAGGAGCGATGGTAGGTGATGACTTTTTTGCCCTTGTACGGTGCAAATTTGGCATCCCAACCCTTCTCGGCTTCGGTGAGACGCTTATCGAAATCGGCGTAGCGCGCGGCGAACTGTGCAGCGTTCGCCGGTTGGATGGAGCCGAACTTGTCGGCAAGCGCCTTGGCCATGCGGCGGCCGTTATCGGGATTGAGCCAGTAATGGGGATTGCCGAGGGGATGAACGTCGCCCATGGCCCGCGTCACTTGCCCTTGCGGGATCTCGAGAATCTGGCAGTACTGCGACATGTCCATATAGCCTGGTTGGTTTGGCTGGATCCTGGGATTACGGCTCTGGGTAATCAAAGGCGGCAGCCAGCCGATCTCCAGCTGCAATCCGACGACGGCCAGCAGGTCCGCCTTTTGCAGCTTCAGGAGGAAACTGGGCTTGGGCTCCACGAAGTGGGGATCCTGGTAGCCCTTGGCGATGGCTTCGGCGGTAACCAGGTCTCCTCCCACCTCCCGCGCCAGGGCGGCGATATCTTCAGTCGCCGTCATCACGTTGATCTTGGAGGCGGCCTGCAATGGGATGACGGCAAGCAGCAAGGTGGCTAACGCGCAATACTTTTTCTTGAACATGTTTTGACGGACTTTCCTGTTGGTGGCCGACGCCACCCTACTAATAGCGACGAGGGTTGATCTATCGCGGGTTACCGAAAGATTTTTCATGTTAAAAGGGATGCGCTCCGTGGGCGCCCATGGAAAATTGGAATTGAAAGAGTAATTCATTAGCGGTCAGTCCTTCGCCATACCTTGCCCGGCGGAATTGGGTACGAATCAGGCTGAACTCGCTGGGCAGATAGGTCAACAGAATGGAACCACCGGTATCCTGGCGAAGCGTGAAATTGCGAAACCGTGCCTCAGTGTCCAGATCGTTCACGCAGGGAGCAGTCGTCTCGGGGATGGTTGGCAAACAGTTCCCGCGCTGGGAGCGGTCGAATCGGGCCCCGAACATCCAGCGGCGCCCTACCTGGTAGTCTCCCGCAACATAGAATCCGAAGGGTTTTGCCAGGCTGCGGATTTGGCCCGGCGAATCCACATTGGTGCGGGCCCAGATGAATTCACTGCGCGCGATAAAGGAGTGATAAATAGCCCGGCGCAGCGGCTTCCAGTGAAACGTAGCATCCAGGCCATAGAGTTGATTGCTGGCATCGGCAAACGGACTGTGGCCGCGAGCGTAGGAAGCCCCGAAATCGATGTTCGTGGATTCTGAAATGTCATGGTAGCCGTGCAAATGGCCGACGGCGGACACGTTAGTCCGCCGGATGGCGGAAAACACGCCGTCGCTGTCACCGCGGAACACCTGCGCGATGCCCTCGAGGAAGAGCCCCTTGGGCGCGGGAAGAATCCGGCTGAGCGAGAGGCCCGCGTCGTTAATGCCGTCTTCGCCGCCAACCAGATTCTGAGTGACCAGCGGACGGTCAATCCAGGGCAATACGTGGTTGTGGGTTGTATTTACTCTTCCGAAGGCGGCGCGCATTTTGCCGGCCTTAAGTTGCAGACCAGCAGGCAGCGCCGTGAACGTGATGTACCCTTCTTCGAGATTCACGCCCTTTTCACCAAATGAAATAAAGAAATCCGCCCGGGCGTACGGGTCGATGACTTCCTGAAAGCCCACCTCGCTCTCGTGCATTTCCAGCGAAGGCGTGGGGCGGCCGCCATGGCTACCTACCGCCCCTATGAAGTCGCCGATCACGCTGATATCCGGGTTCAGCACTTTGGCAGCCGCGCCACCCGCGCCGCCCAGGGAAGCGGTATCCACCGAGGGCAGCGGCACAGGCTGCGGCGCAACCGGTGCTGGTTGGGGCTGCAGTGCCGCGGCGGGCGCCTGCTGCGCCTTCAGGGTTTGCACTTCATTTTCCAGGGCATGGATACGGTCTTCCATGGCCTTCATGCGGTTCAATAACTCGCTGGCGTCCTGGGCCGGAAGCGCGGTCGCCAGCAGAAACGCCGCGACGGGCGCGAGCATCAGCTTACACGGTGTTCTCACGGGGTTTCTCCCTGATTCACTAAATCAAAATGCAGGCCAGCCCGGGCGGAATGCCTGGATTAGCTTGCGAAATCAGTACGGAATGCGGAAGGCGGCGCGCGTGAGGAACCTGCGGTGAGCAGTGGTTCGTGGGGTGTTTCGAAATCCCGGCACACCGCGAGCCACCCCAGCGCCGCTATGGACGCAAATCCGTCTGAGCTGACCGATTGCAACAGCGGCACGGGGCTGATATGGCACAGCCCGCAACAGTGCTGGGAGGAATCCTGGTGGGAATGGGAGTGCGAATGTTCAGCGGCGAACGACGCCGATTGAGCACAAATCAGGGCGCAGACGAAGAGCAGTACATACAATCCCCTCGTGATGCGGTGCGCCTGGAGCACTCTAATTAGTATACACACAGATCGCAAACTGTTGGAAATAAATAACTTCCACCAGCTGCAAGAAGCCTAGACGCCGGCGTCTTTTATATCGGTGATGGTGAGAGTGTCACCTTTCAAGGTTCCCGTCACCTTCACCTTTCCCTTCAGATGTTGCGCAGCCTTAGCGCCGTCCGCGATCTTGAAAACTTTCTTGTCGGCTTCGGTGACAAACACGGGCGCCGCTCCGCTCTTAAGGCAGCGCTCGGCACAGGCTCGTGAGCTGGCTTCGGAGCTGGCATTTCCGGCGCCGCAATTGGAATCGCTAATCCAACCGGTGAACTCGGCCGCTTGGGCCGCACCCAACACAAGACTACCCGCAAGCAGCATCATCTGAATTGTCTTTTTCATGGTGGCTCCTGTTGTCATTCTAACCCCTCCGGAATGGCCTTCCGCTTACCGGGAAATCCAGCCCGCTCGCCGGAGTTTTCAGTACGCTTATGCCATTTCGCTGAGAACCTGTCTCGAACCACCCCATACTTACACCATGAAATGGCTTGCAGTGTGCGCGATGGTTCTTTCGCTGACATCGCTTCACGGACAGTCGCTCGGAAACGCAGGGACCATCGAGGGAACCGTCACCGACCCAACCGGTGCCGTGATCGCCGGCGCGAAAGTGGCTGTACAAAACCGCATCACCGGCTATAAGAAATCCGCCACAACCGACGCGGCCGGGCAATTCCGGTTTCCAAACGTGCCGCTGAACTCCTATCACCTGGAAGCGGACGCGCCCGGGTTCAGTGCATTCCAACAGGATGTATCCGTCCGCAGTTCTGTGACCGTCACGGTGAAGGCTCTCCTCGCGCTTGCCGGAAGCTCAACGATGGTGACGGTAGAATCGGGAGCGGCCGACCTGATTGACAACGTGCCCTACGCGCACAACGACATGGACCACACTCTGCTGATGAAGCTCCCCACCAGTTCACCGGGATCGGGCTTGAGCGATGCGATTACGCTCGGTACTCCCGGCGTGGTGGCGGACTCCAACGGCTTCTTCCATCCGTTGGGTGACCACGCGCAGACCTCGTTCTCCATTGACGGCCAGCCAGTGAACGATCAGCAGAGCAAGGCATTTTCCACGCAGCTTCCGCCGAACGCCGTGCAGTCCATGGAACTGATCACTAATACGCCCGCCGCCGAGTTCGGAGACAAAACCAGCCTCGTGGTGAGCGCTACGACACGTTCCGGCCTTGGTCAAAAGAAACCAACCGGCAGCCTGGTTACGCAGTACGGATCGTTCGGGACCGTTGGGGAGGAAGCAACGCTCGGCCTCGGATCCGCAAAGTTCGGCAATTTTCTGTCGTTCAACGCCATCCGGTCGGGCCGGTTCCTGGACACGCCGGAGTTCCGGCCGGTGCATGCGGTGGGTAACAACGGCACCATCTTCGATCGTGTGGACTTCCAGCCGACAAACAAGGACTCGCTGCACCTGAATCTGTTCGCCGCGCGGAACTGGTTCCAGACGCCCAATACCTACGATCAACCGAACCAGGACCAGCGGCAAAAGGTAAACTCCTTCAACATCGCGCCGGGTTATCAACGCACCATCAGCCCCACTACCTTACTTACGGTGAATGCGTTTGCGCGGGAGGACAACGTCCATTACTATTCCAGCCGCGATCCTTTTGACGATACGCCGGCCACTATCAATCAGGACCGGCGCCTTTTCAACTATGGCTTGAAGAGCGACATCTCCCATGTGAGCGGCCATCACAACATCAAAGTGGGCTTGCAGATCATGCAGACGAAGCTAAAGGAAAGCTTTAGTACGGGTCTTACTGATCCCGCATTCAACGCCGTATGCCTCGATCCATCCGGGGCCGCGCAGGAACTGCCATCCATTACAAATCCCGCATTATGCGCCGGCCAGGGCTTTGTAGCCAATCCCGATCTGCAGGCCGGGCTCGTGCCCTATGATCTGACGCGAGGCGGAACGCTATTCCATTTCAATGATCGTGGCAACGTCAACCAGTTCGCCGCGTTTGCACAGGACTCGATTACTTACGGCGGTCTGACGTTGAGCCTTGGATTGCGTCTCGACCGCTACAACGGCCTGAGCAAAGATACCAGCCTTCAGCCGCGCCTCGGCTTGTCTTATCACTTCAAACCAACCAACACCGTGTTCCGCGCAGGCTACTCCCGCACAATGGAGTCGCCATACAACGAGAACCTTCTGCTCTCGAGCGCCGTCGGCAGCAACGGGCTCGGTTCCGGTTCGCTCGGCTCGGTTACTGTGAGACCGTTGGAACCTGGTCATCGCAATCAGTTCAACGTTGGACTGCAGCAGGCGGTCGACAAGATCCTGTTAATAGACGCGGACTACTTCATCAAAATGACAGACAACGCCTACGACTTCGATGTGTTGCTGAACACGCCAGTGACGTTCCCCATCTCGTGGCGGAAGTCGAAAATCGATGGAGTCTCGGTCCGCGTCAGCACTCCCGACATCCACGGATTCCAGGCATACACCACCATGGGCCATACCCGCGCCCGCTTCTTCGGGCCTGAGAACGGCGGTCTCATCTTCAACTCACCCGTGGACAATGCCGTGTTTCGCATCGATCACGACCAGGCTTTCCAGCAGACCACGAACCTTCGGTATCAGCGTCCGCACAACGGTCTGTGGGGTGGCTTCACGTGGCGGTACGACAGCGGCCTGGTCGCCGGCGCAGTTCCCGACCAGCAAACCGCCCTCAGTTTGACCGGCGCCCAGCAAGCAGCCATCGGTGTAGTTTGCGGCGCGCAACAAGCTACTGTGAGCAACCCGATCACGTCTTGCGCCTCAGGTTTCGATGTAACCCGCCTCCGTCTTCCCAACGAAGGCACCGCGAACGACGACACCAATCCGCCCCGGGTTGCGCCACGTCATCTGTTTGATCTCGCCGCCGGCACGGATAACCTTCTGCACGGCGAAGGGGCGCGCGTGACGCTGCGCTTCACCGTCGTCAACATCGCCAACACGACCGCTCTGTACAATTTCCTTTCGACCTTCAGTGGCACTCACTTCGTAACGCCGAGATCCTACCAGGCACAGATCGGTTTTGTGTTCTAGTGTAGTGGGTATGCGTTCAGCCACGAAGCTTACCCGCCGCGCTTTCGCCGCCTCCCTTGCAGCCGCCCCGTGGATCGCCCGCGCCCAACAAGCCCCAGGGCACGCCCGTATCAAGATTGATACCGAAAGGGTCATCTCAGACATCGATCCGAAAATCTACGGCAACTTTCTGGAACACCTCGGCCGCTGCATCGACGGCGGTGTTTTCGAAGAAGGCTCCAAGCTCTCCGATTCCCATGGCTTCCGCAAGGACGTCTTCGATGCGGCGAAGAAGCTGAACGTCGGCATCCTGCGCTGGCCAGGCGGCAACTTCTCGTCCAACTATCACTGGAAGGACGGCATCGGCCCCCGAGACCAGCGCCCGCCGCGGCTGGAGATGGCGTGGGGGACAGTGGAAAGCAACCGCTTCGGCACACATGACTTCCTGCAGTACACGGAGATGCTGGGAACCGAACCGTACATTTGCGCCAACCTGGGCACCGGCACCTGGGAGGAAACGCAACAGTGGGTGGAATATTGCAATTCCAAGGAAGATACGGCCATGACGCGTCTGCGCAAGCAGAACGGCCGCAAAGATCCATGGAAGGTGAAGTATTGGGGCCTGGGAAATGAGATGGACGGGCCATGGCAGATGGGGCATCGCAGCGCCGAAGACTATGGCAAGTTCGCGCTGGAAGCCGCAAAGTTGATGAAGTGGACCGACCCGGACGTGAAGTTGATCGCCGCGGGATCGTCGAACTTTGGAGCCGACTCGGACTGGACCGGCTGGAACCGCACCGTCCTGCAGTTCTTGAAGCGCCATGCCGATTACCTTTCGCTTCACATGTACGTAGGAAATCGCGACAACGATTTCAGTGAGTTCATGGCCAGTTCCGTGAACCTGGACGATCGCATCAAGACCGCGGAAGGAATTATCCGCGCCGCCCTCTCCGGCGAACCGCGCGACCGGCGAATTCACATCGCCTTCGACGAATGGAACGTCTGGTATCGCGCCCGCGGGAACAAGGAACGCGGCCGCCGCATCTTGGAAGAGCGCTACAACCTGGAAGATGCCCTCGTGGTGGCGACGTTCCTGAACACCTTCGTCAACAATTCGCACATTGTGAAGATTGCGAATATGGCGCAACTGGTGAACGTGATCGCGCCAATCTTTACCAATGAGAACGGACTCTTCCTGCAAACCATCTATCATCCGCTCCAACTGTTCGCCAACAACAGCCGCGGTAAGGCGCTGCAACTTTTCGTGGAAGGTCCGAAATACACCAGCAAGCAATATGGCGACGTGCCGTATCTGGATACTTCGGCTGCCTACGACAACGGCACTCTGGTCTTGAACGTAGTGAACCGCCACAAAGACCAGGCCATTGATGCCCAATTCGAAACCGAAGACAAACAGTTTGGCGGCCCCGTGGAGGTCTCAGAAGTGAACGGTCCCGACATCAAGGCGGAAAACGACTTCGGGTCGAGCAAGGTGAATATTGAGAAGCGGTCCGTCACGGCTAACGGAAAGAAGCTGACATACCGCTTTCCGGCGCATTCCTACACGATGCTGAAAGCCAGACTCACTTGAGATAGCCCAGCCCGGCAGGATCGCGCGCAATGAGCGCTCCCAGTAACTCGCGCGCCAGTTCCCATTGCCCGACGATGGGATACTCCAGCATCGCCAGTTGAGCCAGAGCGCCCGAACCGGACAAGGCCGCCCGGATAGCCGTGCGCTCGTAAGCCTTCACTGACAGGACTAAACCGCGCACTGCCTCCGGCAAATGGCCCGTGCGGCGTGGACGCGCGCCGTTCCGATCGATGTCACAAGGCACTTCGACAATATCCTGCGGCTCGAGATCCTCAATCGCGCCCCGATTCTGCACGTTGACTACCACCTCGCGCGGTCGATCGGAAACCAGTCCCGTCATGACGTCGAGCGCGATGCGGTGGTAGCCCGTTGCCGCGTCGAACGGATTCGAGGGATCCTGTTCGGCCGTAAACGCCGATCCGGCTTCTGTCTCCAGCTTCATGTACGACGAGTTGCGCCGGTTGAGGTAATCGCGATACGTCGCCAAGGCTTGGGCCGCATCCTCCGAGTCGAGCTGTTGAAACAGATCCACATTCATCCGCTGCAGTTCTTCACCACGGCTCGCTCCGGCGCGAATCTGGTTCGCCAGCGCCTTCCGCTGGCTGTAATAAAAAAAGAGGTACTCGGTAGGAATCAGGCGCATCGTTTGGATGAGCAGCGGGTCAAACAAATCGGACGAATAAATCGTGCGCAGCAGCGCGGAATCGCTCAAGATCCGTTCGGTGATATCCTCGCCGCGCAGCAGAACACGCCGCACCCAGCCCAGGTGATTGAGCCCCGCATATTCAAAGGTCATCTCATGAAACGATTCCCCGACGGCCGCGGCGATCCGGTGAAACAGCTCGATGGGCGTGTCGCAGATCCCGATGATATTTAGCTTAGTGTTGTGAGTCAGGGCTTCTGTAATCAGGCCCGCCGGATTTGTGAAGTTGATGAACCAGGCGGACGGCGCAACGCTCTCCACAGCCTTCGCTTGGGCGATGGTTACCGGAAGAGTGCGCAGCGCCATGGCGGCGCCCGCTGGTCCAGTTGTTTCCTGGCCCGCCAGACCGTGTTCAATGGCTATGCGTTCGTCCCGCGCGCGGCCGACCATGCCGCCAACGCGAATGCTGTTCAGGACAAAGTCCGCGCCTTCGGCTGCGTCCTCCACGGTAGGCGCCGTGCGGATGTCGAACCCGCCGCCCAAGCGCTTGACGATCTCCCGGCCGAGACGGGCAATGGTATCCGCCCGTTCCCGGCTTGCATCGAAGAGCACCAACTCTCCGATGTCGAGGTCCGCCTGCGCTTGCGCCAGCCCATGAATGACCAATGGGGTCCGGACGCCCGCGCCTCCAATGAATGCTACTTTCCGCATGAATGAATTTTCTCCCAGTCCGGAAAGCCGGCGATCCCGCCAAGGCTTTCCGTAGACAACGCACCACAGATGTTCGCCAGCCGCAGGCAGTCGCGAACAGGCTCGCCCTTTCTCCAGGCATGCAGAAAGCCAGCGTCGAAGCAGTCACCGGCGCCCGTCGTGTCGACAGCATTCACCTGCGGCGATTCCACAAAAACCACGTCACCGTCCCGCAGGATGCCGGACCCCCGCCGACCCAACTTCAGCGGGACACATTTCGCACCCGCCTCCGCGAGGCGCAGAAGGCAGCGCGCAACATCGGCTTCTCCGGTCATCCTCACGGCTTCGGTTTCGTTTGGCAGAAATACGTCGAGCAGCGGCAGCAGTGCAACGGCGCGCGGATCGGCCAGCCAGTCTTCATGCCATCCCACGTCGAGGGACACCGTGTTCCCGTTCGCATGAAGCTTCTGAATCAATCCGGCGGCTGTATCCAGGTCGAGCTTGCAGGCCAGGTGAACGTGTTGCGCGTGCTCGGTCGCGGCTTCCAGTAGCATCGCGGGGAAGCCCCGGTTTGCTCCTGGATACGTGAGATAAGCGCGGTCTTGTGGCATGGTTGCGGCAACGGTAAAAGCGGTCGGTTCACTGGGGTGAAAGCGCATATCGGAAGTCTTCACTCCGTTCCGCTGCAGCTGCTCCATCATCCAAGGCCCGTTGTCATTCCCGGCCATTCCCAAAACACTAACGCTTGAGCCAAGCTTCGCCAAGCCACACGCCGTGATGGCCGCGCCTCCCCCGATCTCGCGGTGAAATTCGCTGGCGAAAGCTTCCCTGCCTGGCTCCGGCCAAAAATCGAAGCCGCTCATAATCAGGTCAACGTACAGCTCGCCGGCGACAAGGAAGTCCAGGGGCTTCATACCGCAAAAGGCCACTCCCGTACCGCACGAGCCCGGCCAAGGTAAACAGCGATTCCAAACACCAACAGCCCGAAGCCGCCCAGAACATACGGCGCGCCGCTAGCCACAAGAATGAATACCCAACCGGCGAGAGCAACCAGGCTGGTGTAAGGATACAGCGGCATCCGAAACGGCCGGTGGATATCGGGACGATTCCGCCGGATCAGCGTGACGGCAATGATCTGCGCAATGAACTGCACCCACACCTGAATTACCACCAGCAGGTTGATTAACGTATCGAGAGTCAGAAAACAGGCGAGAGCGGACGTGACACCAAGGAAGGCGACGGAGAAATCAGGGAAATTTTTTGTCGGATGAAGGCGCGCGAAGGGCTTGAAAAATCGCCCATCCACCGCGGCTGCGTAGGGAATTCGCGAGCAACCGAGGAGCAGCGCGAAAATGGAGGCGCAGGTTGTCCACAGCACCAGTGCCGTGACAACCTGGGCGGCACGGAGTCCATAAAGGCGCTGGATGAAATCGGAAACAATCGAAGTAGATTTCAGCGCTTCCTGCCATGGGATCACGCCCAGGATTGTGACATTCATCGTCAGGTAGAGGGTAGCCACCATGGCAATCGAGATCAGAATGGAGCGCGGAATCACACGCTCCGGGTCCCGCACTTCGCCGGCGAAAAAGCAGACGTTGTTGTATCCGCCATAGTCGTACATAGCAATCAGCGTCGCGCCGCCCAACCCGAAGAAGAACGACTTTGATAGGTCGAAAGCGCCCGGAGGAAAACTGAAGGCCTGCTTGGGATTGAAATTCAGCAGTCCCGATCCGGCGATCCACAGCGCCGTCGCCAAAACCACAACCCACATGCCGACTGACAGTCGTTCCACCGCGCGAATGTCCCGATAGACCAGAATTGTGATCAAGAGACAGACCACCATCGCCAGCAGTTTCTCTTCCCAGAAATTCATGTCCTTCCAAAAGAACTTCGCGTATTGCGCGAACCCAACAGCGCCGGAGCCGATGGTGAGCGGCGCCAGGAAAATGGACTGCCAGATGAAGAGGAAGCTCATCATACGTCCCAAGGTCTTCGGACCGTATGCTTCGGAAAGGTAGTGATACGGTCCGCCAGTACCCGGCATAGCCGCGCCGAGCTCACCCCACACCATACCGTCACACAATGCGACAAGAGCCCCTATTAGCCAGCCCAGCATCGCTTGCGGTCCGTTCATCTTGGCGAGCAGAATGGGAATAGTGATGAACGGCCCAACACCGATCATCTCCAGCATATTGGCGGACGTGGCCCCGAGAAGTCCGACGCCGCGGACTAGTTTTGGGGTTTCGGAGGGGTACAATCGATCAGGTTAACATAGTCCTCTTTTTTCTCATCCCGTTCATGACCGCGATGGCGCAGGACTCGCCGCTGGAGCGTGCGGTGAATTTCGCGCGGGCCAAGCGCTATGCGGAAGCCCGCCAGGCCTTGGCCGCTGCGGCCGAGCCTGCCGATGCAAAACAGCGCATCGCGTTTCATAGATTGAAAGCCGCAGTTGCCTCCGGCCTCGGCGAGGCTGGCCCGGCAGCCGACGAAATGCGCGCCGCGCTGGAACTTGCGCCGAAAGATTCCGGGCTGTTGACGGCAACCGCCGCGGCGGAACTGCAAGCCGGACGCCTTGACGATGCGCTGCTGCACGTCCACGCTGCCGGCAACACCGCTGTGGCGCAGGCACTGACCGGCGACATCTACGAAAAGCGCGGCGACTACGTTAACTCCGCAAATGCGTACAAGGCAGCAGTGTCCCTGGCTCCCGAAAATGAACGGTATCGAATGGCGCTGGCTCTCGAATTGGTGCAGCACCAGACGTTTGAACCGGCGGTGCAGGTTTTGCAACAAGCCTCGCCGCTGTTTCCGAAGTCTGCCAGGTTGCGCACCCTGTTGGGAATCGCGCAGTACGCCATGGGGCACGCCGAAGAAGCGCAGGTGTCGCTCGCAGACGCGATTGCCATAGATCCCGCACTAGAGCCGCCATACGTTTATCTGGCGCGCATCGCCTTGGAAGCCGCCGGTGCACCGCAGCCCCGAACCGTGGAAGTGCTCTGCCGCCGCGCTACGCCAGTGTGCCACGCGCTGCAATTGCGCGCGGGCGACGCAGCCGCTCTCGATAAACTGCGGCGCGATCCGCCGGACAGTGCGATTGCCCGTTGCGAACTGGGCCGGGCGTATGAAGCAGCCGCGAACTTTCCCCAGGCGCGAACGGAAATGGAAGCGTGCGTTTCACTCGAACCGCTCCCAGGCAATCATTTTCGCCTGGGCCGCATCTACCAGAAGTTGGGCCTCAACGAACTCGCGCACCAGGAGATGGAACGTAGGAACGAGTCGGCACAACGCCTCAACGAAGAGGTCTCACGCCGCGAGAGCGCGGTTCAGTCGTTCCGTTATCTCACCGCAAAGTAGTTAGCGAAGCTGCGGATTCTTCGGCAGGCTGATCATGTTCGCGAAAATCCGGTATGCGCCGGGCACGCCCTCGGGCAGCTGTCTGTAGAACGCGTAGGCGTTATAGATGTACACGCCCTTCCCATACTTCGCATAGAGCAGACCGCCTTTCTGCGGCTCCTGTCCCTCATCGTGGGTTTCCAGCAGCGCCTCGTAGTTCGAATCCCACGACTTCATCCATTTAGATCCGCGCTCCTCCACCCACCCGTCGAAATCCTTCGCCGTGATCTTGTTTGGCCAGTTAAACACGGGATTGGATGGCGCCAGAATCTGGACCTTGGAAACCTCGTCGGTCACCTCCTCCGGATTCGAACCCATGGTGTACGGGTACGGACCATAGTTGTGATCGAACTCGGGCGTGTTGTACTGCACGATGACTACGCCACCATTCTTCACATACTCCAGAAGTCGATTGTTGTACTTCACCAGGTCCGGCCGCGCCGCATACGTACGCACACCCAGCAGGATGGCATCGAACTTGGAAAGGTCGCCGCCGGCAATATCCGTCGGCGACAAATAATTCACCTTGATGCCCAGGTGCTCAAGCGAAGCCGGCACATCGTCGCCGCTTCCGGTGATATAGCCCACGTTTAATCCGGGAGCCATCTTCACGTCCACGCCGGTCGTCTTATAAGTGGAAGGCGTATACAGGAAATACGGACGCAGCCCGGTGTATCCAATCACGCTGTAGCCTTCGCGATACTGTTTGCCCCCGAACTCCGCCACCGCCGTGATGTCGTAGGTCTTCTGAGTCAAGCCCGCCGGCGTCACCGTGAACGTTACGGAACGGTCGTCGCCGTCCTGCACAGTCGAAAATGGAGCCGAAGCAGGCTGAGACTTCCAGCCCGCGGGAAGATCCAGCCGCACGGCACCGCTAGCCGGACCCTTCACGTTGCTATGAATGACGGCAGTCACTTCGAACGACTTCGAGCTCAGCGGCACAACACCGGCGCGCGGCGAGATGGCGACGCCAATCGCGGGCCCCGCTACCAGTGGCTCCAGGACGGTTCCCAGTCCGTTCACGCGCTTGACGCTCTGCACGTATTGGCCAATCCGTACCGGCGCGCCACTGTAGGTGAAGTCGGCCCACGCCACTAAGGCGTAGGGAGCCAGTGGTTGGTTCAGATAGGTTTCGTCTTTCACATCGTAGTAGGACTGTTCAATATCGGGCCGCGTGAAGTAGGGACGCGTGAACGACGCGTTCTCCGGCACGGTGACGGCGAACTTCACGTCAACCGGCTTTGCCGCCGCGATGGCCGCGTCCTGTTCAATCGTCGGTGGAACCACTTTCCAGGGTGCACCGGTACCTGCCTCGACACTCAGCTTTTGTAGTGTGGCGGGAGTCTCACTCTGATTCACCACGTGAACTTTCACGCCGAATGACTGCCCCGGGATCGCGATGCGAAACGTTTCCGGATCGCCCATGAACATCGCGAACCTAGGATTCGGTTCCTGATCCGGCGCTAGGGTTGCAGTCAACGACAGGCTCAGAGCCTCGGCTATCGCACTGTTGAATTGCGCGCGCTTGATGTTTAGCTCATGCAGTATGTCGTACTTCGCATCGGCGGAGAGGCTGCTCTTTTCCACCGCCGCGATCAAGGCAACCGTGTCCTTCATGCCGTTCGCCAGGGCCGGTGCGCTCGCCGACGGATCCGTCGCCGAAAACTTCGCGATGGCTTCTTCTACTGCGGCGTTGATCTTCCGCAATCCTTCGCTGAGGAATGCGCTATCTCCGCCTTTTGCTAACGTGGCGATTCCGGCGAGCGAAGTGTCGATGCCCTCAAAGAAATCCTTCTCCTTTGCAGGCACGCTGATCGTCGAACCGAAGCGGTGGTAGCCGGCCATCACTTGCCCGGCCTTCGGCACGTTCGGTCCGCCGTTCTGCGATTTCTGAAACCCGAGCCCTTCGCGAGCAATCTGCACGTAGGACGCGCCAAGAATGGGATCGTAAGTCCCCTCGGGCACTTCCAGATCCACTGACAATTGCGTACCCGCTCTCCCGAAGAACGGAGCCCGTGCGTAATCCTTCACCGGTGACCAAGGCTTCAGTCCGGCACGGATCTGATCGGGAAAGACATTGGGATCGCCAGCCGCCTTGAACACCGCTTGCGCCATCGCGCCCGCTGTCTGATGGTTGCCGTGCCCGTCACTCGGGCCGCCAACGAAGACCGAGGTGATCACCAGCGGCCGCACCATGCGCACCACGCGAACTACGTCGTACAGCACACGGTCACGCGTCCAGCTCTTGATCGATTCGGCCATCGTCTTCGAGAAGCCATAGTCAATCACCCGAGTCCAGTATTGATCCACACCGTAGTAGCGGCCTGCCTCCAGCAGCTCCTGTGTCCGGACCAAACCGAGCGCATCAAAGTAATCCGGTGACATTACGTTCGCGCCGCCCTCTCCACGATTGAGTTGCAGAAGCGCTACGCGGGTTCCCTTCCCGCGCGATTCATAGGTCAACATGCCGCCGTCTTCGTCATCGGGATGGGCGACGATCATAATCAGACTGGCGCGCGTGTGCAGTTTCTTCAGGCTCTGCCACAGCGCGGGAGATCCCCTGTTCACAGGAATTTCCCGCGCTACCGTGGAAGGCTTGATGGAGGTATCGGACGGCGTCTGCGCCAATGCGGACGCGGCAATCAAACAAGTAATGGCAAATCGCATAGCAATCAAAAATACAACTTCAGTGCGAACTGAACATCCCGCGGATCGGTGATGGTGGACGTTGACTTCCCGAAAGAAGCCAGGCCTGCCGGCGTAAATGCCGCGGAAGGATTCTGGAAGTTCGCGTGGTTAAAGGAATTGAACATCTCCGTTCGGAACTCCACCCGGAACCGTTCCGTGATGACAAAGCTCTTAAACAGACTGAGGTCCACGTTCTGCAAGCCCGGACCATGGAAGGCCCGCGGCGCGCAATTACCGAAGAAACCAGCGGCGGGCGCTGCGAACGCAGCCGAATTCAGGTAAAAGCCAGGAGCCGTGCCGCCGACGAATCTGGAGCGGTCCGTTGTCGCCCCGGCGTAAGGATCGCTGATGCAGTTTGCGCGGCTGGCGTGGCTGGGGCCGCTCGCGCTGTTATCCGCCGCGGTCACCGTAAATGGCGTTCCTGTCTGCAGAGTAACAATGCTGTTGAGCTGCCACCCGCCGATCAAACGGCTGGCCAATCCATCGTTGTTCAACAACAGTCCGCCCTTCCCGATCGGCAATTCCCACGTCGCATGACCAATGAAGCGATGCGTCACATCGAAAGGGGAATTACTACGTTCCAGGCTGTAATTGTAGGCATCGGCAGGAGTCGACCCACCGGTCAGATTGTCCACATAATCGGAGAAGTTATGGCTCCACGTGTAACTGAGACCGTACGCAAGCCCCTTTGAGAAGCGTTTTCGTACCGCCACAAGCAGGCCGTTGTAGTTGGTGTTGCCGTCGTTGGTGGCAAGTTCCAGGAAGGAGTGATTTCCGGTCGTACTGTTCAACACGCTATTCAAATTGGCGAACGGGAACACTGTCAATGGAGCGCCGGTCGCACTAAAACCAGTGACCCTACCCTGATTATAATTTCGCAGCCGGTTCATCTTCCTTCCAAAGTTTCCCACCCAGGAAACATCCAGCGTGGTGCTCTCGGTAAGCTGCACCTGCGGACCAAAGCTCATCTGATTCACATAACCGGTTCGCTGATTCGGATCCTGCGCCCGAACCTGCAGTTTCGTCAGATCCACCAGCGCCGGGGTGAACTGGCTGGCCGGAAAGCCGTCTTTGAGAAGGAACGCCGGCGTTGTACTGCCGTTTGTTTGGGCCAACGATCCATCAATCACAAACGGCGGGTTCAACCCAAGCATCGATTCCGATCCGATGCGCACTCCGTGTTGATAGAAGGCGCCGTAGCCGCCGCGCAGGACCACCCTCGCCATCGGCTGATAACTGAACCCGATGCGCGGGGCAAAGTCGTTACGATCCGGATGAACCAAAGCGCGGGAGAACAAGTCGCCATCTTTCGCGGTGACGAAGCCGCCACCATTCGCCGCCGTGAAATTCGAAAGCGAATTGCCATGATTCAAAATCGGTGAGAACAGCTCGTAGCGCAGCCCGTAATTGATGGTCAGATTCTTGCGGATGCGCCATGTATCCTGGGCAAAGAAATTGTTCGCGTAGACATAGTTATGAACCACGGTCGGCGTAGCAAAGGCCGCGGTGCTGACGTCACCCAGCAGGAAGTCCGGCACGCCCAGCCCGCTGTTACCGGTGTAGATACCGCTGGACGTAATCTGCCCCTGTAGCGACTGAATGTCCAAAAAGTTATCACTGGTGTGCCTGTGCTCATAGCCGAACTTGAAGCTATGGTCACCCTTCAGCCAACTCAGGGTGTCCAGCAATTGCCAAACCTGTGCCACCTGAAACTGGGGCCGCCACGGCGATGAGCCTAGCCGCTGTAAACCTGTGATGTTGATGGGTGGAATTCCGGCGGCGTTCGGGCTCACGGGAATCCCTGTTAAACCGTAATCCGCCGCGGTGGACTTGCCGAGGTCAAGGCCGATCGGATCGCTGTGCGCGTAGTCCCTGTTGAAACCACCGCGCAGTTCGTTCAATGCCGAGGCGGACAAAACGTCGGTCCACGCAAGGGCCACTGACTTGCCGCGAATCCTGTACTGCGTAGCAAAGTTGCCGTTACCTGCGATCGGATTGCTCGTCCATGGCGGATCCTGTCTGTCTACGGTGAAATTACTGTACCGCCCGAAGATGCGGTTGTTCTGGTTGAAGCTGTGGTCGATCCGCACATCGTAGGAATAGGTATCGTTTGGCACCGAATATTGATACTGATAATTCGGCGCGCCGGTCCAGCTCTTCGCCAGGCCCAGCCGCGCGACAGCCGACGGAATGTTGGGGTCAGGATACAGCGCGATCAGTTTCAATCCCACCGGATCGAGGCAGGATCTGCTGATGATATTGCCCGTGATACAGCCGGCTTGTCCATTGACCTTCGAATCGGCGAGAGTTGGCGATAGCTCAGTGAAATTCCCCTGCTTCATCAGCGGAGTAGGCACTGTCGAATTTACAGTGGTCGCTTTCCGGCTGGAGAACCTCTGTCCGTCAAAGAAGAAGAAAGTGCGGTTCTTGATGATGGGCCCGCCGATGATTCCGCCGTACTGGTTTTGGATGAACTGGCCGCGCTTCACACCGCCGGCGTTGTTGAAGAACGTGTTCGCATCGAGCTTGCTGTTGCGCAGGAACTCCCATAGCGCCCCATGAAAGTCATTCGTGCCGCTCTTCAACGACGCATTGATTACCGCGCCGGCGGACGTGCCGAATTCGGCAGAGTACGTTCTGGTCTGTACCCGGAATTCCTGCAGCGCATCCGGCGGCGGCTGAACCACCTGCACGGAACCTTCCTGCAGATTGGAAGAGCCGGAGTTGTTGTCCACCCCGTCAAGGGAGAAATAGTTCTGCGTCTCCAGGTTGCCGTTGGAGCTGAACCGGTCCGGCGCCTGATTGTTCTGATTCGTCAAATTCTTCTGGACACCGGGTTCCAGCAGGGCGAGATCAGCATAGCGCCTGCCGTTGAGAGGCAGATCGCGAATCTGCCGCTCCTGCACCACACCGCCGACGTCCGCCGATTGCGTTTGCAGCAGTTGCGTTGTCGCCTGGACTTCCAGCACTTGCGTGACTTCGCCAACGCTCAACGTGAAATCGACCGAAGGCCGCGACTGCACATGGATCTCAATATCTTTCTGAACCTGTGTTGCGAAGCCCGGGGCGCTGCCCTTGACCGAATAGTTGCCCGGCAGCACCGCGCTGAACTGATACTGGCCGGCTTCGTTGGAGGTGGTGGTTTGCACCACGCCAGTGGCTGCATTCGTGAGCGTGATGGTGGCTTTCACTACCGCCGCTCCGCTGGAGTCCCGAACGGTTCCCACTATTGCGCCGGTGTCGATCTGCGCAAACAGCATGCTGGCGCTGAACAAAACGGCTAGGAATCTGATCAACATGAATTTCATCCTCCTTGCTGGAAATATGGAAGACGCACGAAGGGCGCGTCCGGATCGACATGGAGTGATTTACGTTCTGGCTGAAGGCGAACGCTCGGGGGCGCCATTCAACATCGTAAGGGCGAGATACAAAGCCCTTGTCTGCGAGTTACCTGCAGGGAGCCTGCACATAGGCACTCTCCTTCATTCAGACCACAATGGAAGCGACTTTCCTTAATCTACTGCGAGAAGACGTCCATTGCAACCGGAATTGGAGATCGGCGCGGGAAATTGAAAGGTGGGGATCGGGCTGAAATGGTGGGCTCGAGATGACTCGAACATCCGACCTCTTCCGTGTCAAGGAAGCGCTCTAACCAACTGAGCTACGAGCCCATTTCGTGCGAATTTCCAATATAACACGCCTCAATCCATACTGCTAAGCTCAGAGAGGGAGAATCGCCGATGCGGCTTTTTACAGGCATTTCCATCTGTCCGGAGGTGATCAACCACCTTTCACGCCTGTTGGACCACCTTCGCCCAAAGGCGCAGATTAAGTGGTCGCCGGTCTATAACCTTCACATCACCACCCGTTTCATCGGGGAATGGCCGGAAGATCGCGCTCAGGAACTGATTGATAAGCTGCGTGCAATGACCCCGCACGAACCAATCGACGTCTCAGTCAACGGCCTGGGCTGGCTGCCCAATCCTCACCATCCCTCCCTTCTGTTCGCTGCCGTACGTCCGCCGGACGCGCTGGCGCAGTTGTCAAAAGCCATTAGCGAGGAACTGCTCAACCTGGGTCTGCCTGCCGATCCGCGCCCGTTCTTCCCGCACATCACGCTGGCGCGCATCAAAGAGGCGCACCCTGTTGTGGAATTGAAGAACGCCATAGCCGCCCTCCCATCCGTGGATTTCGGCACGTTCACAGCGGCCAAGTTTCACCTCTTCCATAGTTGCCGGGGGCCCGCCGGTTCGGTCTATACTCATCTTGCAGACTTTCCGCTAACTAGAAAATGACTCCTCTCCTGTTGCTTGGCGCCGCGTACCTCATCGGCGCGATTCCCTTTGGCTATTTGTTGGTAAAGATGAAGAGCGGGGCAGATGTAAGGTCCATGGGAAGCGGTAACATCGGTGCGACTAATGTATTGCGCACCACGGGCCGGGCGGCGGGAATTGTCACGCTGCTACTCGATATCGGGAAAGGGCTTCTTGCAGTCTGGGTTACGGATCGTGTCACAAACGGATCACCCGAGTGGACAAGCGCGGCAGCCCTGGCCGTTATGGCGGGCCACGCCTATCCGGTTTTCCTGAACTTCCATGGCGGCAAAGCGGTGGCAAGCTTTGCCGGCGCTTTTCTTTATCTCACTCCTCTTCCATTGCTGGCCACGCTCATCCTGTTCCTATCCATCGTTGCTGCCTCGCGCTATATTTCGCTAGCCTCGGTTGTGGGCGCAGCTTGCTTTCCTCTCGCTGTTTTCCTCATCGACCATCCGCCTCTGCCGGTCCTGGTGGCTTCCGTCGTTGCGGCAGTTTTCATCGTGGTGCGGCATAAATCGAACCTGCAGCGCATTCGAGCGGGCAATGAAAATGTCTTTTCGTTCGGCGGCCGCCGGGCATGAAACAGCTCACCGTTTTGGGAGCGGGAAGCTGGGGTACGGCGCTTTCCATCGTCCTGGCGCCTCGCTTTGAAACCGTCCGACTTTGGGTGCACGAAAGCGAACTGGCGGCGCAGATGACCGTGACCCGCGAAAACGGTCTTTATCTCCCCGGTTTCCCGCTTCCTGAGAACGTCCAGCCTACCCCTGATCTTCAGGCCGCCTCGGCAAATGCGGCTGTAGTCCTCGGCGTCGTACCCTCCCATCACCTGCGCCACGTATTTACGCAGGCCCTGCCGTACCTGTCTCCGCAAACGTCCTTTGTCAGTGCCACCAAGGGCATTGAGAACGACTCGCTCATGCGCATGTCGGAAGTCATTCGCAGTGTCATCCCGCTGCGAAACGAACCCAATATTGCGGTCCTCTCCGGTCCTACGTTTGCGAAGGAAGTCGCAGCGGGACAACCCACCGCGGTAGTGATCGCCTCGGAAGACGAGGAGTTCGCGGCATTGATCCAGGCTGCATTCTCAGGGCCCACGTTCCGGCTCTATACCAATACGGACCCCATCGGCGTGGAGCTTGGCGCCGCGCTCAAGAACGTGATCGCCATCGGCGCCGGAATCTGCCAGGGCCTGGGGCTGGGCAGCAACACGGTGGCTGCCCTGATTACCCGCGGCCTGGCCGAAATCTCGCGCCTCGCGGTTGCCATGGGAGGAGATCCGCGGACGCTGTCCGGGTTGGCCGGACTAGGCGATCTGGTGTTGACCTGCAACGGTGAGCTGAGCCGGAATCGAAAGGTTGGAATCGGTCTGGCGGAGGGCCTTACCTTGGAGGAGATCCTGGGTGGAACCAAAATGGTGGCCGAAGGAGTAGAAACAACCTACGCTGCAGTCGATCTATCCAAGAGATACGGAATCGAGATGCCGATCACGGAGCAAATGTACGGCGTCTTACGTGCCGGACGGTCTCCGCAAGACGCAATCCGGGAACTCATGGAACGATCGTTAAAACGGGAGTGAAACTGATTTCGCCGCCTGACACCCGCAACCTTCGCTAGATGCTTGTGTTGGTACAGGTATGACGTCGGCCTTTGCCTTGGAACAAGATGCCGAATTGATGCTCCGGGTTCGGGACGGAGACTCCGTCAGCTTCGGCTTGCTGCTGGAACGTCATCGGGGTCCGGTCATTCACTTTGTGTATCGCATGGTGCTGAACCGGGCGGTCGCCGAAGAGCTGGCGCAGGAAGTATTTCTCCGCGTCTATCGCTCGCGCGCATCATATGAGCCAACCGCAAAATTCACGACGTGGCTGTTCCGCATCGCTGCCCATCTGGCGTTGAACTGGATTCGCGACCGGAAAAACGAGAAAAATCAAGAGCGGCTGGACGACGATTCGCAGCAAGGAATCGGACTGCAGGTAGCCGATCTGCGTCCGACAGTGGAACAAACGCTGGTGGGCAATGTCCGGTTGCAGGAGGTTCGCCGGGCGATTGAGGCGCTGCCTTCCAAACAGCGCGCCGCGGTTGTCATGCATAAGTACCACGAAATGGAGTATTCTCAAATCGCTAAGATATTGCAATGTTCAGAATCCGCGGTAAAGTCTCTGCTGTTTCGGGCGTATGAGTCGCTGCGGTTGCGACTTGCGCACATAGCGTGAAGGGCGGAAAGTATGCGGTGTCCGATGAAGACGAACGAAGAGCCTGAGTTGCTTCTCGATTATTGCGCCGAGAGGTTGTCGCCGGAGGCAGCGGCGCTGTTGGAAAATCATCTGGAATCATGCAGGGACTGCCGTGCCTTTTCCCGCGCGCAGCAATCCACCTGGGACGCCCTCGATCTATGGGAGCCGATGCCGGTACCGGTGGACTTTGACCGGAAGCTGTACGCGCAAATCGACAAATACGAGGAAAGCGGTTGGTGGACCAGGTTTTGGCACCGCAGCATTTGGCCCACTGGTGGGTTCGGTCCGATAATTCCCTTCGCAGCGGCCGGTGTGGCCACCATTGCCGTTGCCGCGATATTGTATTTCGCTCCTTTGGTTCCTTCGACCCCGCAGGTTAAGATCGAAAGTTCCGACCTGGAACAGATTGAGATGACGCTCGACGACATCGAGATGTTTAAACAGCTCGCGCCGGCCTCAGCAAAAAGCTAAATGGCTTCGTTTCGCACAATTCCGCTCCTGGCCATCTTCCTTCTGGTGCCAGGGCTGATTGTCGCCCAGTCGAAGAAACCGAATACACTGCATCCGCCGCGCGCCAGGCTCAACGCAGTCGACCGGTTGAGCAGGATGACACCGGAACAGCGGCAGCGGGCTCTGGCAAAGTTGTCTCCCGAGCGCCGCGCCATTCTGGAAGACCGGCTGGAGAGATACAACCAGCTTCCTGCTGCACAGAAGGAACGCCTCCGCGCGCAAACCGAGACTTTCCAAAGTATGCCGCCCGAAAGACAGGAAGCAGTCAGGAAGACGTTTCGACAGTTCAACAACCTTCCGGACGACCGCCGGAAACCCGTTCAACAGGAACTCCGCCGGCTCCGGTCCATGGCGGAACCGGAGCGCAGCGAGCGGATGAATAGCGAAGCGTTTCACAATCGCTATTCGCCCGACGAACGGCAGATTCTGGAAAATCTAGCCGCATTGGTTCCCCCCGAATAGCCGCAAAGTTTCCCAGAGAAATTTTCGCCTGCTTTAGCACATAGAAGCAAGGATGTAAGGCAGATGCAAACGGAATCTTATCAACTACTATTGCTCAACGAAAAGGCGAACGTGTTGGCGAGCCTTGGTTACAAGCCCGGAGCTGGTGCGGGCGACGGGCGCCTCGGCGAAGAGGACCAGGCGCAGGTGTCTAACGATGAGTTCGTCTCGCTGCGATTGAACAATCTGGAATATGAAAAACTCCGTTTGCTGAATGCGGCGCTCGACCGGCTGCGGGAGGGAGAGTACGGGATATGTACTCGTTGCGACCAGCCGATTCCGCCGCGCCGTCTGCAGGTGCTTCCCTGGGCCAAGTATTGCGTGCCCTGCCAGGAACATGTCAGTCTTTACGAAGGCGAGGAAACGGTAGGTACCAACTCCTTCGGTAGCCTTGACGATGTGCACTAGCCTGTAATTATTTTGGAGGCGCGGGGCGGGATCGAACCGCCGGATAAAGGCTTTGCAGGCCTCTGCCTTACCACTTGGCTACCGCGCCGGAGTTTGAGAAAGAAGCAATGTTATTTGGAGGCACGGGTCGGATTTGAACCGACGATGGGGGTTTTGCAGACCCCTGCCTTACCACTTGGCTACCGCGCCTCAAGCTGAGGGTTCATTCCAGGAATACCGCGTTCCGCTAGACAAAGTCAATCAAGGAATCACCGGCAGAAGCAAATATGAAGGATATTGTTTCCCGTGGTAGATGCGCTGGTTAGCCACCCGCAACTCTTTTTCATCCGCAATCGTGCCGCCTGTGTTGGGGTTGCGGTCAAAGCGCGGGAAATTGCTGCTCGAAATCTCGACCCGTATCTTGTGCCCGGCGCGGAAAACGTTGCTCGTCACGCCCGTATCGATACTGATTTGGTAAATCTCTCCGGGGTGCGCCAGCACAGGTTGGTCCAGGGAGTTCCGGTATCGCAGCCGCAGCGCACCGTCCGTCAAATTGTGGGGAACGCCACTGGGGAGCACATCCACCAGCTTCGCGGTGAAATCCGTGTCTGGTTGCGACGTGGACGCATAGAGCACCACGCGAATCGGCCCCGTGACTTCCAGGTCCTGCTTCAGCGGCGGAGTGGAGAAGACAAGCACGTCGTCCCGCGCTTCCACTTCGGATTGATCCTTCGGCCCCCACGGGAAAATTCGTGGATTGCAACAGATGGCGCCTCCGTTGGTAGGTACAGGGTTCCGCGGATCATAGGCAAAATCGTCCGGCAAATCGTATTTATGCGGCTCGCCGGTCAGCAGGCCATCGCCCTTCGCTGTGTTTGCGTTTCCTTTTCCGGATAAGTAGAGCGGCGTATAGCGGGTCCGTGCCAACGGCCATTCGCGCTCGTCGCGCCATTTGTTCGAGCCCATTACGAAGATGTGCACGGGCGGCTGCCGGAACTCCGGGGCCGGTTGCGGCAGTTTCAACCAGTGGTCGAACCACTCTAACTGGTAAGTACGGATGGGCGCTCCGGAATCCTTCCCAAGATCGATGTCGGCGAACTTGATGGACATGTCGTGCGGCCACGGCCCGATCACAATCCGGTTCGCGGAAGTTCTCTTGGCAAGAATGGAATATGTTTCCAGGTCGCTCTGCGCGTAATTGTCGTACCAGCCACCAACAATAAAGGCGGGTATCCGGACCCGATCCAGGTGCTCTCGTGTGCTCAGCGCATTCCAGTAGGCGTCCAGGTTGGGGTGGTTCAACGCCTCCTGAAAAAACTCGACCGAATGGCCGGTTGTGGCTGAGTCGATGGTGCGCAGCGGAAGATGGCGGACGTATTCCGCAAAGCTCGGCGTCGAAAAGGACGGCGCGCGGAGATTTTCGGCCATCCACAGCAGCCGGTGGCCCAGCTTCATCACGCCTCCGGGCGAATAGAACCTGTCCCGGTACTCATCGGAGCCCGAAACTACCGGAAAGATCGCCTTCAGGTGCGGATTGTTCACGATGGCCGCTTTCCATTGAACGATGCCGCGGTAGGAGCCGCCGATCATCCCGATATCGCCGTTAGACCAGTTCTGGCGCGCGATCCAATTGAGCGTATCGTTGCCGTCACCCGACTCCTGTTCGAGCGGGCGAAACGATCCCTCCGAGCCATAGCGGCCGCGTACATCCTGCACCACGATGTTGTAACCGCGTTTCAGAAACCCGCGATAACTCGAGGCGGAATCAGTGTCCTTACCATAAGGCGTCCGGATGAGGATGGTAGGCAGCTTGCCGGCGCCCGCCGGTCTGAATAAGCGCGCGCTCAGCCGTACTCCGTCTCGCATCGGGATCTTCATCAACCAGACGTCTTCGTTAGAGACGGAAGGAGCGTTTCGATTAGCTGCGCCGTGCAGCCTGAGAGAGAGGGCGATGCTCAGTGCACACACCAGCAGGGCCAACGGTACACCCTTTCTCATAAACACATCATCCTTCAAGTCGAAGCGTTCAGCAACGTCGCCCAATACCGGGCCGCCACTCGATCCAAACCATGAAACTCCCGGATGTGGGCCGCCGCGGCCGCTCCAATGCGTCGCGCATGGTCCGGAGAACGGCTGAGCCAGAGCAGGAACGCGGACAGCATATCCTCCTCGGCCGAACCTGCATCCACACGCAGGCATGCGGTTTCCGGGAAGCGCGACGTCTCCAGGGCGCGGGTAACTAACACCGGTTTACTTATACCCATCAGACGTATGGCGATCCCCGAGGTTTCTCCGGCGGCCGGATAACGCAGGTTCACGCAGGCATCCACGCTGTAGGCATTGTGCCAGAAATCGGTCTCGGCGGTGAACCCGATTCTGATAATTCCCGGTTGATCCAGTAGAGGAGCCATGGCGCGGGAAAGATCTGAAGAGACGCATTCTCCGGCTACCAGCAGTCCGACGTTTTCCGTTTGCCGGCGGACCTGCCGGTAGGCGCGCAACAGGGGCAGGATGCGCTTGGATTCGCGCAAGTGGCCAAAGACACCGAACAGGAACGGACCCTGGGCAGCCGGCTCCACCTGCAACGCCGGAGGCTCAAACAGATGGGGAATCTCTACAATCCTGGCATCGGCGCAATGCGCCCTCACCATTTCCGCCGCGGCCGGGTTGTGGACAATGATGGCGCGGGATCTCTCCGCAATCCGCCGCAGCATGGGATAGCGGAAGTATTCCACGTCAGCGCCGGAGGCCGCCCGGCGCTGCCACAGATCAGCCGCCTGGTCCCGGGTCCATTCCCCGTAGTTGTAGGCAAACTCGTCGACATACTGCTGCTCGGTCAGCGATCCGAGGAAGAAATGTTGCAGCACGGCATCATGAAGAACCACTACGCCTGGCTCGGCGATGGCCCGCTCATAGATCTCGCGATGCAATTGATTGTTCCCCAACTGGTAAAGATTCACCGTGGCGTTCCGGGGAGATGCCGCGTCCACTTCTCCCAGCTTCTGCAGGGCGCCGAGAAGTGTCGCCGCGTAATCGGCAACTCCGGTGCGTGCCGGTGGAAGAGGGGAATAGTAGCCAACTTTCACGGCTTCTTTCGGCGTCCAAACAGAGCGGTACCTACACGGATGTGAGTGGCGCCCTCTTCAATGGCGACCTCGAAATCGTGCGACATCCCCATCGAGAGAGCCGTCAGGCCGTGCTCCGTAGCCAGTTCGCAAAGCCGCCGGAAATAGGGCCGCGTCGGTTCGGCATCGTCGCACCAGGGCGGCATCGTCATCAGGCCGGTCAGACGCAGCCGCGAGCACTGCCGCACGGAATCAATCAGCGCTGGAAGCTCCGCCGGCAGAACGCCGCTCTTGGAATCCTCGGGCGAGAGCTTCACTTCCAGAAACACGTCCATCGCTTTCCCGGCCGCATCCAGACGCTGCGCCAGCTTCGCCGTGTCCACAGTCTGGATCACGTCGAACAGCTCTGAGGCGACCTTCGATTTGTTCGACTGCAGATGGCCAATGAGGTGAAACCGGGCCTCTGCAAGGTCAGAAAGTTCCGGCGCTTTGCCCTGAAACTCCTGCACGTAATTTTCCCCGAATGCGCGAAGTCCCAGCCCGTAGGCCTCGCGAACCACAGAGGCCGGAAATATCTTGGTTACAGCGATGAGTGTGATGTCGCCGCGCCTGCGGCCGCAGCGCTCGACCGCTCGTTGAATGCGCTCTTCCACCGCGTCGAGCCGGATCTTCATATCGGACATCAATCCTATAATAGAGGGCAGATGCAAACCGCAGGCGCGAAGGAAGCCCATGCGGCAATCCAGCGCTTCCTCGCGGCCAGCAGGACGCCTGTGCTGATTGAGCCCGGTGAAGGCCAGATTGCCCTGACCAGCGATTCCTGTCACGTCGAATTTCTGAACGGCCGCCTGACGCTGCAAGCCTGGAACAAAGACCGCAATGTGGTGCGTAAAGTCACGGGTGTTGCCGCCGAGAAGGCCGGCAGACTGGATCTGCTTGTCGAGCATTTCGGGAAGCGCACCGGCACCATGCAGCTGCTGGATCTGGCGCGGCCACAGAGTCAGTCCGCAAGCAAACGCGGTTCCCGCCTGCACTACCGCGAGGCATTCGGCAGGTCCCTGTCGCGCAATTTCCCCGGCTGGACATTATCCGACCTGACCACCGAGCAGGACTTGCAGCACAGTCTGTCGCCGGTCTATCCCCGCGCATTTCTGAAAAAAGGCCCCGCCGGAATCGCGGCGATCGGTGCTTCCGCCGAAGCGGCCGACTGCAGCGGTATTCTCAGCTTCGGCCTGATCTGGCTGGAGTATCTTCGCAAGCGGGAGCGAAAGATCAAAGTCACCGGGCTGGTGCTTTTTCTTCCGGCCGGGCAGGAACGAACCACGTGTCTGCGGCTGCTTTGGCTGGACAATGCAAAGGCCCACTTCAGCCTCTATATTTACTCGCAGGAAGGGTATGAGCAGAGAATCGACCTGCAGGACTATGGGAACCTGGACACCCGCTTGCCGACGCATCGGGACTGGTTGGCGCCGGTTGCCGATGACCCGGCCGGGCGTTGGTTGCAAGAGGTGTGCCGCATTCCGGGAGTCGAATCCATTGCAGGGCCGGATGGTTCCCTTAGCCTTCGCGTGAGGGGACTGGAATTTGCACGGCGAACCGGCGAGGCGTTTGTCTTCGGACTGGAAACGAAACACGCGGTGAATGCCTCTAATGTGACGGAGATCGAGGCACTTGCCAGGCAACTCGCTGGCGTTCGAAACAGCCTGAATCCTGAGAAACGCAGTTTGTTGTACCAGTCCCATCCGGAACAATGGCTGGAATCTCAAGTACGGAAGGCGGTGCAGGAGTTGGACGCAGCCTTAGAGCTCTCCCCGATTTATGGCCAAGTTCCGGCATTTGCGGGCGGCGAACGAGGCGTAATTGATCTTCTGGCCGCGGAGCGGAACGGGCGCCTTGCAATTATTGAGCTTAAGGCCACGGAAGACATTCATCTGCCGCTGCAGGCGCTGGACTATTGGATGCGAGTGAAATGGCATGTCGATCGGGGGGAGTTCACGACGGCCGGCTATTTTCCCGGGATAACCCTGGTGCATCGCGCCCCGCGCCTGTTGCTGGTGGCACCCGCGCTTAACTTTCACCCCAGCAGCGAGACAATCCTTGGATACTTCTCTCCTGCTATTGACGTCGAAAGGATGGGCGTCTCCATGGATTGGCGTCACAATCTGCAAGTGATGTTTCGGTTGCGTGGGGCATCCGGCGCAGCATAACGGAGAATAAAAACTATGATGGGAACAAAAATGTTTAAGCAACTCCGCGAGGCCATATCGAATCTGGATCCGCAGGAAGTCCGTGAAATCACGGAAAGACCGGTTTCCATTACCCTTTACGCCTCGAGTACACCTATGTATGAAGAGATGGAGAGCTTTTTTGCGCCGCCCGAAATCACGCCCATGAAGCGGGGTGAACTGCGCCACGTGCTGCAGCGCACAGGGGACTCTGCTCTGACATCCGTATTGGAAGTTTATGAGGAAGGGATTTCTCATCCGCGCAGTGGATTTGTGTATTACCCCGACAACCCGAACCGCGTGGTTTGGCAGATCATGCAGAAACATCCAGATCTGAATCTCTCTCTGGCCCGCCATCTCTATCCTTTCCGTGCGCCCGTAGTGAGCGAGATCATCAAAGCAGTATCGAAGGAGAATGCCCTCTTTTCGCTGGCCACCGCGATTCCTTCGATTCTGCCGTTTATTTCGCTGCCCTGGGCAGTCGGCGAGTTTGCCTCCGATACGGCATTCCTGACAATGAACCAGGTCCGCATGGCGTTCCAGATTGCCGGGGCCAGCGACCGGGAGATCGGCTACCGCGAACAGCGCGCCGAAATGGCGTCCCTGGTTGCCGGAGCGTTCGGCTGGCGCGCGCTTGCCCGCGAACTGGTAGGACACATTCCCATGGGCGGAGGGTTGATTCCAAAGGCGGCAGTCGCCTACGCCGGGACTTACGTAGTCGGGTTGTCACTCGAACGGCTGTACCGGATTGGGTATGGCTATTCGCGCGATGAACGCAAAGCAGCTTACGAGACAGCCTATGAGCATGGCAAGTCCGTGGCTAAGGCTTTTCTCGAAAGCCATCGTTCCAAGCAGACGGCGTAGGTCTGCAACAGGCGACTAGCAGCGGGTGACGGAGAGCCTGTTGGCTATAATACGGACGAGGGTACAAATGCGTCTCCGAAGGTTCGGTGTGTGTCTCCTGTTTTGTGGCGTATTATTGGCCGCGGAGAAGAAGAAGCCCACAGGCCCGGTGCGGGGCGGCAACGATGTGCTCGATATTACCGCAAATGTTCTGGTAGACAAAGAGGCCGTCATACAGGCCCTAGGCATGGATCCAGGACTTGCGCTCATCATCGTGAACGTCAAGGTGTCACCGAAAGGGGACAGCCAGGTGCAGATTTTCCGGGATGATTTCACCTTGCTGTTGAGCCGCGACGGCCAAAAGTCGCAGCCTCTCGAACCGGGTCAAATTGCCGGGCGCGGCGGAATCGTGGTCAGTACTCAGGGTGTCGCGGGATCCGGCGGTGTGAGCAATGGTCCGTCCTTCGGCATCCCCGGGATCGGCAGAATGGGTGGTGGAGGGGTTGGCAATGCAGCCAGCACCACCGAGGCCAAGACCACTGTGCAGACCGATACTGGCGAGGCTGATAATCCGCTGCTAAAGGTTCTGAAGGAGAAGGTGCTGCCGGAGAAGGAAACCAACGATCCGGATTCGGGCCTGCTGTACTTTCTGTTCGATGGAAAGCCGCCCAAGGTGAAGGATCTGACCCTGATTTACAAGTTTCATGGCGGAAAGGTCATTCTCGACTTCAAACCGTGAACATCGCCAGTGCGTGCACTACTTCCCGTAGAACCACTGTTCCATTGCCTTGGTAAGGGCTGCGTTGCGCTCCTGCCGCGTCCGCTTCGATTCGCCATCCGCATGAAATTTCCAGCGCTTTCGATCCGTGTCAATGACTCCTGGCCCCGGTAAATCCAGTGTGTAGACATCGTCCTTGCTAAACTTCCGGGGATGCTTGGCAGATTCAAAGCGCATCGTGTTACCGGCGAAGGTCAGCCGCCCGCTACACCCCTGGCCAATGACACCAAGTAGGTGTTCATGCACAACGTCGAATCCGGAATCACCTGGAGAGGCAACCGCCGCTGTAACCGGCATCTTGAACTCGACATCGACCCGGTGCCGCACCGCGACGGGCTGCCCGCCCTTAGTCCCCGGACGAATGTTCGCCGCCATCACCGCTTCCACAGCTTTCTGATCGAGACCCGAACCAAGCCCGTGAACCACCGAGGGGTTCCGCAGCTTACCGTCCCGGCCCACGATGACTTCCACCGCCACCACGCCTTCGACCTTCGCGCTGCGGGCCTGTTCGGTGTACTCGCCGGCTCCGATTGAGACCACGTGAGGAGCGAGAACGTCGCCCCCCGCTGTATACACTACGTCCTCTACCGGCTTCGGAGCCGATACGGGCGCCGCTTTGGTGTCAAGGTACTTGGTTGCCAGCGCCGAACCCCTCGAAGTCCGCACCTCAACTTTGAACCGCGCAGCCGGTTGGAGATTTATTTTGGCCGCGACGAACTTTCCAGGGTCGCGCCGTTTTTCATATTTGGCTATCACGTTGCCCTCCACCGATAGCGAACCCTGCTGGCAGTCTGCCGGCATCGAGAAC
>JBDUEM010000022.1:0-46218 GCA_040002435.1 Bryobacteraceae bacterium
CAACTACGGGTCAAACCGAATACAACTCGTCGGTCTGAGGCGGAGCCTCGCTAGAATCTGAAGCCACTTGACAGAGTTTTCTGGAGTGTCCCGACTTCACCTCCTCCACCACTTGCGCGCGTAGTCGCCGGCGATCATCGTGCAATACACCTGCGGCTTGATTCAACAAAGACGTTGCGACAAAACTGGTGACGCCTTTGCAATTGTAATAGCGTAGGGCGGCATCATAGTCCGCTGTATCGTGAACGCGCTCATCCCGAAATGTTGGTTTCCAGAACAAGCACTAAGACGCTTTCAGGACGCGGTCGGCGAACAGAATGCCGCGACCATCACCGCCCGCGAGATCGACCAATGGATTTCCGGCCCTGGGCTTGGCGCCGCAGAGCCAGAACAACTATCGCACCATCTTGTGTAGCTTGTTTTCGTATGCGCTTGCAGGCGGCTATGTGCAGAGCCATCCAGTCATGGCGATTGAAAAGCGAAAGTTGTGGGCGACGCTCCCGAAGATAAATAAACGCTCTTCTGAACGCGGCGCAGGAACATGTACCCGACGTTCTCGGTTTTCTGGCCATCGGCGCATTCGCCGGCTTACGCATGGCCGAGATCGAACGGGAGTATCGCCCTGCCAGTAATCCACTTTCCCTCATATTGGGCAGTTCTCTGCAGACGACCGGAGCAGAAGCAATCCCAAGGGACTGATAAAAAGTGAGTTATATTTGCACTGTCAACAACTGACAGCTGTTGTTAATCGTGTTATCGTACCTGTATGAACGTGAATCTCGGAACCGTGTTTGATCAGTTCGTTGCCGATCTCCTCAAGTCCGGCCACTACCAGACCCAAAGTGAAATACTGCGGGAGGGTTTACGGTTGCTCAAGGAGAAGGAAGAACTGAAGCAACTGCGACTTGCCGAACTTCGCAAGTCGATCGCCATTGGAAGCGCCGAGGCCGACCGCGGCGAGTTTGTTGACGGCGAAGAAACATTTTCAGCAATCCGCAAACGTAGCGCCGAACGGAAACGCGCCAAGGAATGAAGCGGTACGTCCTTACACCAACCGCAAAGCGGGATGTCAACGACATCTGGGACTACATCGCCAACGATAGCATCGAAGCCGCCGACCGCGTTCTGGATGCTTTAGAATCGGCAATGATCAAGCTCGCGAAAAATCCGGAGGTTGGTCACTGGCGTGAGGAGTTGGCAGACAAGAGACACCGGTTCTTGCTGGTCTATTCGTACCTAATCGTTTATCGGCACGAAGCAAAGCCGCTACAGATCGTCCGTGTGCTTCATACTGCGCGTGATGTGCAAAGTATCTTGGGCTTGTCACCGGACGAACCATAGAAAAAAGAAAGTGATTCAAGAGACACCATCCCTAACGCTCCGCGTTACGTATGGACGCGCAAGGACGGCTTAAAAAAAGATGTTCCAATGGAAGCTCATGCGTTAAACTGTGTGCCTTAGTACACCATCAGCGACAGCCCAATCGATGCCGCGCTCCGTCAGTTCGAGTCAACAGAGGCGAACCTCGAAAAACTGGAACAGCTCTTTGCGGAACTTCGCAAACTGATTCCCGATGACATCTGTTTCGGCAGCAATCCTGTATATGCAGACAGGTGCCGCGCTACGGTGCGCCGTTCTGGCGGGAAGGCGACGCGATGGGCGGCTCCGGCGGGAACACTCCCAGGAGATTCAGCAACAAAGAGCAAGGGTTGCTTCAAACAATCCAACCGATCAGCACCTAGAAAAGGTATTGACAGGTCGCTCCGCAAGGTTGATCGCCCGGTGGCGCTTGCCCTCGTCGCAGACACGCCACCCGTAATCAGTGAAGATACACCGCACTCTTGAGATATGCGTGTTCCGTCCGGGCCCGGACACGACACAGGTGTGCGTTCGGGGTGTTCCGACAGGGACGCCCTGGAAATTTCAGTTTGTGTAGATAGTGATGCAGGCGAAAGTCTGTCGTGTTGTAAGGACGCAACCGGACCCGACTTCCTTCTGGCGTTTCCATGCTGGCAGGCGGCTAAAGTGATCGGTAAAAAGAAGGGTACTGGAGAGGATCGAGACCACGCTGGAAGGCTTGGGAACTTCGACAAGAGGAATCATTCTCCAAAGGCGTTGATTCGAGCACGAAAATGTTGGGCCCGGACCTGAACGCATCGTGCGATGGTCCGACCCCATGCGAATCAGAACTTGGTTATGCTGCACACGCTAAAACGAAGTGTGCCGATTCCGTGCGGCTCCAATACGCAGGTTTTGATGCGAATCCCTTTTCATTAAGGGGTTCGTGTCTCAAGCCGTCCTACCAGCCGCAGATGAAGAAGAGAACAAATTCTATCGAGACCGTGAAGCGGCACGCTTCTCGGCTGCGAAGCAGCCCCACAGATTCGATAAGCTGAAAGTTCAGATGCAAATCGGAACAAATTTCGTACTTCGTGTTCAAGCGGGTTGTCTTACTCGTTCAGGACATGGAAGCATTTGCGGCCAAGTCTGGTGCGAATCTGGAACACTGGCTTTTCCAGAACCGCATTGGAACGATTTCCCGATAGTGGTCGTGGGTTGGTGGTTAGAGAAAGTAGTCGGTCTCGTTGATGGTAGAAAGCGGAATGCTGACGTGCGCTTCATGGACGGACCCTACGTGGTCCACGTCTTCGCCAAACGTCGAGAATCATGGCAAGCCGAGTGTATGGAAAGGCGTGCTGCGGGAACCAGTGTGATTCACCAGTTCGACTTTAGCCCTGATCCATTCATCAGCAGCCTGATCGCGTGCTCGGATGACCTGTTGCAGGAGTGCTCGGTGAAAGGTTGGGAATCCAGCGATGTCGATTCCGTCATCTTGCAGCGGGAACGGCTGATTCACTACCTCGCCAAGAATCGCAGCCCTCGTTAGCTTCTTGGGCACACGTTCGGGCACAGGTCGTCACAGTGGGAGAAACCCAGAGTCGAAGCCGTACTCGCAAAGTCTTGCGAGTAGCTTAGTTATTTTGGTGCGGATGAGAGGACTTGAACCTCCACTCCCTTGCGAGAACTAGAACCTGAATCCACCTACCGCGCTTCAAAATACGAACGAATCCGGTCCTGATTCTCCACCAGGTATTCCCCAAGCCACCTCGACGCCGTTCCCACCGTCGCCCGCTCCACCACCATGGAAATCGCCAGCCCGCGCCGCACATTCCCTTTTCCGTCCCGGCTCACCAGCACCAGCGCCACACGCGAAACGTTTCCGAATGCGCCTTCCGCGCCAAGCGTTCCAGTCTTTGCATAGTGCTGCAGCCCGCTCAAGCTGTTCAGTACCGCCAGGCCGCCCGTCGAACGCAACGCCGCCGTCGCTGTACCCGCCGCCCCGTCGGCCACCTTCTGCAAGCCCGCATAATAAGCTGGCGGATTCGTGAAGTTCTCCTCCCGTCCTTCGCGCACGTGAATTTCATTCGGCTGCAGCCGCGTCACATGCGGCACTACAGGCCGGCCCAGAACCGCCGTCGCGAAGGCCCCCGCAAAATCGGCATTGGACCATTGATTCGTCGCCCCGCCCAGCAGCACCGAAATGTACCGCCGCGGGTCGTGGATGCGATTGAATTCGAAGTTCGCCGCCTCGGGCGTCGTATACTCCAGCGCATGGCTCAGCGTGGCCTGCCCGGTTTCCCAGTCATTACGTTCATCGCCCGTCCAGAACGACCGTCTGCGTGACACCTCACCCGTCTCGCTTCCAATGCTGAACAGCCGCTTCAACTCGGCCGCCAGCTTACTCTGTTCCAGCCCACGCATCTGGCCGGGGCGCTGGATCAGAAAGTCCACCTCATCGAACACCGGGTACTGCCCCCAGCGATCCTTACCGTTGTTCATCGATTCAGCCACGGACGGCGAGCGTCCCTGCTCCGCGAAACCGGACGGATTCGCTGGGTCGGGCTTGGCAATTCCCAGAAATCCCAGCCGCACCTGATACCGGTTGTCCGATACTTCCAGATAGGTGGAGAGGCCGCTGAACGCGCCCAGCGGATGGGCAACCCACGGCTTTCCTGGTATCTCGATTCCGAAAACCTGGTTCTCCGAATCCGGACCTCGCACCGCCAGCCGGTCCTGCAGTCCAGGATACATTTGCAGCACCGCCGCCGCCCATAGCGGCTTGCTGGCGGAACCTACGGGCAGCTTATCGAAATTGCGGTCGCCCTGATAACGAACCTTCAGTGACCTCGGCGCTTCCTCATCAACCCAACGGTAAGGCGGCGCCAGGTCCCCGCCTACGCCCGATTCCCAGCCCTCGCCCGAATTCATCCGCGGCCAACTTCCCAGCGTCATCACCTCGCCGAGAGGGAGGCTCAACACGGTAATCGCCACGCGTGGTGGAAGCAGTTGCGCCAAGTCCGGCCGCCGGTGGGCCGTCACGCGGGCATGCGTGGCCGGTAGTATGTCCCGGTAGTGTTCACGGCCCTTCCGCGCCGCAAACTCCTGCGTAGTGGTTTGCAGTTCCTTGCGGATCGTCAGCGTCCCGAAGCGGCCTGCCCTCTTGTCCTTCCAGCGCGCGTGCTCCTCAGGAAGAGCATTCGCAAGATTCACAGTCCACGGCAGCGCCGGATCCGGATCGTAGGCCGGCACCCAGCTTCCCATCACCCATGCCGGACCGGCCAAAGCGCCGTGCGCCGTCTTCTCCACCGAAAAAGATGGCTTCAGCTTGCTAAGCCCGATGACGGCCGCAGTCTCCACGCGATCTCCCGAGGCGAGCACGATGGCGGCCTGCCGCTGCAGCAGCTTCGGCTTGTTGCCGCCATGAATCAGGGCGGTGCTCAGTGCCGGCCGAAACGTCAGGCCCTTCGACGTGACGCGAAACTCCCCGAAAGGAAATTCCGCGGGCTTGCCCCGCTGTTGCTTCATTCTCAGCTTCAAAGTGGCCCAACTAGCGGCGCTGTCGCTATCACTCAGCTTGCGAAACGCCGCATGAGTCTCTTCCATCAGCGTGATCACCCTGTCTTCCCTGACCGATGCCTGCCGGTCGGGCATCCGGAAGTCCCAGCCTTGCCCGTGAACCAGAAAAGAGCCGGAGGCTTGGTCCTGATAGGAAACCGTCGGGATCTCGCCCGGCTTCAGTTCATGAAAACTGACCGAGGTTCCGAACGCCGGATTCGGCCGCACCCGATAGCCCCAATCGGTTACCGGAACCAAGCCCTCTTCATCGGCGTTCACCGGGTCCGGATCCAGAATGAAAAGAGAAGGCCGCCGGTCGGCCGATTGATTCTCTGCGCGGCCGCGCAGCCAGCGCAACAGATTATCGAATCCCGCCAGGCTATTCACGCCTTTCAGCTTCTGCAAATATTCCGTGGAAGACGCCAGCGTGCCCTCCAGCTTTTCCGCATCCGTTAACGCGTTGAACCGCTCCATCTCCTGCTCGATGAGCGACGCGCCGGTCGCCGGACCCGACCCCGTCAGTTCCAGCCGCATGGTCTGGCGATTGAAAGTCAGCGTTCCCTTGTCTGCCAGTTGGCGCACCGCGGCGAACAAGCCACTCCATTGAAATGGCCGTCCCAACGATTGGTCGGCTATCACGGAATAGCCTGTCCAGGCCGTCGCAGAGAAGATCAGCAATGGCAGAGCAAATAGTGCAAGAGCAGCAAGCGCGAACCGTCTCCATGGTTCCGCTGGTTGATCCGTCGGCGACGCAATCGAAGCCGGGGGCGTGATCAAGGAAGAACCGCGGAACAATTCCGGCCCTTCGTCCACTTCCAGCAGCCTCCATTGAATGGCCCGCATGGCGATGGAGAACAACAGGGTCCAGCGCACCAGATCGGTGAACGAATTCACCGCCAGCAGCGGCAGATCGCGCCCCGTGTAAGGCATCGCTCCCACGTTCATCGCCGCATGGGACAGCGCCTCCATCAAGAGTCCCCCGCAAATCACCGCGGCCACTCCGTGTCCCAGATCGAAGTGCGCCCGTGCGCTGTAGAGCACCAATACAAGCGGAACCGCGTAGATCAAAAGCAGCGCCAGTCCGCCGGCGAGTCCGTGTTCCCCAAGGATGAAGAAGCTGAATGTGGAATCCACTTGCAGCGTGTGCTGCGGAATCTGGGAGTGGCGAACGGGCGCTTTTCCGAACGAGAGACCAAGCCAGCCGCCTTCGTGCGACAGGGCGCGGTTTTCCCAGATATGCTGAATCCCCTGGCTCACCTGCCGGACTGTAACGGTGCCCGAGGCGTCGCTCTTCAGCAGCGGCAGTGTGGGCAGTTGCCCTTGTACATCCAGGCCCTTCTTAAACAGCAGCAGGCGTACCTTCGCCTCACCCGGAAGAAAAGGAAAGCTGTCGAGGTTCAGATAAGCCACGGATCCCAGGCCCACGGCGAAAAGCAGCACCAGGACCGGAACAATCTGCAGGCGGCGCGGACGTCCACCGGCCACCAGGATGGCCGCGACGGGAGTAAAGAAAGCCACAGCCGCCACAATGCCGCCCGCATCGCGCAGCACAATCGGGAACAGGAAGACCGGCACGAATACCAGCAGCACTCCCATCACCAGCCAGGGCACCCACCACCACGCGTTGCTCCGGCTGACGTGGCTGTCGGGCTTGAAGCGCAAGCGGCCCGCCAGCCAGATCACCGCCGGAATCCAGCAGATGAAAAAAGGAGCCACCACCTCTTGAATGAACTTGTCCGTGCCGCCGGAAAGAAGGCTCAGGACCAACAGCAGCGCAGCGCTGATAATCGCCAGCAGTCCCAGCATCCGCGCCAGTTTTCCCGCACGCGTGCGCGCGTCTTCGTGTTCCACTTCGTCATCTTCATTCAGCACGAACCCGAGGCGCTTCCACAAACCCGGTCCACGTTCCAGCGCATTCACTTCAATAGCGCGAAAGAAAAACCAACCCTGCGCGGCTTGCAGGCGCGGTCCCAATTCAGGACCCGCCTCGCGCTCCGGATCATAGAAATAGAGGAAGTAGACGAAGCCCAAGACCCACAATGAAGCCAGCGTCACAATACCCGCCGTGAACAACAAGCTCAAGGAGAGAGAAAAGCCGCCGAACCGGTCCTGCACGTTCGGCCATAACGAATGAGCCAAAAAGGTCTCGACAATCGCGATGAGGGCCAGCAGGCCAAGATAGCCAAGCACTAGCTTTCCGGCGCCCGCTTTCACCTCTTCCCAACCATCGGCAAAGCGCGCCAGCCTGTCCCTGCGCAGCCGTGCAGCGAGCAGCAGAATAGGCGGCACCACGGCAAGCGCCCGCAGTGCGGACGCTACGCCATCAAAGGAAAGCTGGTCGAGATACGCGGGGTTCCAGGCATATCGGAAAGCGAGAAGCACGCGCACCGAGAGCAGAACCCAGCAGCAGAGCGCAAGACCGGCCATCACCCAGCCATCGCGCTCCCGAATCCGCGGCCGCAGCAGATACAGCCCGGCACAAAACGTCAGCAGCGCGCAGAGGAACGCCACCACGATGGTCCCACGCCCCGGCAGATCACGGACTACAGCCACCCGCATCGAGACATTCTCCAGATGCGCCAGATCCTCCGACAGCACCTTCGCAAACGGACTCGCGCTTGCCGCTGTCCGCGTCTGAAATACTTCTCCCCGCAACGGCAGAGTGAAGCTGAACGACCGCAGTCCGGTCCCCAGCGGTATCAGCACCACCTGGTCCCCAGGCAAGGCAGCGTTTTTCAACGTGACATGGGAGGCATCCGTTGAGCCACTGGCTACAGTAGGCAGCGGACTCGATAACCGCCACGGCGGCAGAAACGTCAGAGCCAGACGTCCATCCTGACGCCGCTCCACCTTCAAAGGCTGGCTGAGTCCTGGCCACACGATGCGTAGAGATCCGGGCAAAGACACCTTTGCGCGAACGGCCGGCTGCTCGGAAGCGATCACTCTGACTTCCTGGCGCGTCACCAGGACACGAACGCCCTCAGACCACCGCTCCAGCGAAGCCGCCTGCTCGGGATTCTTCTTACGAATCTCAGCCAACGTCACCGTGAGATAGATAGGTAGGGAATACGCGCGCTCCCTGGCGCGCCCGCGGAGCTCGATCGAGGCGACTTGGGCTCCGCTCGGATCCTGAACGTTCAGTCTGACGCCGCCCAGCAGGCCCCGATGCGCGGTAACGAGGTGATCCTTCACCTGACGCGGCGCATCCGTCAGCAGGTCGCCATTCACGAACCCGGCGTCGGACGCCACAAATCCGCCGCCGCCCTTTACCTCGACGAAGGTTTCTGATCCGGAATTCAGGATCTTCACTTCCGGGGAAAAGCTGCCGGACGGCCAGCCGATCGTCTCGCCATGCCGCGACCCGCCCAACGTCAGCGCATCTTCGGCCCGTCGTCCTTCCAAACCAATCCAGGCGATTTGTGACCCGCCTTTCGCGTTTTCTCCCCAAAACAGAACGGCAACCACCACCGCTCCCGAGAGTGCCGCGCACGTTCCCGCGGCAAACCACCAGGCAGGCCGGGGCAATCTCCCCGGCATTCCCATCATGACGAAAACGTAAAGCAGCAGGAGGAACAGAAGGACCAGAAAGGTCATCCAGCCGGCCTCCGGTTCACCATGTCTTTTATCGAACGGGCCAGCCGCGCGGGCTCCATGTCACCCATTCGTCCCGCGACGTTCTTTAGCAAGTCAGTCTGTTCCAGAAGATATTTCCCCAGCGCCAGCGAATAGCTGTTGCGGTTCACGGGAGTGTCCAGCGCATGCCGTAAATGTTGTACTGCCTGGTTTGAGAACTTGCCTTTTGCACTGCTGTCCAGCAGTCGAATCAAATGTTGCTGCGCGTCCGCCGGCAGATACTCCATTACATTGCCAAGCTGAATGTACTGGCGGCCAAATCTTTCCAGGAACGGCGCCGCGGATTTGGGAGTTGCGTCGAGAACCAGAAGCCCCGCCTGCTCCATGGCATCCGCCGGAGCTTCTAGTTCAAAAGCCGTTCGCACAGAATTCACAGCCGACAGAATTGCTCCATCGCCTTCCGGAGGCTCGAATAGAAGCTCGCGGAACAGGCGAATAAATTCCCCGGAAGAACGTCGCGCCGGAGCTGGCGCTTCCGCCACCTCGGCCTGCTCTGGAAACCCAGTCCAGTGCCGGCCCAGCAGCTTCTTCAGCCGCCCATCCATCGCCTTGGTGGGTTTTTTCGGAGCAGGCAGTTCCCAAAGCTCCGCAATGAGGAAGCCTTGCTCTTCGGCACTCGCTTGAATGGAATCCTTGTTCATCACTTCACCGGCTAGAATGCTTTTCAGCACCGCCAGATTGTTCCATCCCTTCAGGCCGGCAAACTCCTCCTTCAGCCCGATGGACAGCTTGGAGCGCAAAGGAGATTCGGCCAGCTGTTCTATCCACGGCCGCGCGAGTTTCGGGTGTTTTCCCAGCAACTGCCAGATATTACGAACCAGGCGCTCGATAAGTTCCTGCGATTCGAGTAGCCCCGCCGCCAGCACGCCACCTGGATCGCCTCCGGCCTGCAGATAATCTTCTGAGGCGCTCAGCACCCCTCGCCGCAAACGATACAGCGCGGTGTGACGCAACTGCCCTTCGAGCAAAGGCCAAACATTCGATTTCGCCTGGAATTGCGTCCACGGCGCCAGCCTCTCATCGGTTGCCAGAAGCGCATCGGTGGCGCTTTTCACCAGGTGCGCCAGCTCCGCGTGGCTCCATTCGGGCCGCGCGGCACCCACGGCTTGCGCAAATACCGGCGCCACCTCGCCATCGGCGGCATGCTCAATCGCCCATCGCCACAAAGCAAACCGCACGTCACGCGGAACGGGAAATGTCGGCGGAATGGCCGCGGGCGTGTCATAGCGCTTCACCAGATGGCCGATCAAGGTCGGTGCATGGAGCCTCGCCGTCTGCTCTTCCCTCAGAACCAGGCCGGCAGTCAAAGCCGTTTCCGTCAATTCCACCGTCAGCGCCGGTCCCAGCGGCTCGGATCCGCTCAACAGCAAGTCTACTTTCCTCGCCTCGATGGCCGCGTCGATCTCCGGAAACGCGGACTGCCGGGCTTTCAGCCGCACCAACAGTTCGTCGGATAATTCCGCGGCAGCTCGAAGATCACTAAAAAGCGTAACCGCCTCCAACGCCACGCCGGGATTCAAAGGCCACGCAAAGGGAGGCGTTGCCATCAGCGGCGCCACCGCCGCTGTTTCGAGAACATCGTTCCAGGCAGCAACATACCGCCGGCCCCGGTCTTCGGCGTCTCCATCGTTTGGCAGCACTGCATCGCTCGAATCGTCAATCACGAAACGCGCACCCAGCACGTCGCCATGCAGCGAGCCCCCTCCCACCAGCCAGCCTCGCGAGACGCGGAAGCAGGGAGGTAAATGCTGCAGAAATCCGGACACCGCCGCCGCATGCGGACGCTCCGCGAGTCCAAGCTCGTTCAGCCCCGCTACTACCACCCGGTCCAAGCCGGCGCTTCCGGCCAGCATTGCCCCAAAACGCCCGGGCTCTGCCTCGGCTGATCCGGCCCGCAGGGAAGTCAAAGCATCGACGATCTGCCGCAAGGCCGATTCGGTGCAACTCTCAGGATTGGCAAACAGCGCGCCATCCGCACCGGATTCCGGCCGGATCAGCGCTTCGATAATAGCCGCGCCGTTCCAGTCAAAGGCATTCCAGACACCTTCGCCGGGATCGAGCAGCAGCGTATAGGCGTAACTGCGGGATTCGAACCGCTGCAGTCGCCGGAGGATAAGAAAAGCGCTTCCACCCGCCGTTCCCGCGCCAAATGACCAGCAGGATGTCTGCAGCCCATAGGGATCCCGCAGCGTCCCTTCCGGTATATCCGGCCACTCCCCAATGCGCCGCCGTTCGCTGAATCGCACTCCGCCATACGCAAGCAGCCTGGGTCCCATTCATCCGTCTCCGGGACTACGATCCATAACGGCCGTCAAGGCACCAATGCACGAACTTCCGCAATCCAAAACTGCCTGGAAGCGAGCCTTTCTCGGCATTCTCCAGACCCTCCGTCCAGACGAAGAAGACGCGGTGCCCTTCCAGTGTCTCGGCGAGCTTTCGATCCATGGCTTGCGCAGCAGGTGACTGCAGCCACGACCGCAGCAGATCACGCTCCGCATTTTCGTCGATTTCCGCTCCGGCGGCGACCTGATCCACCACCGCGCGCTCCTTATCCGGCAGCGAGTCCTTGATAAGGTCAATCTTGGTAACTACCAGGCATCGCTGCTGGCAAGGTGTCGTCGTGAGACGTTCCTGCGCCGCGCGGCGGTCTGCGGGCGAGACGTCGCTACCAAAATGGCTCAGCTTCGAAACGTCCAGCAGCACCGCCCCTACATCTACCGATTCCCGGAAACGCTCCGACGCCCGCTCGTTTTCTTCACCAGCCGTATCGTAGAAAACCAGCGTGCGGCGGCCCCGCGGGCCGGTCACGTAGTCCTTCATCTCGCGCAGAAGGCCCTTTGCCTTTTGCTGTACGCGGAAGAACGCGGCTTTCACGTTAGCGCGCGTATGCGGAGTTCCCACAAGCGACTCCGGATCGAACTGCTCATCCCGCAACAGGCTCAACGGAAGCAGAGCTTCCAGATATTGCTGCTCCGGTACCTGCAAGCCGGCTTCCGGCGTTACGTAAACGTAATTTTCGCCCGTCGCCACCAGGTTCTCGTGCTGCCGGCCGGAATATCCCAGCGGCGTCATCGCCATGGTGGCGAGCACGGTTTTCCCCGCTTTCTGCGCACCCGCCAGTCGAACCGTAGTGCCGTTCTCGCGGTCTTCATCCAGGTAAAGCCAGTTCACGGTCCGGAACAGCGCCAGTGGAAACCACATCTCAGGCGACGCCGGATCCGTCCGTGCCAGCTCCGCCAGTACGCCGAATTGCCAGTGGTCGATGCGGTAAACCCGGGAAGCAGTGAGGCTTGCGTTCAATGGCACGATCACCCGATTTTGCGCCGGACGCCAGTGGACGTGTGTTTCGCTGCAGCCGACGTGCCGCAGGAAGATTCCGGCTTCAATCGAGTTGCTGTTCTGACAGCTTCCCTTGCTGCATTGCTTCACTTTGGCCCGCCAGTCTCCCTTCAGCGAAATGATCTGCAGGTTGGCGTGGGTGACGCACATGCGAGCTAACTGGTCGGTTTGCTCAAGAGTCTTCAGGCAAAGCGGACAACGTGCCTTCATACCTTCCAATATGACGCACGAATCCAACGCGGCGTCAGAAATCCCCTAAAGAGGTATACGCAGGGGTCACGAAAACGTTCACCATGTTACGATGACTCCGCAAGCGAGGAGAAAGTACTTTTGCAATCAATTCGGATGGCAGTCGTGGGCGCGGGCGGATTTGGACGCAACCACCTCCGTGTGATTCACGAAATGCCCGGCGCCGAACTGGTCGCGGTCGTCGATACAGATCCGGCAAAGGCTGCCGAGGCCGCAAAGCAATACGGTTGCGAAGCCCATAGCCAGGCCGCGGATCTGGCAGGCAAAGTGGATGCCGCCGTCGTGGCCGTTCCCACTATCGCGCACGCCGATGTTGGCTGCCCGCTCCTCGAGGCCGGAATCGACCTGCTCGTCGAAAAGCCCATCGCCTCCGATATGGACTCCGCTCTGCGCCTCGCCCGCGCCGCCCAAGCAGGGGGCCGCATCCTGCAGGTCGGACATCTGGAGCGCTTCAATCCCGCCGTGCAGGCGCTGTCCACCATCATCACCATGCCGCTGTTTTTCGAGATCCACCGCATGAGCGTGTTCAGCCCGCGCAGCCTGGATGTAGACGTCGTCCTGGACTTGATGATTCACGATATCGACATCCTGCTGAGCCTGGTTGGCAAGATGCCGGAAGACATCCGCGCGGCCGGCGTCGCCATCCTCTCTCAGAAGGTGGACATCGCGAACGTGCGCCTGGCCTTTCCCGGCGGATGTGTCGCCAATCTCACCGCCAGCCGCGTCTCCACCGAACGCGTCCGCAAGATCCGCCTGTTCCAACCAAATCAATACATCTCGCTCGACTATCAGCGCCAGGACGTCGCGGCGTTCAACGTCGGCCCGGATCGCCAGATCGGCTACAAGCCTCTCCCGGTGATCAAGCAGGAACCCCTGCAACTGGAAATTGCGGCCTTTCTCGAAAGCGTGCGGAACCGGACCCAGCCCCTGGTAGGCGCGGCCGAAGCCATCAGCGCCCTGGAGGTTTCGTTATCGATTCTTGCTAAAATTGAAGAGCATCTCGCTGTCGTCGCAGAATCCATCCGAAACAGCTCAGCAACCTCTGAGAGTTCCGCGTCGTCTTAACTCAAGTCATCCATGAACCCTCCCGGCCAGTTAGCTGTGAACACTGAGGCTGCTGAACCGCATTTTCTCCTGCAATGGGAAGAGCCAGGCGGACCAAACCGCTGGGTCCGTGCGGGAATCCTGTCTCTCGTGGTCCACGTGTTTCTCGGGTCGGGCATCCTGTGGATGGTCAGTCAGCCATTGCCGGTCCAACGCATAACGCAACTGCAGAACGTCCGCCGGGTCACACCTCTCATCGCTCCCCCCGCCGATCTGACACAGAAGGCTCCGAACAAAGCTCCCCTCAGCAAAGAGTTCAATCTGGAGAGCATGGCGCCCCATCCCGCCGTGCGGAATATTCCTACCCCTGGAGCGGCGGAACGCCCGGCGGTGCAAAAGTTTAAGCCCCCTACACCCGCCCGCGCCGCATTGCCCTCGCCTGCGATTCCGGACGCCCCCGCGTTAGAGGCACAGCAGGTAAGGCCGGTACCTAGTCAGATCCCAGCATTAGGTACTACGGAAAACGTTCTCCCCCCGCAAATTCGCACCGAGGAAAAGCCAAAGCTCGCGTTCGAAAAGCCGGGCCTGGACGCCGGATCGTCGCAGGGCATCTCTCGAATTCCCACACCAAAGAATACGGTCGAAGAGGCGATGCGGAGCGCGGCACGCAACCGCGGATCCCACGGATTAGTCCTCGGCGACGATGCAGAAGCGGCTGTTGGCGGTGGCATAAATGCACGAAATTCCCCAATGCCAGGGAAGCTAGGCAGCAGTCTGGAGCTGCTGAGCGACCCGCTGGGTATGGATTTTACGGCGTATCTCATCAGGGTGCTGTCTGCCGTCCGCCGCAATTGGTACGCAGTGATTCCGGAGAGTGCCAAGCTGGGCCGCGGCGGCAAGGTAGTGATCCAGTTTGCCATCGCGCGCGACGGAACAGTCCCGAAGCTGGTGATTGCTCTCCCCTCCGGAGCCGACCCTCTGGACCGCGCCGCCGTCGCCGCTATCAGTGCCACCAACCCTTTCCCCCCTCTTCCCGGCGAGTTCAAAGGCAGCCAGATCCGGCTGCAGTTCGCGTTTCAATATAACGTAACGCCACGCTGAAGTGGTGTTTGTTATATGGTCCTACGGGCAAAGTACTTACCCCCCCAAGATCTAACCAACTAAGGCGAATCACTTCCTGCCCCCTAAGGCTATCAGCCAAGGTACATTCCTGACTCAAAATGATTTAATCCAGAGGTAAGCAAGATAGTCTTAGCTTCCCGACAGCGGTGCCGAAGAGATTCATAGACGGGTCTCGAATTCCCGGACTGGAACGGCTGACGCGCTAGGGATCGAGTCTGTTCCATTTCGAGTTTCATTACGGGACAGACGGTCGGGGAGCAGTGTCTTCGCTTGCACTAGTTTCGCGCCGCAGCGACGCAATTAAAGCCCTAATACGGCAAGGAGATACACATGGCTACCGCTCTCACTAACTGGCTTCCTACTAACTCCCTGGACGAGTGGACAGATGCATGCAAATACCTGAACGTCGATCAGATGGAAGTGGCGGCGGGAACGACGGAGCTGGGCGTACAGCTACCGCATAAGAAAGGAATGGAACGTGCCATGCAAGTTAAGAGCGTAGCCACGCAAGCCACCGTGCAAGCCACCGCACAGGCGAGTGTGGCGAGCGTGCAAACGAATAAGACCAGCAAGCGGGATCGCGTTGTCCTGGAGCACCTGCCGCTGGTGAAGGCGATCGCCGTCCGCGTTTACGAGAACCTGCCCGTCCATGTGGATCTCGACGATCTGGTCCACGCCGGCATTCTCGGGCTGTTCGATGCAGCCACCAAGTTCGATCCGGAAAAGCAGGTTGTGTTTTCCAGCTATGCCAAGCACCGCATCAAGGGTGCAATTCTCGACAGCCTGCGTCAACTGGATTGGGCCTCGCGGGATCTGCGGCGGCGGCACAAGCAATTGGAAGCAGCTACCAGGGACCTCGCTGCGGAATTGCAGCGCACGCCCACGGAGGCCGAGATTGCCGCACGCCTCGGTGTCGACGTAGATCGCTGGCGCCAGATGATGCTCGATCTTCGCAGCGTCGGTTTGATTTCCGCCAGCACCCGCTCGTCGGATAACGAGGATATGCCGGCCCCGGACTTCCCCAGCAAGCCCGAAACCCAGCCGGATTCCATGTGCGCTCGTGAGCAGTTGCGCGCCGTCCTCGCCACTGCCATGCAAACGCTCCCGGAGCGCTACAAAAAAGTCGTCGTGCTGTATTACACCAATGAAATGACGATGAAAGAAATCGGCGGCGTACTCGGCATCAACGAAAGCCGGGTCTCCCAGATTCACAAGTCGGCCCTGGAAAAGATGAACGTCGTGCTGCAGGGCAACGGCATCCATAGCTGCAACGCCTTCTAACCGGCATCAAGGCAGTCGTTAAACCTTCCGATTGTGGTATACCTTCCGTAAGCGTATGCCACAAGGAACCCGCATTCCTCATTCCCAAGTCCATCGCCGCGCTGTCCTGAAATGGGCCGCCGCCTTCCCGCTGCTCAGCCTCATAGCGGCGGATTCACTCCGGCAAAAAGCCATCGCGGCGGTCACCAAAACCGGCCCCGGAAACATCTACACAAAGATTGGCGTTCGTCCCTTCATCAACGCGCGCGGAACTTGGACGTACCTCAGCGGCTCGCTCGAATTGCCGGAAGTCCGCGCCGCCCAGCAGGAAGCTTCCAGGCATTTCGTCGACATCTTCGAATTACAGCGCGCCGCCGGCAAGAAACTGGCGGAGCTCTCCGGAGCCGAGTCCGGCATGGTGACGTCAGGCGCGGCCGGCGCCATGGCCTCGGCCGCGGCCGCTTGCATGGCCGGCACCGATCCCGCAAAAATCTGGCAGCTCCCCGACACCACTGGTCTCAAAAACGAAGTGATCATGCTCGGCGGACGCAGCGCCTTCGACAGCGCCCTGCGCCTGACCGGCGCCAAATTGGTGGTGGTTCGTCAAGTGGATGATCTATCGTCGGCGATCACGCCGCAAACCGCCATGATCTACACCACGATGCTGGGCGAACAACTGCAAAAGGCGATCACCACCGCGAAGACCGCCAGAGTACCGCTGTTACTCGACGATGCCGCGGGCATTCCGCCCATCGAAAACCTCAAGGCCTATGCAAAGTTGAATCTGGACCTATATTGCTTCAGCGGCGGAAAAGGCTTGGGCGGCCCGCAGTGCTCCGGCCTGCTGCTGGGGCGCAAGGACCTCATCGAAGCGGCCCTCGCCAACACCAGCCCGTGGGAAGGTGCCGTTTGCCGCGCGATGAAAGTAGGCAAGGAAGAAGTGATGGGCCTGCTGGCAGCGGTGGAAGCCTGGGGCAAAATGGACCTGCAGGCCTTGAATCAGGAATGGAACCGCCGCGTGAAGCGGATCGCAGCACTGGTGGAAACGGTCCCCGGCGTCACCACCGAGATCAAGATTCCCGAGGATGGGAACCGCTATCCCACGCTAACGGTGCACTGGGACGAGGCCAACTGGAACTTTACCGTGGCGGATTGCGACAAACAGCTGCGCGACGGCGAACCTCGAATCGAGGTCCTCACCGCGTCCAATCCGAGCATGGTCTCCGCCGTGTCGCACCGTGATCCGAAAAGCCCGCGCACGAACCGTCTGGAAATCATATCCATGACGATGCAGCCCGGCGAAGAATTAATCGTTGGACGGCGGCTTCGCGAAATCCTCAACACAGCCCGCAAGAGTGCCAAAGCCTGATGCGTCCTATTTTATTTTTCCTCCTCGTCTCCTTGGCGGCGGCTCAGCCCCGCTACGACCTGCTGCTGAAAGGCGGCCACCTCATTGATGCGAAGAACGGCATTTCCGCCATCCGGGACGTAGCCGTAGCCCAGGGCAAAATCGCTGCCGTAGCGGCCAATATTCCCGCCTCGGAAGCCCGCCGGACCATCGACATCTCCTCTCTGTACATCACTCCCGGCCTCGTGGACATGCACACTCACGTCTTCGCCGGCAGCATGAACCGCGAATATCTGGGCGAGAACTGCGTCCGTCCTGACGGATTCACTTTCCGCAATGGCGTCACCACGGTAGTGGATGCCGGCAGTTCCGGTTGGCGCAGCTTCGGAGAATTTCGCGATCAGATCATCAACCGCTCCAAGACGCGTGTGTTCGCCATGCTCAATATCGTCGGCAGCGGCATGGGCGGGCGGCCCGACGTGGAGCAGAATGTCAAGGACATGGAGCCAAAGCGCACGGCGGAGGTCGCCATTCGCCACAAGGATGTCCTGGTCGGCATTAAAGTGGCGCATTACGCAGGCCCCGAATGGACCGCCGTGGACCGCGGAGTAGAGGCTGGCGAATTGGCGCACATTCCCGTCATGGTGGACTTCGCCGCCTTCCGGCCGGAGCGTCCATTCCAGGAACTGGTCCTGAAGCATCTGCGGCCCGGCGATATCTACACCCACCAATATCTGGCTGCCGTCCCCATGCTGGACCCTTCGGGCCAAGTGCTGCCCTATCTGTTCGAAGCCCGGAAGCGCGGCGTCATCTTCGACGTGGGCCACGGCGGCGGAAGCTTTTCCTGGAAGCAGGCCGTCCCCGCCGTAAAGCAGGGCTTCGTGCCCGATTCCATTTCCACAGACCTGCACGTGGACAGCATGAATGCGGGAATGAAGGACATCCTCAACGTAATGTCTAAATTTCTCAATATGGGCATGACGCTGGACTCCGTAATTGCCTGTACAACCTGGAACCCGGCCCGGGAGATTCATCACGAAGAACTGGGGCACCTCTCGGTAGGCGCCCCGGCGGACATCGCCGTGCTGCGTGTGGTGCAGGGAGACTTCGGCTTCGTCGATTCCGCGCGGTTACGTTTTCGCGGCACCACAAAGTTGGCCGCCGAAATGACCTTGCGGGACGGAGCCGTTGTTTTCGATTTGAACGGCATGAACAGTGCCGAATGGAACGCTCCCGCTCGCAAATAGCCGTCTCGTGGTTTCAATCGGCTAGACTAGATCCAGATGGCGGGTTGAAAAACTCCGTCTATGTTGCCTTCGGACTCTACGCAACATCCGCCTATCCATTCCTTGGGGGATAAAACCGCGTGCTCATCCGGCTTGGCTACGATATTCAATTCGACATACCTGCTCCCGTGGCAATGGTGGCGCTGCTGAACATACACCCGTCCCGGACGGATTGTCTGCTCGAGCCGGACCAGCTACAGATCACGCCGCCGCTGCCGGTTGACGTTTACCGGGATACGTTCGGGAATGTCTGCACCCGCTTCGTCGCTCCCACGGGACGGCTCCGCCTCTACAATTCGACTCTGGTTCAAGACTCCGGTCAACCTGACCCGGTCAGCCCCACCGCCCGCGAACTGCCCGTCGAAGACCTCCCACCGGAAACTCTGCTTTTTCTGCTGGGCTCGCGGTATTGCGAGGTAGACCGGTTTCTCGATATCGCCGGCGCTCTCTTTAACAACACCCCGCCAGGCTGGCAGCGCGTGCAGGCAATCTGCGATTGGGTCCATTCCAACGTAACCTTCGGTTACCCTTTCGCCAGCCCGACCAAAACCGCTATGGATGTCTACAACGACCGCCAGGGAGTTTGCCGCGACTTCCAACACCTCGCCATCACTCTTTGCCGCTGCATGAACATTCCTGCCCGTTATGCCACGGGGCACCTCGGCGACATCGGCGTCCCCGTCGTTTTGCCCATGGACTTCAGCGCATGGTTTGAGGTTTATCTGGAAGACCGCTGGTGGTCCTTCGACGCGCGGAACAACATGCCGCGCATCGGCCGCATCCTCATGGCCACCGGGCGCGATGCGGCGGATGTCGCCATGACCACCTCTTTCGGAACCAGCTTCCTCTCCAGTTTCCTCGTGGTTGCCGAAGAAGAGGCCTCCACGCCTCAGGTCTCCTGAGTGCCGAAAGAGGAATCGGCCACATGTTAAACTTCGCTATGTTCAGGTGCTACCGGTGCATCCCTCCCCACGTCGCGAGCCCGCACTCCGGCTAGGCTCCCATACCCTATGGCAATTCACGTCGCCCTCACTCATAAGACCCATTACCGCTACGATCGCCGCATTAATCTGGGACCTCAGGTGGTCCGTCTCCGCCCCGCGCCGCACTGCCGGACGCCTATTCTGTCCTATTCGTTAAAGGTCCGCCCCGAAACGCATTTCCTCAACTGGCAGCAGGATCCGCAAAGTAATTACGTGGCCCGTCTGGTGTTCCCGGAACCGACTGCGGAATTTCTCGTAGACGTGGACCTCGTCGCGGAAATGGGTGTATTCAACCCGTTCGATTTCTTCCTCGAACCTTATGCCGAACAGTGTCCGTTCACCTATGATCAGGCGCTGGCCCGCGAACTTCGCCCCTACCTGGAACAGGAGCCGGCAGGACCGAAACTTGCCGCGTTCCTCGCCAACATCCCGCGGAACCCTACCCGCACCATCGACTACCTCGTTGACATCAATCAGAGGCTGACCCGCGACATCGGCTACGTCATCCGCATGGAGCCCGGAATTCAAACCTGTGAACAAACGCTGGGTTTCCGCACCGGCTCCTGCCGCGATTCCGCCTGGCTTTTGGTCGAAGTCCTACGGCATCTTGGACTCGCGGCCCGTTTTGTTTCCGGCTATCTCATTCAGCTACAGGCCGACGTGAAACCTCTGGAAGGCGCCGCCGGACCCACGTCCGACTTCACCGACCTGCACGCCTGGGCCGAGGTCTACCTGCCGGGCGCCGGCTGGATCGGGTTCGATCCAACTTCCGGCCTGCTCGCCGGAGAAGGCCATATTCCGCTCGCCTGCACTCCGGATGCCGGGAGCGCCGCTCCCATCAGTGGCTTGTTGGATCCGTGCAAGACCGAATTCACTCACGAAATGAGTGTCAGCAGGATCTACGAATCGCCGCGCGTCACCAAGCCCTATTCGGACCTGCAATGGAGCGACATCGAGAAGCTGGGCCATCACGTGGACGCCGATTTGAAAGCCGGTGACGTCCGCCTGACCATGGGCGGGGAACCCACCTTCATCTCGCTGGATGATGCCGACGGCCCGGAATGGACCAGCGCCGCGCTCGGACCGGCCAAGCGAAAGCTTGCCGTGGATTTGCTGACCCGCCTGCGCGACCATTTCTCCCCATATGCATTGCTTCACTTCGGCCAGGGGAAGTGGTATCCGGGCGAACCTCTGCCGCGATGGGCTTTCTCCTGTTACTGGCGCAAAGACGGAGTCCCCATCTGGGAAGACCGGCGCCTCATCGCAGAAGACGATAAGGACTACGGCTTTACGATCGAGCACGCCAAAAAGTTCCTCGCAGCGCTGTCCAAGCGCCTCGAAGTTCATGCTTCCTTCGCCATCGCCGCGTATGAAGACGTCTTCTATTACATGTGGAAAGAGCGGCGTCTCCCCGTAAACGTGGACCCGCTGGATTCCAAGCTCGAGAACCCCATCGAACGCAAACGCGTCGCCAGTATCTTTGAGCAGGGTCTGGGCAAGCAAACCGGCATTATCCTTCCCTTGCGCCGCATCCCTACGCGCTCCGGAACTCCCCGCTGGACCAGCCAGCCCTGGTTTCTGGCCGCGGACCACATGTTCCTGATCCCCGGCGACTCGCCCATCGGATACCGTCTGCCTCTGGAATCCCTCCCGTGGACCAAGCCCGAAGACGTCACATATTCTTACGAAACCGACCCCTTCGCGACGCGAGCCAATCTCCCTGAAAAGCCCGAACGCAAGCGATTCCTTTTTATTGCGCCCAGCGTAACGGATGATCCCCTTCCCCCCGAAGATCGCGCCAAACCGCCCGAGTTGGGCGAGTCCGCGTCGTGGATTTCCCGGCCGGCGCTTTGCATTGAACCGCGTGACGGAAAACTCTGCATCTTCCTGCCCCCCGTGGAGTACGTCTCCGACTATCTGGACTTGGTGGCCGCAATCGAAGACACTGCCAATCACCTGAAGATGCCGGTCGTGCTCGAAGGCTACGCGCCCCCGTACGATCCGCGAACGAACCTGCTGAAGGTCACTCCGGATCCCGGCGTCATCGAGGTGAACATTCATCCCGCCGCCGCCTGGGACGAACTGGTGGAAATCACAACCACTATCTACGATCTCGCGCGCCAGTCTCGCTTGGGAACCGAAAAGTTTATGCTCGACGGCCAGCACTCCGGCACCGGCGGCGGCAACCACATCGTCATCGGAGGCCAGACGCCGAACGACAGCGCGTTCCTCCGCCGGCCCGACCTGCTGCGCAGCATGATCGGTTATTGGCACAACCATCCCTCGCTCTCCTACCTGCTCTCCGGGATGTTTATCGGACCCACCAGCCAGCATCCCCGTGTGGATGAAGCTCGCACCGACTCGATTTACGAACTCGAAATCGCCTTCGATCAGATTCCGGACAGAGGCTCGCCCGCCCCGCCGCCGTGGCTGGCCGATCGTGTGTTCCGGCATCTGCTGACAGACCTTTCCGGCAACACACATCGCGCCGAGTTCTGCATCGACAAGCTGTATTCGCCGGATAGCAGCGGATCGCGGCTTGGCTTGGTGGAGTTGCGCGGCTTTGAAATGCCGCCCCACGCGCGCATGAGCCTCACGCAGCAACTGCTGGTCCGCGCCCTGATCGCCCGCTTCTGGAACACCCCGTACCGGCAAAAGCTCGTCTGGTGGGGCACAATCCTCCACGACCGGTTCATGCTCCCGCACTTCGTTCAACTCGATTGGGAAGATGTTGTGGCGGACTTGCGCGAAGCCGGTTATCCCTTCGAGAAAGAGTGGTTCGCTCCTCATTTCGAATTTCGATTTCCGGTTATCGGCTCGGTCACCAAACTTGGCATGACTATGGAACTCCGGCATGCTTTAGAGCCCTGGCATGTATTGGGTGAAGAAGCCTCCGGCGGTGCCACGGTTAGGAATGTGGACTCGTCCGTGGAGCGCCTGCAGGTCAAGATTACAGGCATGACGGACACCCGTTATGTAGTGTTATGCAATGGCCGGCGCGTTCCTCTCCACCCGGGGGGCGATGAGGGCGAATTTGTGGCCGGAGTCCGGTACCGCGCCTGGCAGCCGCCTTCCTGCCTGCATCCCAACATTCCTGTTCACACGCCCCTCGTCTTCGATATTGTAGACACCTGGTCCGGAAGGTCTATCGGCGGCTGTACGTATCACGTCACGCATCCCGGTGGACGGGCCCACGAGCAGTTTCCGGTTAATGCCTACGAGGCGGAAAGCCGGCGGCTGGCGCGATTCTCTAATATGGGCCACACGCCGGGCACTATGAAGGTGCCTGGGGAAGAACGAAATCCGGAATTTCCGTTAACATTGGACTTGCGCCGCACTCCGTGAACAAGTCTTCCAATATTATCGAAGAGCCGCTTCTGAGTGCCGGCTATCCGCAGACGCTGGGTGTCTTCGATGAGATGTCGTCTTCTCCTGGCGAACTTCGGCCCCATTGGGACAAATTCATCGGCTCGCTCTCTGGACTGGGCACCGACGAGTTGGCACATCGCTGGCAAACCGCCCGCCACCGCATTCGCGAGAACGGTGTCACCTACAACGTATACGGCGATCCGCTTGGAATGGACCGCCCCTGGAATCTGGATGCGATTCCACTGCTCATCCCCCCGGCCGAGTGGGCTGAGCTGGAAGCTGGTCTCATCCAGCGGGCGCAGCTCCTCAACCGGGTTCTCGTGGATCTCTACGGTCCCCAGCAACTGCTGACCGGGGGCCACATCCCGCCGGCTCTCGTCTTCGCCAACCCCGGCTTCTGGCGGCCCTGTCACGGTGTTCCTGTGCCGGGCAATCAATATCTCCATCTGCTTGCGATTGATTTGGCGCGCGCGAAAGATGGGAAATGGTGGGTCATCTCAGATCGGACGCAGGCACCTTCGGGCGCCGGGTATGCATTGGAAAACCGGGTCGTCCTTGGAGAGACGTTCCCGGATCTGTTCCGCGAATTCCAGGTTCAAAGAATAGCCTCGTTCTTCCACTCGTTCCGCGAGAACCTGCTCAAGCTCTCCCCGAAGCCGCGCGAGAATCCGCGGGTTGTCCTGCTCACGCCAGGGCCGTTCAACGAAACGTACTTTGAGCACTCCTACCTCGCTCGCTACCTCGGTTTCTCACTGGTACAAGGCGGCGACCTCACGGTTCGCGAGAGCCGCGTTTTCCTGAAAACCCTGGAAGGTTTAAAGCAGGTGGACGTCATCCTGCGCCGCGTAGACGACGGTTTCTGCGATCCCATCGAGCTGCGTTCCGGTTCATTCCTCGGCGTAGCAGGCCTGATGGAGGCTGTTCGCGCCGGCAACGTAACGGTGGCGAACGCCCTGGGCAGCAGCCTCATTGAGACGTCGGCATACATGCCATTCCTGTCCGGGCTTGGCAAGCGCCTGCTCGGCGAGGGATTGAAACTCCCCAGCGTCGCCACCTGGTGGTGCGGCCAGCCCGATGCCTTCCGCTACGTGCGCGACAACCTCGAGTTCCTGGTCATCAAACCCGCCTTCCCCTCCAGAGGAATGGAACCGGTGTTCGGTGGCAGGCTCTCCACCGCGGAGCGAGCCGCCCTGCTGGCCCGCATGGAAGAACGCCCGCATGAATTCGCAGGGCAGGATCTTCTCGACATCTCCACCATTCCGGTTTGGTCCGACAACAAGCTCAGCCCCCGCAGGGTGGTGCTTCGCGTTTATCTCGCCGCCGCGGGAGACTCCTGGGTGGTGATGCCGGGAGGCCTCGCGCGCGTCTCGGCAACCCGCGACACCCCAGTGGTCTCTATGCAGCGTGGAGGCGGCAGCAAAGACGTATGGGTCCTCTCCGACAAACCCGTCGACACTTTTTCCATGCAGCGCCCGCGCAATCTCCCGCTGGATTTGAATCGCGGAGTCATCAGCGATCTTCCCAGCCGCGCAGCAGATCACATCTTCTGGCTAGGTCGCTACGCCGAACGCGGTGAGCATCTGGCGCGCGTCCTGCGCTGCATTCTCAACCGGCTTACCGGCGAGGCAGGCGCATCGGAAATTCCGGAATGGGACTCTCTGATCAAGCTCTACGATTGTCTCGAGGCGCCGCACGTCCCGCTAGCCAAGCACGAACTGCAGGGCACTCTGGATCAGGCTGCCGATTTTGTACAGGAGATCCTGTCCCGGATTTTTGAGGACCAGCGGTCGGACAGCCTGAATGGCACGCTAAACCGCGCTGGACGCGCCGCGGCGAACGTGCGCGACCGCCTGTCCACCGACATGCAGCGCGTAGTCAGCCAGTTCAAGACCGTGGCTCGCGTGAACGACAGTTCGGCCTGGGGCTACACCTCCACCGGCGACGCCCTCGCCGTGCTGAACCGCTGTATGGCCACGCTCGCCTCCCTTCGCGGCATCGAGATGGAGAATATGACTCGCGGACCAGGCTGGCACTTCCTTAGCATCGGCCGACGCTTGGAGCGGGCCGTACACCTGGTGGGCCTGTTCCGCGGCATCGTGGTTCCGATGCAAGCCGACGACTGGTCGTCGCTGGAAATGCTGCTCGAAGTGGGGGACAGTTCCATGACCTACCGGTCGCGTTACTTCACAACGCTGCAGGTGGCGCCTGTCCTCGATCTGTTGATGAACGACGATACGAATCCCAGGTCCCTCGCGTTCCAGATGATCGATCTCGCTGAGCACTGCCTCTATTTGGCCAGCGCGCCGTTAGGAGGCGGTTGGCCCCTGTTGCAGCAGAAGCGGCTGGAGGAAGCGGCTTCGAAGCTGATACTCACCGATGTGATGGAACTCTGCGTCCCCGGCGAGAACGGCCGCCGCGAAGCTTTGGATGAACTTCTCAACGCCGTCGATCATGCGCTCCCCGCTTTCTCGAACGCCATTACGCATACTTATTTCAGCCATGCGGAACTGGAGCGCGTGACATGATCTACAGCGTCCGTCACCGCACCACTTATGAATACGAAGATCCTGTATCCGTGTCTCATCACGTGGTTCGCCTGACGCCGCGCACTTTCGCCGGACAGACCTGTCTCAACAGCGAGATCTCGGTGGCCCCCACGCCGCCCGGCACCAGCGGTTGCGACGACTACTTCGGCAACGGGCAGATATTCTTCACATTGCAGGAGCCGCACGAGCGTTTAATCGTCGAAGCCAACAGTGAGTTGGAAGTACTCCCCTCGGCGCTGCCTGACTTTTCCGCTTCACCAGCCTGGGAAACCGTGAGCCCTCGCCTGGAAAAGGACTCGAGTGTGGACGGGCTGAACGCCTACCAGTTCATCTTCGATTCGCAGCGCGTCCGCGCCCGGAAGGACTTGGCGCAGTATGCCCGCGAATCGTTTCCGCAGGGACGCCCGCTGCTGGAAGCCGCATTCGACCTGACTCACCGCATTCACAAAGATTTCATCTTCGACAGCAAAGCGACCGAGGTCTCCACACCCGTCGAGGATTTCTTCGAAAAGCGCCGCGGGGTATGCCAGGATTTCGCCCACCTCCAAATCGCCTGCCTGCGCTCGCTCGGCCTGCCTGCGCGGTATGTCAGCGGCTACCTGCGCACACTGCCTCCGAAAGGGCGCCCACGGCTGATTGGGGCGGATGCCTCGCACGCGTGGTGTGCGGCTTGGAGCCCCGGAGCCGGGTGGATCGACTTTGATCCCACCAACGACTGCGTCCCCTCGGATGGGCACATCACCGTTGGCTGGGGCCGCGACTACAGCGACGTCTCTCCCATTCACGGAGTGCTGCTCGGCGGAGCGAAGCATACGCTGGACGTGGGTGTGGATGTCATGCCGCTCGAGTAATTCATCTCGAGCCGGCAAGCCCGCCGCAGGATTCCCGAACCACCAACTCGCAATCGAGAAGAACTTCCCGCGCGGGCATCTTCGGTCGTGCCAGCCGTTCCAGTAGCACCCGGAACGCGGTCTCTCCAATCTCGCGGCACGGTTGGTGAATCGTAGTCAGGGGCACGGGCAGGATTGCCGCATAACTCACGTCGTCGATTCCGGCGATCCGCACATCGCGCGGGATAGCAACGCCCTGCGCCAGAAGGAACCGCATCAGGTGGCCAGCCACATGATCGCTGGAACAGACGAAGCCATCGCAGTTCTCCGCCGCCGCGGACAACTCGAAGTGTTCCGCCGCGGCTGCCTGATAGATCCGCTCCGCTGCTCCGTGTTTTGACAGCGCTTGCCGGTATCCCGCAATCCGGCCCGCTACCGAGGATGCCTGTCCGTGAAACGCGATGAACCCAATGCGCCGCGCCCCGCAGTTCCAAAGATGCTCGGTTGCCAGATACCCTGCCCGCGGATTGTCAATGCTCACCAGGTCGCAGCGGCCGCCCGCGCCCAGGTCGTCCGGCCGGCGGTCCAGCAGCACCGTCGGAATGCCGGCCTTCTTCAGACGCGCCATCACCTTCCTGTTTACCTCGCCCGACTTCGGCGTCATCTCCAGCGGTGCGAAGAACGCACCCGAAACCTCGCGCGCGATGCACTGCTCGCAAAGCTGCAATGCCTGTTGCTCCAGACCCACTTCCGGCCCGCTGGAGTGAGGCCACAGCAGCGCATGGCCTGCCGCATCGGGAGCGCTGGCAATACCCTGACAGATCGGCTCGAAGATTTCCGTTCCGCCCAGGTCCGGAATAATCAAACCGAATAGCAACCCTTTGCTCGATTTCCCCGCCGCGCCTCGCACAAATGTGCCGGATCCAGCCACACGATCCACCAGCCCCCGAAGTTGCAAGTCACGCACCGCGCGGCCTGCCGTAATACGTGAAACCTGGAAGCGGGTCACCAGCGCAGCTTCACTCGGGAAGCGTTCACCGGGTTTATAGCGGCCTGTTAATATATCCTGGCTCAGGGTTTCGAATACTTGCCTGTGCTTGGGTTTTAATATTTTTGACATTCATCAAAGCGTAATGCTGTTATAACAGCTTTTTGCCTCCAAATGCAGCGCGGCTGGCTTTGCTATCATCAGAAGGTGTAGTGCCCGCCTTGCGACCCAGCCGTTCGCCGCATTCCCCGCAGAAAGCGAATATGCCCGAATGAAAGGATCAATCTAATGACAATTCCAAATGCAGTTTCCAAGCAGTATTTACTAATCAGCGATTTCGATCAGACCCTAAGTTTTCATGATTCCGGTCTGGTTCTGGGCGACATCCTCGGGGTGTCCGGCCTGCGGGAAAGAATCGAAGGTCTTTCGAAAATTCACCTGGTCCAACAGGGCGGCGAACTCGCGTATCTGTTACTGCACGACCCGGATCTGCGGCGCGTGCGCAGGGAACATCTCATTGAGGCCGGCAAGCGCGTCCGGCTCAAGAAAAATATTGCACTGCTATCGGAGTTGCTAAACGATCTGGGAGGCCACCAGTTCGGGTTCTACGTCGTTTCCGCCGCACCCGAGGAGATTGTCAAATCAGCCCTCGAAGGAATCGTCGCACCTGATCACATCTTCGGAACGAAATTCCGTTACGATGCCGTTTCAGGGGAAATCGAATCCATCGTGCGCCTGCCTGCGGGTTACGGAAAGGTCGCCGTGCTGGAAGAGCTTCGCGAGGCCTTGGCCATCAGCCACGCCCGCCTGGTTTACGTCGGTGACGGTAGCTCGGACGTACACGTCATGTTGCATTTGAACCGCCTCGATGGATTAACCATCGCCGTCTCGGAAAACCAGTACATTACGCAGATCGCGCGGCGGACTGTACTGAGCGAAGATGCGCTCAGTGTGCTCGTCCCCGTTCTCGAAGAGGTTCTCGGCTGGAACAGCGGCACCATCCGCGTCTTCTTCGAGTCGCACGGATTCGCCCTGCGCGAATGGAGCAAGGTGAGAACGGATAACATTACCTTGTGCTCTACGGAAGCCGAGGCCCAGCCGATTCAATGAGCGGCGCGCTCGCATATCCCGAAGCTCTCACGCCCGCGCAGGCAGGTCTGGGCATGTCGCGCGCGTGGTGGGCCGTTGCATCGCGGTTTCTGATTCACGGGCTGGTAGTCTCCACCTGGGTTTCCCGCATACCTTCCGTCAAAGCGTCGCTGCACCTCAACGACGGCGTCCTTGGACTCACTCTCCTCGGCAGTGCGATTGGTTCCGTCATCGGTATTCCGCTGTGCGGTTGGGCGGTTACACGATACGGCAGCCGCAGCGCGGCCAACTGGACCAGTATTGGATTTTGCCTGGCACTGGTCCCGCCCGCCTTCGCCTTCAACGCCGTTACTCTCTTCCTCGCGCTATTGATGTTCGGCGCCATGGCCGGCTCCAACGATGTGGCCATGAACGCCCAGGGAGTTGTGGTCGAGAGGATGATGCGGACACCCACCATGTCCCGCTTTCATGGCATGTTCAGCCTGTCGGCGATTTTCGGCGCTGCCGCCGGCGGAATCTTCGCCGCAAGGGTGATTGCTCCGCAGCTTCATTTCCTGATCACCGCCGCCATATTCCTGGTCTTCGCCATTGTCACCGCGCCTCATCTGGTCGACTCGCAGCCGGCCCCGCCGGACCAACCGCACGTCAGGCTGCGCATTCGTCATCTCTCGCCCGCGCTGCTCGCCCTCAGCGCCATCGGCTTCTGCATATTTTTGTCTGAAGGCGCCATCGCCGATTGGACCGCCGTCTACTTGAAGGAAACTCTGGGCGCCGGACCTGGCTTGGCCGCTGCGGGCTTCGCAGTCTTCTGCGCCTCGATGACAGTATTTCGTCTGACCGGCGACGCAATCACTCTCCGCCTGGGAGCGGCCTGGACCATTCGCGGTGGCGCGCTCCTGGCCGCTTTCGGGCTGGCAACGGCTCTGGTAGTCAAGTCACCCTATTGGGCCTTGCCCGGCTTTGTCCTGGCGGGAGCCGGATTCTCGTCCATCATTCCACTGGTGTTCGCCGCCGGCGGAAGGATCAAGTCAGTAAGCGAGGGTGCCGGCGTGGCCACCGTCAGTGGACTCGGCTACCTGGGTTACCTCGTGGGGCCTCCGCTGATTGGCTTCGTTTCGCAGATGACCAACCTCCGCTTCGGCCTGCTGGTCATCGTGTTTCTAAGCGTGCTAGCCGCGGCACTGGTAACCATTGCCGCCAAGGAAGAGAGCAGCTGACTCAGTCTTTCGTTAGCGGCCCTTTGAAGTGAATCGCGCACTGCACACTTTTGCTTACCTTCAACAGGAAGTTGCTCGGGTCTTTCATTCCCCAGGCGACATAGGGTACCTCAAAACCAAGCGTCGCGCTCACCTGTTCCTCGGCCGCGACAGTCTGCACCGTCATCGTCATCTCGTGGGCCGCGCCATGAATGCGGAAGGTGCCATGAAGTTTCACGTTTGAGGTTCCAGGCACGGCGACTTTTCCTTCAAACCCGCTGGGGATGAACACCGCTTCGGGATATTTCGCGGACTCCAGAACATTAGCCTGCATCCGCCGGTCCCTGGCTTCGCTGCCGCTCTGGCCGCTGGTCACGTCGACCAGCACTTCGCCGGACGCCGCACCAGTGTCGCTGTCGAATGCAATTCTGCCGCTTTTGAGGCGGAATGTGCCATGAACCGTGTGCAGCGCGTCTCCCAGGGTCCACTCCACCGTCGTGTTATCCGGCTTGAGGTCGAGACTGTATTGTCCGGCAAAGGCGGGAATGGCGAGCCAGGCCAGAGTAACGAGTGCGTATCGAATCTTCATGCCACATGCACCGCCAGCAGGGTCTCAAAAATCCGGGGCTGCCTCGACATAGCACCCATGCCCAGACGGCGCACCACAGACCCGCGATCCAGCGTCAGCATCAGCTTCGACATCACATGAGGCCTGAACGACAGCCGCCGGTGCGCCTGATTGTAGCTCTCCAGATCACCGCGCTCCATGGCGTCGGCCAGCAACGCAGCTTGCTTGAAGCTCAGGCAGATCCCCTCGCCCGTGATCGCATCCACTGATCCGGAAGCTTCTCCAATCAGCGCGATGTTGCCGCGGGTCACCGAGTGAAGCCGCGTGCTCGCCGTCACCGCTCCGCGTTCTCGAGTGGTAGCAAGCGATCCTTCAACCAGATCCCGCAACTCCGGAAAGTGTCGGTCCAGTGCCTCCTGCATCCGGAGCTGCGGTGTACGCGAGATCAGCGCCAGGCACACTTCCTCCCTGCCCACCGGAGTCACATAAATCTGGCATCCGGAACCCCAGTGGGTCTCCATGTAGTCGGTCCAAGGGGCAGTCGCGAAATGTTGCCGGTAGGCGAATCTATGTGTGTTCCGCACATACCGATTGAGTCCCGACCATTGCCGTATGAGGGAACTGGACCCATCCGCGCCCACAATCCAGCGCGCCTTGATGCCTTCTATTCCCGTCACCGGCGTGTCCCATCGAAGTTCGACGCCTGCCCGCACAGCCGCGTCAACCATCGACTGATGCAGCGTGGTGCGCCGCACCCCCAACCCGCGTCCGTTAGGGAAATCCGCCTGCACCGACCGGCCCGCGCCGCAAAAACGAATGCCGCGGAATTCATAGCCTGCCGGCCCCGCCAGTTCAATGCCCAACTCCGCTGCCGCCCGCCGGGCATCCGGCATCAGCCCTTCACCGCAAGCCTTGTCGATCGGCGGCCGCCTTCCATCCGCCACCACCACCCGAAACCCGCGCTGCCGGGCCGCAATCGCAGCCGCCAATCCCGCTGGTCCGCCACCGGCTATGAAGACATCCGTATCAGGCATAAATTCCTGTTACCACCGCAGCAAAACTAATTCCGAACAGAATCCGGGTCCCATCGCGGCCAGAATGCTCCAACTCCCCGCGTCCGGCGGCTTCTTCGTTAGGAACTGCTCGAGCACGCACAAGACGGATGCCGAGGAAAGATTTCCCGTCTTCCGCAGACATTCCCACGATGTGGACAGCGCCGCCCGATCGATGCCGAGCGCTTCCTGCGACGCTTCCAGCACCTTTGGACCACCCGTATGCAGAATCCACGAACCGATATCGCTACGGCATAAATCGTGCTCGGCAAGGAAGGTATCGACATCGTTTCCCAGGTGCTCGCGGATCACCTTCGGAACGTCCGGGGAAAGCACAACATGAAATCCCTTTTCGGAAACCGTCCATCCCATGACGTCCTCGGTGTCCGGGTACAAATTCGATTTGGATGCGATGATCTCAGGCCCCGGTTGCTCGAATGCGCTTCCCGCCACAAGGACCGCCGCGGCGCCATCTCCGAACAACCCGGAGGAGATCAGATTGGCTACAGACATATCGTCTCGCTGCAGCGTCAGAGAGCATGCTTCCACGGAAATCAGGGCTGCTACCTGCGAAGGATAGGCTTTCACGTAATCCGCGGCCCGCGCGATGCCCGCCGCACCGGCCACACAGCCAAGGCCGAAAATGGGAATCCTGCGCGTGCTGCTGCACAGTTTCAGCTTGTTGATAATTCTTGCGTCGATAGATGGACTGGCAATCCCGGTCACCGAAACAAAGATTAGCGCGCCGATGTCGCCCCGGCCGATACCCGCCTGCGTCACCGCCCGGCAAAGCGCTGTGCTGCCAAGCTGCTCGGCCGCTTCTATCCAGGCGTTGTTGAAATCGCCAAAGGTGCGCATCGTCAAATAATCTTGGATGGGCCGCACTAGATAACGGCCGTCCACACACGTCCGTTCGTGCAGCCGTTTCACCAACTCCGGATTCGGCAGCTGATCCGCCCAGTGATTGCGCAGCACTGAAGAAAGAAATTCCTGCGGGTAGTAGTTCGCGGGGAAGGCGGTAGCCGCGCCAATGATTTTCATGGTAAGTGCCGGGTCCTTTTAGTCGGTTGATCTCAGACGTTGATGGCGCGGCGCGCAAGGCCCAGCGCTTCGGCCCAAAACGAAGTGGAATTGTGCATCAGGTCAACAACGGATTTCACTGCGCCTACAAAAGCATCCACCTGTCTTTCGCTCACCAGCAGCGGCGGCGCCGCCTTCAACACCATGAAGTTGTTGCCGCAGATCTGGGTGAGGATTCCGTGATCGCGATACAGCCGCATCACCACAACCTGGCCGAACATGCTGCGGTGGATGTGCATGAAAGCTTCAAACGGCAAGCGCAGCCGGAGCTGTTGCGGCGCTTGGAATTCGATGCCCGACAACATTCCCAGGCCGCGGACTTCGCGTACCATCTCGTAGCTGCCAAGCGCTTCGCGCAGCCGCTCCCGCAGCAATTCCCCCATTACCAGAGCGCGCTCGCCAAGGTTCTCAGACTCCAGAACATCCAGCGTGGCCAGCCCCGCCCGCATCGACATGGAATTTTCAGTGAACGTCGAGGTGTGGACAATCGATCGCTTCAGAGAATCATAAACGGACGCGTAAACGCGGTCTGTCATCAGCACGGCGCTGCACGGAATCAGGCCGCCGCTGAGAGCCTTGGCCAGAATGACGATATCGGGCTCGACACCGTAGTGATGCGAGGCGAGAAACTTACCGGTTCTGTTCATTCCGGATTGCACTTCATCCACCACCAGCAGCGAACCATACCGCCGGCAGAGCTCCTGGGCGCCCTTAAGATAGCCTGGCTCGGCTAAAACGATGCCTGCCTCAGCCTGAACCGGCTCAATGAAAAAAGCGGCATAGCGATTCGTTTCCAGTTGCTCCCGCAGCGCTTTCAGATCATTGAACGGAACTGCCTTTGTGTGTGCAAGCATTGTCCCGAACTTCCCGCGCCAGAAATCGTCTCCCATCAGAGACAGTGCCCCGCACGTGAGCCCGTGAAAGGCTCCGTTCGCGTAAAGCAGTCCGCTTCTTCCGGTCGAGGCACGCGCGAACTTAATGGCGCTCTCCACTCCTTCGCTGCCGGAACAGGCGAAGAAAGCCTTACGCAGCATGCCTCCAGCAAGCTTGCACAGCCGCCTTGCCAGGTCCCCCGCTAGATCGGGCACATGACTCTGCAGCATGGCAGGGCCGCGGCGCCCCAACTCTTCCTGTAACTGGCCGATGATGTAAGGGTGATTGTGGCCCGTGTTGTGAACGCAGTAGCCGGATAGAAAATCGAGAATGGTGCGGTGACTGGCGGTTGTCAGTTCCGCGCCTTCGCACCGGGTATACTGCTCATTCATCCGCAACAGGTCGAGGAGCCTGACCCACTGCGGATTGACATAATCTGCGTAATCCTGAACCGACTTCAGTGGCGCGGTTTCGATCAAGGCTGATTCGTTCCTTTCCCCGGAGGCCCAAGATCCCTGAAAAACCTGACGCACGCGGAGTACCTCCGGTTTCAAGACTGAGCGGTCGGCCAACCAGCTGAGGGACCGGGTATTCTGGTAGCGGGCAAATGTCTAGAAAAACGATTCTCATGCTGGTCGGCGATTACGTCGAAGACTACGAAGTGATGGTGCCGTTTCAGGCGCTGCTCATGGTTGGGCACGTCTGCCACGCCATGTGTCCCGGCAAGCGGGCCGGCCAAACCGTCCGCACCGCCATTCATGATTTTGAGGGCGACCAGACCTATAGCGAGAAGCCCGGACACCTGTTTACCCTCAACGCAACGTTCGACGAAGTGCTTCCGGAAAGCTACGATGCGCTGCTAATCCCAGGCGGCCGTGCGCCGGAATATCTGCGGCTCAATCCGAAGGTTCTCGATTTCGTCAGACACTTCGCCACGGAGAACAAACCCATAGCCGCGGTGTGCCATGGGGCGCAGATCCTGGCGGCCGCCGGCATTCTGGCAGGACGAAGTGTGAGCTGCTACCCTGCCGTGGCGCCCGAAGTCACCACCGCGGGCGGCGCCTACGCCGATATCGCCGTGGACCAGGCGCATGTGGACGGCAACCTGGTGACCGGGCCGGCATGGCCTGCCCATCCCGCATGGCTCGCCGAGTTTCTAAAGGTGCTCGGCACAAAGATCGAGGTCTGAGTCAACATGAGTCGCCTGTTGGTCGTAGGCCTTCTAGCTTCCCTTGGCGCATACGGCCAGCCCCGCGCCAACGATCACCTGTTTCCCATCCGCGAAGGCCGCAAATTCGGCTTCATCAATCGCTCCGGTACGGTCGTAGTTCCGGCGCAATACGATGCTGTCGCCGAACCATCGGAAGGGCGGGCCCGCATCACGATGGGCGCATTGTCCGGTTACGTGGATCTCGAGGGCAAGGTCATTGTGGAACCGAAATATGACGGCACCGAAGATTTCCAGGGCGGCCGGGCCGTGGTGCGCAAAGAGAGCCAGTATTCCATCATCGATCCTTCCGGAAAACTCATCGCCGACATTCCGCACCGTGTGCTGGGGCAGTTTCACCAGGGCCTGCTTCGCGTCCAGGCATCCGGCCGAAACGATGCGAATGGCAAACGCCTGCCCACACTCTACGGATTTGTGGACACCTCCGGAAAACTGGCGATCCCTCCACAGTTCATGCCTGCCGGCGAGTTCTCCGACGATCCGGCCAATCTCGCGTTCGGAGGCCTCGACCGTGAGTGGGTCTACTTCGATCGCACCGGCAAAATCATCATCCGCGTATCGATGGGCGAGCACCTCATTGCCGCGAACCTTTTCTCCAATGGCCGCCTGCTCGTAAAAGAGGGGTTCAACTGGGGCTATAAAGACTCCTCCGGAGCCTGGGCCATTCCGGCGAAATACAACGATGCGCAGAATTTCCAGAGTGGATTTGCGCGCGTGCAGGAAGGCGCCAAGTGGATTCTCATCGACGTCAATGGCAACGCCGTCCCGGAAGACAAGCGAAAACTGAGACCGGTGGAGCCCGCCTCCGACGGCCTCACACTGGCGCGCGAAAACGACGTTCTCGGCTGGCTGGACGCGAAGGACGAGCTCGCCTTTCCGCTCCGCAAATACGAAGAGGCCCACAGCTTCTTCAGCGGCCGGGCGCGCATCAAGCTGGATGGCCTCTACGGATTCCTGGATAAAACGGGAGCGCTCAAGATCCCGAATGCCTACTACTCGGCCTCTGACTTCCGCCAGGGCCTGGCCTTCGTCCAAACCCGCGAAGGCGTTGCCTACATCGATGGGGATGGAAAAACCATCTGGAAACACATCGACAATCCGAAAGTCGAACTGAAGTAAGCCGCAATCTCCTACGCCGATTTGCGCTGAACGAACTCCGCCACCATCGCCAGGTCATTAACCAATTGGGCGTACTGTTCGTCGAACAGGCTGCGGTCGGGCATCCGCAGCAGCGCCGATGGGTGCGTGGTGATCAACAAACGTTTGGCCCAGCGCGTGTCCATAAAGCGTCCACGGTCTTTTTGAATTCGCACATCGCGTCCGGCCAGGGAAAGGGCGGCGGTCGCTCCAAGGCACACCACTACTTCCGGCTTGATGAGGCCGAGTTCCGCCTCCAGCCAGGGCCTGCAAGCCGAAATCTGCGGACCAGTGGGCTTCTTATGAATGCGCCGCTTGCCCCTCTCCTCGAAGCTGAAGTGCTTCACCGCATTCGTGACGTACACCTCGTCCCGATCGATGCCCGCATCCTTCAATGCCCGGTCCAGCAGTTTCCCCGCCGGACCCACGAACGGTCTGCCGTCCTGATCCTCCTGGTCCCCTGGCTGTTCGCCCACCATCACCACGGCCGCGCCCCGCGGGCCCTCTCCAAAAACAGCTTGCGTCGCGATCTTGTATAAGTCACAACCCTCACAGCCCTGTACAGCATCCTTCATGGCCGGAAGCGTGGGCCGCTCCGGAATCCAGAGCCGCGCGGATCCGGGCTGTTCTTTCACCATGGAAATCGTCCGGCTGCCGGCATTGCGCAGCAAATCGTTGATGATTTGAGTCTCAGGCAGGGTTGCCCAGTGGCGAACCGGCATCTCAGCCCGCATGGCACGCAGGTTTGCCCGTGCCGGATTGAATATCGAGCCATAGTAAGTCCTCCATAGGTCTTCGAGTTCGTCATCCCCTGGAGCCGCACTCCTCGGCATTCCGGGGCCAAAGCGCAATTCCTTGAGATCCCAGTACGCACTCTCATCTGGAGTAAGAATGGCCCAGCGCATCGATCCAAACCGCCGCACAAAAAACGGCGCATTCGCCTCAACGATCAGATGATCGGGCCGGTGCCACGCCACATACTCCAGCCCCGCGCCCGTATTCACTTCCCGAAAGCGCACGAACGCACGCATTTTGTGAATATCGCGCCGCACCGCCTTCTCCATCGTGCGGAACTTCTCCACGTCATCGTCGATGTGGTCCGCAAGCAGATGCTGCTCCCCGTGGGTAATGCGCCAGAGGATGCGATAGAGCAAATTCCAACGGTTCGGATCGCGGAAGCAACTGACCATTCCCGCCAGATCCAGGAACTTCCGGGGAACGCGAGTGACTGCCGCGGGACGTGGGCCCGGATCGGGCACAAGGTCCAAAGCGGCTTGACCCGATCGGGCGTCCACAAAATCCGCTTCGTGCGGAGCCGTGCCTGCGTCCAATAGCGCCCTCGCCTCTGTGCGCCAGTCTTCAAATTTATTGACGGATACCCGTGTCATAACTCTCCGCTAACCGCTTCAAACAGGGCAAGCTGCTGGGGTTGCGGGGTAAAGCGCTCAGGCAGCTTGACGCTGTCTATCTGCAAAGCCGAAGGATTGTGGCCATTGGCTACGACAAAGAATTTCGTCTTCGCAACCGATATCTTGAGCTTCGCCAGATCGTCCAAGGCAAGCACACGGAACCTGCGAATCTCCAGAATCCGTTTTACGTTCCTCACGCCAATGCCGGGAATCCTTAGGAGGGCCGACCGCGAGGCCTTGTTCACATCGACCGGGAAAAATTCGCGGTGCCGCAGAGCCCATGACAGCTTCGGATCTTTGTCGAGAGCCAGATCGGGCGCCTCCGGAGTGGTCAACTCCGAAGCCTTAAATCCATAGAAACGGATTAGCCAATCCGCCTGATACAGCCGGTGCTCGCGAACCATGGGAGGACGAATTAGCGGCAGGGTCGGGTCCGCGTGAGGAATGGGACTGAACGCGGAATAGTAGACCCGGCGAAGCTTATGCTCTGCATACAATCCCGATGCCTTGTCCAGCACCACGGCATCAGGGGCGGAGGTTGCTCCAATAATCATCTGCGTGCTCTGTCCGGCAGGAGCAAAGTGGGGCGCCTGCCCATCGCGCCGCGTCTTGTCTTTCGCCTCCAGAATGCCGCGCTTGATGTCGAGCATTGCCCCTTCAATCTCCCGATGACTCTTGGCCGGAGCCAGCGTCTGCAAGTCCGAATCCAGGGGCAGCTCAATATTGGCGCTCAAGCGGTCAGCCCACTTTCCCGCTTCCAGATAAAGCGCAGGGGAAGCCGCCGGAACAGCCTTCAAATGGATGTAGCCGCCGAAGCCATGCTCGGTACGCAGCGTTCGCGCCGCCAGAATCATTTGCTCCATCGTGTAATCCGGATTCTGAATCACTCCGGAACTCAGGAACAGGCCTTCAATATAGTTGCGCTTGTAAAACTGGATGGTGAGAAACACCACCTCTTCCGGACTGAACCGCGCCCGCGGCGTATCGCTGGAAATCCGGTTCACGCAATAGCTGCAGTCGTAAATGCAATAGTTGGTCAGCAGCAGCTTCAGCAGGGAAACACACCGGCCGTCCGGCGTATAACTGTGGCAAATACCCATTCCTTCGGTATTGCCCAACCCGCCCGCGGCACGTTTTCTATAAGAACCGCTGCTCGCACAGGAGGCATCATACTTGGCGGCATCCGCCAGAATTTTCAGCTTGTCGCTAATTTCCACCAGAAACTCCGACTGTTAGATGCCTAACAGGGATTTCTAGTTCATTTTACGGTTTGCGAATTCCCTTTCTGCGAGAGTACTTGCGATTTCTCAAACTCGACGCGAGCCAGATCAAGCTTGCCGGCCTTCCGGTACGCCGTACCCAACAGATAACGAACAGAGGAGGTATCCTCCTTCAACTCGATTGCCTTCCGGAACGAACGGATGGCGTCCTCCAATTGGCCCACCTTCGTCTGAGCCCGGCCTTTCTCTACCCAAGGCACCCCGGATTCCGGTTCTTCCTGCGTAGCCCTCGTCAGGAACGATAAAGCCCGTTCTGGTTCGTCTTTTCCGATCCACGCATGCCCCAGTTGCAGGTACGTCCTTGGATTGGGAGCCGCCAACTGCAGTTCCGCTTCAAAGGCCGAAATCGCATGGTCGTAGTCGCGATCCTTCAGGTATAGACAGCCGAGCGTGTAATTAAGACCGGTGGCCTTCAAAGCGGGCGACGACAGCATCGCGCGAAGTTCGTCAATCGCCTTCTTGTCATCACCCGTCGCCTCGTAATAACCAGCCTTCAATTGCCGGATACGAAACGACCCGGGCTCAATCGCCGCGATCTTGGCCACCGCGTCTTCGTAGCCCCGCTCAAAAACCTGAAATTTAGCTGGATCAGGCCCGGCCGATCCTCTTTCCTGGACGTGCGCTTCCGCCATGCGCAGGTTGCTCTGCGCCAGGTGATACCAACCGTCGATATTCAACGGATCGATTTGCAGCGCGAGCTTCAGCTGCGCCGCCGCCTCGGAATAGCGATTCAGAGCTAACAGACAAAGCCCGGCATAATATTGGCCCTGAAAATCGCCGGGGCGAGCCTCAATGAATTTCTTCAACGCAGTCAATCCCTGCGCGGGCCGGTTGAGATTGAAACGGGAAATGCCGAGGAAGAGCCAGGCGTTGGCCATCCCGGGCTGCAACTTCAGACCTCGCTCGAATGCCTCGATGGCAGCCGGGTACTCCCGCTGCAGATAGCGGCTCAAACCCAGATTGGTATAAGCCTCTGCCATCTGCGGCGCCATCGCAACAACCCGGCGATAACCCCGCTCGGCGGCCGGATAGTCACCGCTTTGCAGTGCGGCGCCCGCTCGCGCCGCAACACTTGCCAGGTCCTCTTCAGCCGCGCAAGCCGCTGAGACGGCAATCAGGACGCTGAAGAACTTCCGCACCACATCAGAATACCAACCTCAGATTGAACTGAATTTCCCTGGGCGAATTCGCCTGGGAACTGATATTCCCGAAACTCGCGCTCTCCACCTGGTTGTTAACCCCGCCGAACTGATGCCGGTTAAAGACATTAAATAACGATGTCTTGAACTCCAACCGGCGTCCCTCGCCGAAGAGGGGGAAATTTTTGCCCACGGAGAAATCTTCGCTGAGCACGCTCGGAGTCCTCAGCCCTCCCAGATTCGCGCCGCTGGTGCCGAAGGTGAAGTTCGGCGGGCGAACAAACGCTGCTCTATTAATGTAGGGCTGCGCATTCGGATCGCCGTTAAAGTTTGGATTCAGCAGCGGCACGCCCGAGACCAGATTGGCGCGGACGGTCCCGCTGAACAGGCCCGTGTTCTGATTCGAGAGAACCGTGAGTGGATAGCCGGATCGATAGTAATGCGATCCGCTCACCTTCCACCCCCCGAGGACGCCTTCTTCCAACGCGCTCGCGCTGCTCAGCAGTTTCTTGCCCTTTCCAACCGGCAATTCATAAACGTAAGCCAGCACCAGGTTGTGAGGCGCGTCCTGATTGCTGAGGGCTTTGTCGGCGCGCAGATCGTAGCCGTTCTGCGTACTCACGTCGCCATTCCCGTTAAACACTCCGCCGCCGCCGTGATCGGACTGCGCGTTCGAAATTAACTTAGAGAACGTATACGACGCCTGAAACCACAGGCCCTGGTCATAGTGATGTTCGATGCCAGCCGAGAAAGCGTGATAGGTGCTGTGTCCGGAATTATCGGCATCGGTGCGGCGATCAATCCCGGTGTATTGGGGAAGGGGCCGCAGCGCCTGGTTGACGGGGCGATTGGTCGGGAAAGTGGACCACGGAAGGCCTATTCCGGCGTCCGCTGCCGCCTGCGAGCCGACCGGAGAAAACAGCAATTGTCCAAGAGCCAGATACTTCGGATTCACCTGGTTGATATTCTCTCGCGAGTCCAGCAACTTGATTCCGAGCGTCGCCTGATAGCTCGTCCGAATCAAGATGCTCTTTCCGACACTCCGCTCCAGCGTAAAGTTCCAGTCATACATATAAGGCGCGCGTTCCACATAGCTCGGCTGGTAGGGCACTGTACCGAAAAGGTTCAGGCCCGGATCGATCAGTGGCGGCTTCTGCGCGGGCGGGAAGCCCTGGCTCAACGTAAATGGCTCCGAATATCCAGTGACCGATGGCGCCGTGGTCAGCCCGCCGAATCCGGCAGTGCGCCGGTCCGCATTCCCTCCGGTCCGCATCGGGATGTAATAGATAGCACTTCCGGCGCGCATGACGGTTTTCGGCGTGACCTGGTAGGCGATGCCCAGGCGCGGACCCCAAGCATTGAGACGCGTTTCCGTAAACCTCTTCTGCCCTGTTCTTCCCGGCCCGTCACCTGCGAAAAGCAATGCGCCCAGAATGTTCCCCGCGGCCGGGTTGGGGCACGTCAGGCAAAGGTTCGATTGCCTCGATTCGTGCTCCGATTGCGGTGTCGGAATCTCATACCGCAAGCCGATATTGAGAGTCAGCCGCGAGTTGACCTTGATATCATCCTGGACGAACCACGCGTGATAAGGCGTGTCGTAACGGAAGTTTCCGCCGAAGCTGTATTGGCCCGAGAAGGGCAGCCCGAGAAGAAATGCCGCGTAGGAAGAGCCCGTCTGCGTCGGAGACCCGGGCAAGCCGGTGACAATTGGATTGAAGGCGACCGACCCGTTGCATTCCAGGCAGTCGTTGCGTTGGTAGTAATCCCGCATGAGGATAAAACCAAACTTCAAACTGTGCGTCCCTTTAATCCAGGCGACTTGTTCGTTCAAACTCGCCGTACGGCTTGGCGAGAACGTGTGAACGTTGCTGAACAATGACGGATACCCGTCGCCGATGCCGTACACCGAGTCGGAGAAATTGTCTCCCGTAACGCCTTTCAGCCGGATGGCCTGCCGGTCGGCGGCACTCAGGTATTGCGGAGGGATCTCGGTGATGGCTTGTTTGTTCCAGCCGAACGTCACGTGATTCAGCAGGCGCGGACTGAAGATGTAGTCGTGATTGAACCGGTAATACTGCTTGTTACCCTCCCCCTTAAACCCACCGGTCGTGACGCCGGGAAGGGGACCGATCGGATCCGGTGACCCGGTAGAAAAACGGCTGAAAAAGCCGCTAATCCGGTTCTTATCCGAGAAGATATAGTCACCCTTGATGGAAGGTATCTGCTGGTCCGTGCCATTACGTGCGACAGAGAGAATGTTGTTGTAGAGACCGGGACCCGTGGGCGAAGGCAAAAAGCTGTTAATCTTCTGGGCAACCGGGCTGATGCGGCCCGCCGGAATTTGATTGCCGGGAAATGGATCGCGCACTACAGCGCTGCCCACAATTCGCGTCGTCGCTGGATCGTAAATCGGAATCATGGCTCCAGCGCCATTCACCCAGGTCCGGAAGTCGCCATTCTTCAAGGCGTCCGGCGGAGTGGATGTGAGGGCAGGAGCGGAACCCGAGCGGAATACCGATCGCTCGTACGAAAAGAAGAAGAACGCTTTGTTACGGCCATCGAAGACCTTGGGAATGTAAACGGGTCCGCCCACCGTTCCACCAAATATGTTCTGGCGGACAACCGCTCTGGTCTTCGGAAAGAAACCACGCGCATTCAATTTATCGTTGCGGAAAAACTCAAAGACCCCGCCATGCAGCTCGTTTGTTCCCGACTTACTCGTAAAGTTAACCACCCCGTTCCCGGTTCGCCCATATTCCGCCGAGTAAGACGCTGTCTGGACCTTGAACTCTGCAATTGCATCCGTGCCGATGGCCTGAAAATTCGTGTCGTTGCGCCGCTCGCTCATGGATTCCGCGCCGTCCAGCAGCATGCTCAGTGCGGCCACCAGACCGCCGCCGACGCGCAGGCTCATCGTGCTTCCCGGATCGGCCGTAACCCCGGGCGTCAACATGACGAATTGCAGGTTGTTACGCATTCCACCCGACAAGCTCAACGGGAGGTCGAGAATCGTTTTGGTGTCGTACACCTTCCCCAGATCGGTGCGGTCGGTCTGCAGCAGAGTTGCCGTGCTTTCCACTTTGATGACCTGTCGCACCTCGCCTACTTCCAGCCGAACGTCCACGCGCGTCGTGGTGGTCACGCTGACCCTGACATCGGAGACCTCTGCCAGCCGGAATCCCGCTTTTTCCGAGGTGATTGTATAAAGACCCGCCGGCAGGTATAGCAGGGTGTAGCCGCCATCGTTCCCTGACGTGCTCGCCTGAGTCAAACCGGTCCCGGCGCTCTTGGCCGTTACCGTCGCGCCCGGCACGGCACTACCGGAAAAGTCGGTGATCACACCGCTGATGGTGCCCCGATCCTGGGCGCAAAGTATCCCAGCCGTGCACAGGAGCAACGTAAAGCAAAGACGCGATTTCGCGTGAGAAAGATTCATGACATACTCCAAAGCAGTGACTGTAAGGTGCTGGAGTCATATCATAGTACAAATCAAGTAGGGCGTCAATGTGCAACGAGCAGTAAATCAATCCACCTGTAGACTCTTGTTTTGAATGATGTTACAAGCCCATAGCACCTCCAGGGAGAGGTGTATAGGGAGGTTGTGAAGGTATTTCCTTTTCCAGCAAAAGGTATTATGATAATGCAAGTCTGACCAATCGGTTTTACCGCTATGCGTCTCAGTAAACTATCCATTTTGATCCTGCTCGCGGCCGGCGCCGCCGCCTGGGCCGCGGGCTCTCGGGAAAAACTGTGGTCCCTCAAGCCCGTTGTCAGACCCGAAATCCCCTCCGCTTTCTCCAATGAGAAGAATCCCATCGACGCCTTCGTCAGGAAACGCCAGCAGGAAAAGGGTCTGAAGAGCGTCGGCCCAGCGGAAAAGGCCACCCTGTTGAGGCGTCTCTATCTCGACCTCACCGGCCTGCCGCCCTCCGTCCCCGAAGCGAAAGCGTTTCTTCAGGACAACTCTCCCGACGCATACGAAAAGGTAGTGGACCGCCTTCTCGCCAGCGAACAGCACGGCGTCCGCTACGCGCGCCACTGGCTGGATGTATTACGCTACGCGGACGTCGACGGTGGGATGCCATCCGACGTAGGCCTCTATCACTGGCGCGACTGGATGATCTCGGCGCTCAATCGCGACCTCCCCTATGACCGGTTTGTGCGCGCGCAGATTGCAGGCGACGTGAGCGGCGAAGCGGATGAGATCTTCGCCACCGGCTTCCTCGCCCGCGGCGCGCAATCGATGGAAGATAAGGAGCAGGATCTCGCCTTCAATGCCGTTGAGACAGTCTCCCTCGCCTTCGCGGGGATGACCGTGGGCTGCGCACGCTGCCACGATCATATGTTCGACCCCATCTCACAGCGCGATTTCTACAGCATGAAAGCGTTGTTCGATCCGCTGGTGCTGGACAAGAAAACACTCGCCACCGCCGGCCAGATCTTCGCATATGCCCGCGCGAAGGATCAGTATGAAAAGCAAAAGGCCATACTCGAAGCCCCATTAAACGAATTGACTGCGCCGTACAAGAAGCGTCTGCTCGAAGAGCGCATCACCATGCTTCCGCCTGACGTGCAGGCCATCATCCGGAAGACGGAGAAGGAACGAAGTCCCGAGGAGCGGAAGATCGCAGACGACTACGCGCCCGTCCTGCGCATCGATACGAAGAAAATCCTCGAGGTGCTCTCGCCCGAAGAGCGCGCCAGACACGCCGAATTGCTGAAAACAGTGCAGGCCCTGAAGGAGCCGCCTGAACTCCCCGTCTTCTGGGCCGTCCGCGAAGACTCCAAGAAGATAGAAGCCAAGAATCATATCCTGCTGGTGGGCGACCCCGAGAAACCCGGCGCAGAGGTAACTCCAGGCTTCCCCTTCTCCCCTGCGAAAGTGGACTTCGGCGCCGGCCGCCGCCAGACGTTCGTGAACTGGCTGACCGACCCGGAGAATCCGCTCTTCGCGCGAGTGGCCGTCAACCGCTTATGGCAATGGCATTTCGGCGAAGGGCTTGTTGCCACCGCGAACGATTTTGGCTACGTCGGTGACAAGCCTTCCAACCCCGAGCTTCTCGATTGGCTCGCCTCGGAATTTATCGCGCGCAAATACAGCATGAAGGAAATGCACCGTCTCATCGTGACGTCGGAGGCCTACAAGACAGCCTCCATCGGACCCGCGGACCTGATGGAATCGAATTCGAAGATCGATCCGCGTAATCTCTACCTCACCCGCTTCCACCTGGAACGGCTGGAGGCGGAAGTGATTCACGACCTGATCTATTCCGTTTCCGGCGAATTGGACCCAACTGTGGGCGGCATGTCGTTCCGCGACGGCCCCGAGCAGAAATGGACCGGCGGCGACAAGGTCATCGGCGACTACGATACCCGGACCAACCGCCGCGGCATCTATATGGGCCGCGGCTACCACGGCGACGCAGACCTGCTGCCGGCGTTTCTCCAGACCTTCGACGCCGAGGATGGACGCCGCACCTGCCCGCGCCGCAACCAGACAGTGACCGCCCCGCAGGCGCTGGCCTTGATGAACAGTCCGATGGTGGTGGAGCATGCCAATCAATTCGCCGCGCGCTTGCGGAAGCAGAGCGCCGGGAACCTCGCAGGCGCGGTAGAGCTAGGCTATCTGACTGCATTGAGCCGCCCTCCTTCCCCGAAGGAGCGCGACGCGGCGCTCTCCTATATACGCCAGGACCCGAAGCGCCTGGACGGATTCGCCTGGATGCTTCTCAATTTGGATGAGTTTGTATATCAGCAATGAATAATCCATTCCCCTGCGGCCGCATCGCGCGGCGTAAGTTCCTGTTCGAAGCAGGCCTCGGATTCTTCGGCACGGCCATGGGATACCTGTGGTCTCAGGAGAGGGAAGGTGTCCGTCTACCGGGCAATGCTCCAGCCAAGACGGTCATCTTTCTCTTTATGTGCGGCGGCGTCAGCCACATCGACACCTTCGATCCCAAAGACAACAAGCTCGCCGGAAAAATGATCGAGGCCGTGGGTTTCGGCGACAACATGGCCAAAATGGTGCGGCCCGTTATCCCCTGCCAGCGGAAGTTCACGCCCTACGGGAAATCGGGTATCCCCGTCTCCGATTGGTTCCCCCACGTGGGCAGCGTGATCGACAACATCGCCGTTGTGCGATCCATGTTCTGCCACGAGACAGCCCATTCCCCCGCAGTGATCGAGATGGCGACCGGTCACCGCGACCGCTTCGCCGATCATCCAACGCTAGGGGCGTGGGTCTCCTATGCCCTCGGCACGGCCAATCAAAACCTGCCGACCTTCGTTCACATGGGGCGTCCTTCTTCGACCACTCAATTGAATGGCGGCTACCTCGGCGCCACGTATTCAGCCACTCCGTTCCGCGCGGGCGACACGCCCATTGACAACCTCGTCCCGCCGAAAGGCGTTAGCCGCGCCGAGCGCGACGAGCAGATGAAGACCCTGATGGAGCTGAACCGCGAATTCCGGCAGCGCTACACAATCGATTCAGAAGTGTCGGCGCGTTTGAAGTCATACCAACTCGCGGCCCGCATGCAGATGGAAGCCCCCGGAGTGGTAGACCTGTCCGGCGAGCCAAAACATGTATTGGATTTGTATGGCATAGGCCAGGGAGAAACCGATGCCTTCGGCCGCCAGCTCCTGCTCGCCAGGCGTCTCACCGAAAAAGGAGTCCGCTTCATCCAGGTGTGCCACGCCGGAGGCGGAAACGGAGCCTGGGATGCCCATAGCGACATGGCCAGCCATGAGCCTCTCTGCCGGCAGGTGGACAAGCCGATTGCGGGCCTGATCAGTGACCTGAAACAGCGCGGCATGCTGGACAACACGCTGGTCGTTTTCGCCAGTGAATTCGGCAGGACGCCCTGGTCGCAGAACACCAAGGGCCGCGACCACAATCCCCGCGGATTCACATCGTGGCTGGCGGGCGGAGGCGTGAAGCCCGGCATTGTCCACGGCGCCACCGACGATGTTGGCTACCACGCGGTGGAAAAGCGGCAATACATCAGCGATCTGCAGGCAACCATTCTGCACCAGATGGGAATCGATCACACCAAGATGACGTTCGCCGTAAACAAGCGGCCAATCAAGCTGGTCGAAGAAGGGTTCGGACCGATTAAAGAAATCTTGATCTGAAGAAACCACGCAGGCCGCGTTGCTTGTGATGGAAGGAGAGGGTGCATGTCCACCAAGAGATTTTCCGTTTTACTGCTGGCGACGCTGCTGGCATCTTTACTGACGGGCCAGTCATTCTATGGCACCCTGCGCGGCATCGT
>JBDUEM010000023.1:0-46176 GCA_040002435.1 Bryobacteraceae bacterium
TGGTTTTAAGAGCGGCCGAGGCTGCACCCCGGAGCGGACCGTTGCCCGCCCTTCACTCTTCCTGCAAGCTTTCTACTACGAAGCTTTTTTGACTTTGGGCGGAACGATCGCGTCTTTCACCGCTTTCGCTACGCGGAACTTCACTACCTTCTTGGCGGGGATCTTGATGCTTTCCCCGGTGGCCGGATTGCGTCCGGTGCGGGCCTTGCGGTCCTGGCGCACCAGCCGGCCGATTCCCGGAAGAATGAAGACACCCTTCTTCTTCGTCTCACGAACAGCTATCTCAGCAAAGGTCTCCAGAAACTGTTTGGACACCTTGTTGTTCACGCCGCAAGTCTCAGCCAGTTCCTTGATAATTTGCGATTGCGTCATTCGAGTTGGTTCAGCCATGATTCTCCTTTTCGATTCTCCAGAGTAATCAGAGGTGCGCGCCTATCTCCAATGCGGCCTCTGCTTCTGAATTGCAACCTCATCATAAGGGAACCCGCAAACGTTGTAAAGGGAAAATGTGAAAAAAGCCCGCTTTTGCGGGCTTTTTTAAGGCACGAGATCATCGGAGGCCGATGGATAGGGCTTTTGAGCGCTAGTTCTTGACTGCCGCGGTTGCGGCAATGCCCTTCTCGTCCACAACGCACGAGATGCCGAGCGCGGCGCGCAGCTCAGTATCGATCCTTACGGCGACGTCGCTATGCTCCTTCAAGTACAACCGCGCGTTCTCGCGACCCTGACCGATGCGTTCTCCTTTGTAGCTATGCCAGGAGCCGCTCTTCTCAATTACGTTGTTGGCGACGCCAAGATCAATGAGATCGCTCTCACGCGAAATCCCTTCTCCATGAATGAGATCGACCTCGGCCTCGCGAAACGGCGCGGCAACCTTGTTCTTGACGATTTTGATCTTTGTGCGGTTCCCGATGATCCGCTCGCCGTCCTTGATAGTGGCGCCGCGCCGGATCTCGGCGCGCACGGACCCGTAAAACTTCAGCGCCCTCCCACCGGTGGTGGTCTCCGGGTTGCCAAAGACAACGCCGATTTTTTCCCGAAGCTGATTGATGAAGACCAGACACGTATTCGTGCGTGCAACGTGTCCGGTGAGCTTGCGAAGCGCCTGGGACATCAAACGGGCATGCAGCCCCATGTGACTGTCTCCCATCTCCCCTTCCAGTTCGGCCTTGGGAACGAGGGCGGCGACGGAATCCACGATGACCAGGTCGATGGCGCCGGTGCAGATCAGCGCGCCGGCGATCTCCAGTGCCTGCTCGCCATGATCGGGCTGCGACACGATGAGGTTATCCACATCCACTCCGAGCGCGCGGGCATACTGCGGATCGAGGGCGTGTTCGGCATCAATGAATGCGGCGCTGCCCCCTGCTTTTTGTGCTTCCGCAATCAAGTGCAGGGTGAGGGTAGTCTTCCCCGAAGACTCGGGTCCGAAGATTTCCACAACTCTTCCGCGCGGAAATCCGCCCACGCCCAGCGCGGCGTCGATGGCCAGCGACCCACTGGATATCACGGTAACGGGTAGTGCGTTCTTTGAGCCGAGCAAGAGGACGGAGCCCTTGCCGAACTGCTTATCCATCTGTACCAGCGCGCTCTGGATGGCCCGCTGCCGTTCCTGAAGATTCAAAGTGACACCTCGCTTTCGCAAGTATGGTGTCCACGGGGCAACAATATTCTCAAATACCGGCGACTGAACGTTTGATCGCAGGGAGCGTAAAGCGGAACGTTGCGCCCTGGCCCTCGGCGGACTCGACCCAGATTCTTCCGCCTTCGCGCTCAATGAACTTCCGGCAGAACGCAAGGCCGATTCCGCTGCCGGGACGATCCGCTCCGTGCAGGCGTTTGAAGGGCTCGAAGATGAGGGAATGGTATTGTGGCGCGATTCCGGGCCCGTTGTCCGCCACCGAGAAAAGCCAGAAGCTGTTTTGGAGGCTCGCGGTGACTCGTATGAGCGGCGGCGCCGCACCCCGGTAGTGCAGTGCGTTCGAGATCAGATTCTGAAATACCTGAAGCAGTTGCGCGGGATTGCAAAGCACTTCGGGGAGATTCTCGCACTCTATGCGGGCGTGCGTTTCCGCGATTGCCGCGCCAAGGTTTTCGAGAGCATCCTCATAGATCGCCAGTGACGAGACGGGCCGGACCGCGGCAATGTCCGCGTCATTCAGGCGGGAGTAGGTAAGCAAGGCTGTAATCAAGTCACCCATGCGAACGGCGCTGTTTCTCACGATCTGGAGCAGCTGGTCCATCTCGCCATCGGGCGATGTCCCCTGTTTGCGAACGATCAATTCGGTGAATTGTCGAATGGTATTCAGCGGAGAGCGAAGGTCATGGGAGGCCACATGCGCAAACTGCTCGAGGTCTTCATTGGAACGCTTCAGCTCCGCCGCTTGCATGACCAAAGACTCTCCGGAACGTTTCTGTTCGATCGCGATGGCGATGGTTGCGGCGACCGCGCCAAGGGCGTTCAGCGTATCCGGCCCCAGGGAATGCCGCGCAAAGAGTCCCAGTACGCCAATCAGCCGGTCTTTCACCACAAGAGGATAGCCGGCGAACGAAACCATGCCTTCCCGCCGCGCCCATTCGCGGTCGTTCACTTCGGGATCGCTGGGAACGGCATTGGTGAGGTGCGGACGGCGATTGAGAGCAATCCGGCCAATTTTGAACTCGCCGACGGGTACTCTCGCATGAGATCCATCGAGGTGTGTGTAGAGACCGGCGCTTGCCTGCAATTCCAGAACATCCTTTTTGGAAGAGAGGGTCCAGATACGGGCAAATGCCGCGTCAAGATGGGTAACTATCGCTTGCGTGCATTGTTGCAGCGATTCCGCCAGGCTGGAATCCCGCGTCAGGGCTACCCCGATATCTGCTCCCAGAGCCGAGAGCCGGGCCTGTTCCGCCAGCGACGATTCAGCCCTCTTCTGGTCTTCGATGTCCGTACAGGTTCCGAACCATTTCGTCACTTCTCCGGCGTCTTCACGGAGCGGTTCCGCGCGCACCAGATGCCAGCGCCAGGAATCATCGCTTGCCCGAAGCAGGCGGAACGAGGTTTCGTAGGGTTCCCCCGTTGCAAGGGAGTGCTTCCAACGGCTGGCAGCGAATTCCTGATCTTCGGGATGAACCCATTGCAGCCAACCCGCCCCAAGCACCTCTCCCGCCGCCGCGCCAAAATATCGCGTCGCCTGGTCGCTTACGTAATCCAACGCCCCAGCCGGCGTAGCGGTCCAAACCATCTGCGGAATGCTCTGCGTTAGAAATCTGTAGCGATACTCGCTTTCCCGTAATTCCCGCGTCACCCGGGCCCGTTCGATAGACTCCCAGCAACGATCCGCCACCAAGCGCACGAGCTCGACTTCTTCCGGTTTCCAGCGTCGCGGTTCGATCTGGTGTACGGCCATGCCGGCGACGAAGCGGCCGCCTTTCCGAAGCGGCACGCAGATAACGGAGCGGATCTGCGTCATGCGGTAAGAGGCAAGCTCTTCGGCCACCCTAACGTCGGTTTCGGCGTCCTCCACCACATAGGGTTCCCCCGCCCTCATGAGGCGCAGGCACTCCTCCCCGAATTGACGAAACCGGTAACGGCCCACAATGCTGTTGACGCCGCGATTGTAGTCGCCGGTGAGGTTGAAGGTGTCTTCGTCCTCCTCAACGTCGGCGTACGCGCACCTGTTCACGTTGAGGTGTTCCGCCAGGACACGCGCCGCTGTATGCGTGATTTCCTCCGGCTGCCGGATGGGACGGATGGCGTCGTCGAGTCGAACCAGCACGGAATCCCTCTCGCTGTGTTTGCGAGCGGTTAGATCCATGACGAAAGCGGCCACCTCAGTCTCGCCGCTGGCTGATTCAATGAGCGACGCGCCGATCAGAATCGGTATGTGACGCCCGTCTTTCGCAATATAGACCTTCTCGTAAGGAGCACACTTGCCGGTTGCCAGAACCTCTGCCCAGGCTTCTTCATCCCGTGCTGCCTGTTCAGGAGGGGTGAGCTTATCCCAGCGCACCAGTCCCGACGCAACTTCCTCCCCGGTATAGCCAAGAAGAAGGAGCAAAGAGTCGTTGACGTAGGAGAGACCACCCTGGCGGTTCGCGATGATCAGTCCAAAGCCGCTGGTTTCGGCAATCTGCCGAAAACGCTCTTCACTTGTTTTCAGCTTCAGAAAGGCCTCTTCCGCGCGTTCTTTGGCCAGGAGAGCCACGGTAACCTCTTCCAGGGACTGCAGAATGTATTCGACTCTTCCCGTTTCATCGAGCAGTGGCGTGTTGTGCGCGCTCCAATAACGCCTTTCGAACAATCGCTCACCGTCGGCAGTACGCTCCAGGTCGTACCGGTAAGGTGGCATGATATCTGCCTTCGCCGACGCAATCACGCGCCTGTAGGAACTTATGACGCTTTGCGATCCGACGGAGGCCGAATCCCTCGGATCGTTAGGAAAGACTTCAAAGAGGGAGTGTCCGAGAAGGCGGTCGCGGGAGATTCCTCCGAGTTGCAGGAAGGAGCTATTCGCCGCAACCACTGTAAAAATGGGATCGTTGGCTTGGACGATGAGCATGGCGACCGACGTGGCTTCGAACGCCCGGCCTAAATCGGGCGTGACCGGTCCGATCCCGCCACCGCTGGGCGACGGCCCAGGATTCTTGCCTTCGTTGCTGGTCGCCTTTTTCATGCTGGAAATGCGGGGGAGCGGTCAAGACAGATAGTTCTTCAGACGGTTCACCGCATTTCATTATAAGGCCGGGATGGTGCGTCATCCAGTGGTGGCGGGCCGGCCATGAAATCCAGAGGTGTTTGGAACAAAGAGCCCGCGGGGCCCCAATGAGCCAGCCGGGTCTTGCGACGTACGTCCTGACGCTTAGAGAGGATATCGAGCCGCAATTTCCTCCGGGGATCCTTCCGTATAGAGATCGGTTTCTGTCATCAGTTGCTCGACCGGGGACATGCTTGAACCTTGGGCACATCCTCCCATGCCGAACGCGAATCCTCCTCACCCCCCTTGTTTCGGCCGAACGATGGGAGTAGGATCACTGGGATCTCAAAAGATCGTTTGCCGGCGGGCAGGCTTGCTTCGGCCTCACTCGCTGTAGATGGGGTTTACGTTCGAATCATTCGAGGGTTGAACACGGCGGCAGTGCGTTTGCACTGGCGCCCTGTTTGCGCCTTCACAGAGGAAAAGGGGTGTTTAATGCGTCAAGTTCTGCTTGTTTTCTTTCTTCTTGCTGCTGCTTCCACGGCTCAGGAATTCCGTGCCACAATCACAGGCCGTCTGCGCGACCCGCAGAGCGCCGCCATCGCCGGCGCCACTGTCGTCGCCACTCAAATAGGCACTGAAGCCAAGTTTGAGACTAAATCCGCATCGGACGGGTCGTACACTCTCCCGTTCCTTTCGCCCGGGAGTTACCGCCTCACCGCGGAAGCCCCCGGCTTCAAGCGCTATCTGCGCGATAACCTGGCCGTCGGCGCGAACGAGCGCCTGGGACTGGATATTCTCATGGAGGTAGGCGCGGTCACCGAGACTATCAACATCACCAGCGAGGCGCCCGTGCTGCAAACGACGACGGCCTCGACGGGACAGGTGATCACTTCAGCGCAGATTGAGAACATGCCGGTGTCCGGGCGGACTCCGCTGGCGCTGGCGCAGCTTGCCTTCGGCGTCGTTCCGAATACCGACCCACGCTTTACGCGGCCCTTCGACAACGCCGGCCCGTCCGGGTTCTCAATGGGAGGCGCTCCGGCGCAGGTGAATGAACTACTCATAGATGGTGCGGCCGACAATACCGGCAACCTTCGCGTCGCCTACAACCCGCCTATGGATGCCGTTACCGAAGTGAAAGCCGAGAGCTTTCAGGCCGACGCCGCGTATGGACACTCGGGCGGCGGTACCGTGAACATTATCACGCGCAGCGGCACCAACGATTTCCATGGAACGCTGTACGAGTTCAATCAAAACTCGGCCTTCAACGCGACGCCGTTCTTCACAAATAAAGCCGGCGCCAAGAAACCGGTGAGCCGTTTTAATCAGTACGGCGGATCCTTTTCCGGACCGATCCGTATCCCCAAGATCTTTGACGGCCGCAACAAGCTGTTTTTCATGTTCGCCTACGAAGGAGTGAAGGACGCCCTGCCAGCGCCCAGCACGAACACGATGCCCACGGCCGCCGAGCGCACGGGCGATTTCTCCGCGCTGCTGGGGGTTGGATCCATTTACCAGATTTACGATCCGCTCACCGGAGTGGTGCAAGGCGGCCGCGTTGCCCGCCAGCCGTTCCCGAACAACATCATTCCCGCGAACCGCATTTCACCGATCGCGGCGAACTATCTGAAATACTACGCGCAGCCCAACCAGCCCGGCCAGCCGAACGGACAGGCGAACTTCCTCTCCAATACGGATGGCGAGCGCAATCGCTTCAACAATACAATCGGCCGGCTCGACGTCAATCTCTCTGACAGGCACAAGTTTTTCTTCGGAGCGCGGAACAATCTTCGTGTGGGCAGCGGGGGAAACGGGTTCGGTAAGACGGTTTACGACAACCCCACGTCCGGAAACTATTTGCAGCGCCTCAACTGGGGACTCACCTTTGACGATGTGTATACCATCAGTCCTACTTTCCTGGTGAATAGCCGCGCGAATTGGACGCGGTTTGTGGAGCCGCTGACGAATTTCTCGCTCGGCTACGACTCCAGCAGCCTCGGCTTCCCGAGCTATCTTTCGGCAAACGCACCGCGCAAGGTGCTTCCCAGGATATCGTTCTCCACGTTTACCGCCCTGGGCGATACAGGCGGCACTGAGCTTCCCTTCGATATTTTTCAGATCTTCGAAAGCTTCACAAAATTGCAGGGCAAGCACACTTTGAAGTTCGGTGTGGATCTGCGGCAATACCGGGAATCCCAACTCAGCTCCGGATATACGAACGGCACTTTCGTGTTCAATAACCAATGGACGAACGGCCCGCTGGATAACTCTCCACAGGCTCCCATCGGCCAGGATCTCGCGGCTTTATTGCTGGGGCTGCCGACCTCCGGTCAATACGACATCAATGCGTGGCGCCAAAACAAGAATAATTACTACTCATTTTTTCTGCAGGACGACTTCCGAGTCAGCTCTAATCTCACGCTGAACATGGGTCTGCGGCTGGAAGGCGAAACGCCAACCACGGAGCGCTATAACCGCACGATAAACGGATTCGACAACAAGACACCGAGCCCCATCTCCGCCCAGGCCATCGCTGCCTATAACGCGAACCCTATCGCGGAGATACCGGCCGGCCAGTTCAAGGTAAATGGCGGACCCTTGTTTGCAGGGTCTGGAAACACCGGCATCTATTCCACGCCGAAAGCTAATTTCTCGCCGCGTTTCGGCTTTGCCTGGACGCCCGGGTTCATCAGCAAGAGCGTACTTCGCGGCGGTATCGGAATCTTCTATTTCCCGTACGGCATCGCCGGAAATAACGCGCCGGGATTCAGTCAGACGACCCCGCTGGTCGCCACCAACGATGGCTATTTGACACCCGCGGCCACGCTTGCCAATCCATTTCCCAACGGCATCCAGAAACCCAGCGGCACCAGTTTGGGTCTGAACACTTTCGCCGGGAAGAACATCACGTTCTACGATCCAAACCCCGGCTACGCTTATTCCACCCGCTGGCAGGTTTCCGTGCAGCGCGAACTGTTCCCCAACGTTCTACTCGAGCTGGGCTACATCGGAAACAAGGCGGTGAAAATGCCGGTGGACTATAACTTCAACGGCACGCCCGTCCAGTACCTGTCTACTTCGGGCAGCCGCGACCAGGCAACCATTGACCGGCTTTCCGCGAACGTGCCCAATCCCTTCGCTGGCCTGCTTCCGGGCACGTCGCTTAACGGAAGCGTTGTTGCAAGGAGCCAGCTTCTTGCCGCGTTTCCGCAATATTCAGGAGCCAACGGCGTGCAGGGGAATGCGTTCACCGACGGATCTTCCTATTTCCACGCTTTTGATGCGCGCATCGAAAAGCGCTTCTCCCATGGATTCCTGATGCTGGTGAATTTGCAGTTGTCAAAACTGATTGAGAAGCGCAGCCGCCTGAACGACCTGGATCCGTTCCTCGAAAAGCGAGTTGCCGCCGAAGACCGTCCGTACCGGCTTGTGTGGAGCGGCACCTACGACCTGCCCTTCGGAACTGGAAAGGCGATCATGAAAAATGCGAACCGGTTTGTCAATTACGCGGTGGGCGGTTGGAACGTGAACCTCATCACCACCCTGACAACCGGCACGGCGCTCAATTGGGGCAGTGATACAAGGGGAATCATGCCTACTGCCGGAAATGTCATTTACTTCGGCGGCCCGCTGAACCTGGATGCGCACAACGTTGACAAAGCGTTTGACGTCACGCAGTTCAACCGCATTTCGGCGCAGCAACTGGTATCGAACCGGCGCACCTTCCCCAGCCGCTTCTCGAGCCTGCGGCAGGATAGTGTGCAACAGGTGGACTTCTCCATCATCAAGGGATTCAGCATCACGGAGAGGTTGAAGCTGACCTATCGCTGTGAATTTTTCAACAGCACCAATCGCGCCATCTTCAACGCTCCGGATCTGGTTCCCACTTCCTCCACGTTCGGGAAGATTACCGGCCAGGCCAACACGCCGCGCCGGATTCAGATGGGCTTACGGCTGGTTTTTTGAAGCAGGGCTGTTTGCCTTGGCGGGAGCCGGTATCTTCGCCGGCTCCTCAGCCTTTTTAGGAATCACAAAATTCCGGACGGCGCGCTTCCGGCTGTCGTACATGCTCAGCTTCTTGATGTCGCTGGCGGCGCCCTTGTATTTCGCCATCATTTCGTAATCGGCGTCCATGAGCAGTTTTTCAAACCGGTAAATCCCGTCCTTCTTAGTGATGAAAGACCGTTCGCTCCCGCTCTTCAAGTTCTTTAGAGACACTACGGCGCCATCCACAAGGTCACCGGCTTCGTTCGTAACGGCGCCCTGCAGGTTTCGGCCGTGCGGGTCTTCTTCGCTGGGAGGCTTCCCCCCGAACAGCTTGCCCTGGTTGTTAGGCGCACCGGCTCCAGGCGGCTGAGCGTGAACCAGGCCAACCGTTGCGGCGATCGCCAGGACGAAGAGAATCGGTTTGTGGATGCGCATAGCACTCCTATTATTCCAGACAAATTCCGGCCGGGACGGCTCCACGATATGATGCTCCAAATGCAGGCACTCTTCATCACGGGGCCGGGTGAAACAGATCTCGGCCAGATTCCGGTTCCGTCTCTTGCTCCCGGCCACGTCCTACTGCGGACGCGCATCGTCGGCATGTGCGGCTCCGACCTGAACACCTTCCGCGGCAAGAATCCGATGGTAACTTACCCGAGGATACCGGGGCACGAAATCGCGGCGACTATCGCGGAGGTTGGCCCGGGCGTCCCGCCGCAATTCCACGCGGGAATGGACGTCACCGTCTCCCCGTATACCAGTTGCGGCGTCTGCGCGTCCTGTCTGCGCGGCCGGGTAAATGCATGTAAATCGAATCAGACGCTCGGGGTGCAGCGCGATGGAGGGATGGCCGAATTCTTCCTTGTCCCCTGGCAGAAGCTGTACGTCGCGGAAGGCCTTTCACTGCGGGAGTTGAGCTTGGTGGAGCCGCTTTCCGTGGGATTTCACGCCGCGGCGCGCGGGCGTGTCGGCAGCTCCGATACGGTATTGGTGCTGGGCTGCGGCGCGGTGGGGCTGGGAGCTATTTCGGCTTCGTCCTTCGCGGGTGCGACCGTGATCGCCGCCGATGTGGATGACGAAAAGCTGTCCATTGCCCGGCAGGCCGGAGCGGCTCATATTATCCATTCGAAGCGGCAGGACCTGCATGAGGAACTGGCAGTGCTGACCAACGGCCTGGGTCCTGACGTGGTGGTGGAAGCGATCGGACTGCCGGACACGTTCCGGCTTGCCATTGAAGAAGTGGCCTTCACGGGACGCGTGGTTTATGTGGGGTATGCGAAGGACCTGGTCACCTACGAAACCAAGCTGTTTGTACAAAAGGAGCTGGACATCCTGGGTTCGCGGAACGCTCTGGATGAATTCCCAACGGTGATCGCCATGCTGCAGCAGAAACGCTTTCCAGTGGAGAAGATCATTTCCCGAACCACCGCGCTGGCGAACGCGGGCGACGCGCTGCGCGAGTGGAGCGACCGGCCGCAAGCTTTTACGAAGATCCTGATTGAAGTAAGCGCCTGAGTGGCAAAGATTCTCAATTTACGCTGGTACATCGCGGCGCTGCTCTTCAGTGCGAGCGTCATCAACTATATTGACCGGCAGACGCTCTCCATCATCGCCCCGGTTCTAACCAAAGAACTGCACATTTCGCCCATCGAATATTCGAACATTCTGCAGGCGTTTCTTGCCGCCTACACGGTGATGTACCTGGGATCGGGGTTTCTGGTGGACCGCTGGGGCACGCGCCTTTCGCTCGCGGTCTTCATGGTGTGGTGGTCCGTCAGCAACATGCTGCACGCCTTCGCGAACACGGCCACGCAGTTTGGTGTGTACCGGTTTCTGCTCGGTGTTGGCGAACCAGGTAACTTCATGGCAGCGCTCCGAGCCATCTCGGAATGGTATCCGCCGAAGGAGAAGGCCTTCGCAAACGGATTGGTGAACGCCGGCGCCGCCGTGGGCGCTATTATCGCGGCTCCTTTGGTTGCGTGGCTTACGCTGGAATACGGCTGGCGCTACGCGTTCGCGATCACGGGATGCCTGGGCTTCGTCTGGCTGCTGCCCTGGCTCTGGCTCTACCATTTGCCGGAACATCACCCGCGAATCACGCCGCAAGAATTGCACCTGATTCGCGACACCGGTGGTGGTCCGCTTGCGGCTGCCGCCGGTATCAGGAAATCAAAGCTGCTGCTGTTCCCCCAGACGTGGGGACTGCTGCTCGCGCGCTTTATGTCCGACCCCGTCTGGTGGTTCTATCTGTTCTGGCTGCCAAAGTATTTGGTTGAGCAACGCGGCTTCACCATGAAGGAAATGGGCATGCTCGCGTGGCTGCCGTACCTTTGCGCCGATTTGGGCTCTCTGTCGGGAGGGCTGGCCTCGGGCTACCTTGTAAAGCGAGGCTGGCGCGACGTGGATGCGCGAAAGGCGGCCATGATTCCGTGCGCCGCGGTGATGCCTTGCAGTATCGTGATCGCTCTGACGCCCTCCAACATCGTCGCGGTGCTGCTGATCTGCCTGGTGACATTCAGCCATATGGCGTGGAAGACCAACCTGATGACCATCACGAACGATATCTATCCTACGCGCGTGGTTGGATCCGTTTCGGGAATCATTGCCTTCGGCAGCGGACTCGGTGGAACGCTCTTCACCAACCTGACAGGACGCGTGGTGGAGCACTATTCCTACGCATGGATCTTCGTCATTATGGGGTTTATGCATCCTGTGGCGTTTCTTGTCTTCCGCCTGCTGGTAAGAGGCCCAATCGTGATTCCGGCTCCAACAACGGAGCCGTGCCAAGTATAATGACGTGCCGATGAAAATATTCCAGATTGTAGTTTTGCCGGGCGACGGAATTGGGCCCGATGTAGTGAACGAAGGCGTCGATGTCCTGCGCGCAGTAGAGGCACGCCTGACAGATGTACGCTTCGAGTTGACCGAGCAGCCTGCGGGAGCCGGAGAGTACTTGAAGAATGGCGATCCGCTGCCGAAGGCGACGCTGCAAGCTTGCCGCGAGTGCGACGCCATTCTTTTGGGCGCCATGGGAATCCCCAGCGTCCGCTGGCCGACCGGAACCGAGATGGCGCCGCAAATTGACATCCGCGAGGAGTTGGACCTCTATGGCGGTGTGCGGCCCATCCAGCTTTACAACGCCGCCCACTCTCCGTTGAAGCCCGAGCGCTCCAAAGGAATCGACTTCATCATCTATCGCGAGAACACCGAGGGGTTGTTCGCATCGCGCAAGGAGGTGTACGCAAAGGGCGCCAGCGAAGTGCGGGACACCATGCTGGTGACCCGGAAAGGATCGGAGCGTCTGTTCCGCGCCGCGTTCGGGCATGCCCAGCGCCGCCGCAAGCTGGTAACGCTGGTGGACAAGGCGAATGTGCTGCCGTCGATGGCGTACTTCCGCTCGATTTTCGACGAGATCAGCGGCGAATTTCCAGACGTCCGCACGGAGCGCGTGTATGTGGACGCGGCCTCGCTTTTCCTGGTGCAGCGTCCGGCCGACTTCGATGTGATTGTGACCGAGAACATGTTCGGAGATATCATCTCCGACCTCGCCGCCGGCCTGGTGGGCGGCATGGGGATGGCGCCATCGGGTGACATCGGCGACCGTCACGCGGTGTTTCAGCCTTCGCACGGCTCCGCGCCGGATATCGCGGGCAAGGGAATTGCGAATCCCATCGCGACAATTCTATCCGCGGCGATGATGTTGGAATGGCTTCCTAACGACGAGACGAAACGCGGCGCTGAGATCATCCGCAGGGCGGTGGAGAAGGTCTGCGCGGATCCCGCCAAAGCTACGCGCGATATCGGCGGATCAGTGACCACGCATGAGATGGGCCGGCTTGTCATCGCCGCGCTATGAGAGGCGGATTTCGGATCTTCGATACTCACGCGCATTTGGGTGCGGCCCGGCACAGTGGCCGCACCTGTTCCGCAGGGCAAATGCTGGCGCAGATGGATGCGTCCGGCATTGACCGCTCGCTGCTGATCCCGTTCCCTGTGGTCGACGACTACCGGCAGCAGCATGACGAAATCGCGGCGGCAGTGCGCGAGTACCCCAGCCGATTGAGCGGCGCAGTGTGCCTGAATCCGTTCCTGCCCCGGCAGGAGTTTCTAGACGAGGTTCGCCGCTGCGTGGAGGAACTGGGCTTTCGCGCCATCAAACTGCAGCCGCAATACCACGGGCTGAATCCGGTATCGCCGCGCAGCGACTTTCTATTCGAGGCGGCGATCGCGCATCGTATTCCGGTCATCTGGCACACGGGCTCAGGCGCGCCATTTGCACTTCCTTCGCTGCTGATCGCTCCGGCCAGGCGGTTCCCGGATCTCGCCATCGTTGCGGCGCATTGCGGGGGCAGCGTGTATTTTCTGGAAGCAATTGTCGCGGCGGGTGTCTGCCCGAATCTCTATCTGGAGTTGTCGAGCCTGATGCCGCACCACATATTGGAAGTGATGGGAGATGTGCCCGCGTCGCGCTTGATGATCGGGTCGGATCTGCCCGAGAGTGCGGATACCGAGATCTCAAAGATCATCGGGCTGCCAATCACGGACGAACAGAAGAGCGAAGTTCTCTGCAACACCGGCGTGCGCTTATTTGGGCATTAGTTCCGCCATACTGATCTCGCGGTGCTCCGCGACGCTCAAGTAGGCGGCTTCACTGGCGGCGAAAGAAGCAAGGTATTCCTGCGCACTGGTCTCAAAAGGCGCTCCGGATGCAAGGCAATCGATGAAATGCCGTTGTGTGGCAAATACGCTGTCACCCTTATAACCTTCTGGTGGAGGAGCCTTCCACACCTGCTCTCCTTTGATGCTGATGTCCCCGGCCGCATTGATGTGTAGCGCCGCATCCTCGCCGTCCAGCCAGGCATCTCCCATTGCCGCTCCGGCGGGTTCAGGATTGAGGAAACGGTGGCCGTCAATCAAACCGTCGACATCATTGTAATGAACCAGCGTCAGAAGAGCGCGGTCCTCGCCTTGGATTTTCGAATTGTGCCGGCGCGCATGGGCATACACAGACCTGATGTTGCCGAAGAAGAATCGTGCCGTATCCACGTGGTGAATCAGAGTCTCATGGATGAGGAGCCGCGGCATCTCGCGAAAATACGGCTGGTTCGGGTAAGGGCAGGGACCCAGGCCGTCGCGCTGGCGGGTGCGAAAGTAATAGCCGACTGGCCTGCCGATGGTTCCCGCGTCAATCATCACCTTCGCAGCGCGGAACCACGGCTGCCATCTCCAGTTCTCGTGGATCATCAGCCGTGTTGGCAGGTTGGATAATTCGATCGCCTCCGCCACCGACTGCGCCATGGGTTTCTGACAGATGGTGGGTATCCCGCGGGCCGCGGTTAGCCGGACGAGGTCGAGATGAGAATCGGGCCGTGTGGCTATGTCGACGAAGTCCAGATTCTCTTCGGCTCCCAGCAACTCGCCGGCGGATTCGTAGGCGTGCGCCGCAACCGCGCGGGCACGGACCACGTCGGCATCGCAGGCCGCTACAATCTCCACGTCCTCCATCCGGCCCCAGGCTTCGGCCTGAATCTTCCCGAAGTAACCGCACCCGATCAGCGCGCCCTTCCATTTCCGTTCCATACGTCACTCAAGCGTAGCTGGTAATCGCGGCAGCGTTCCTCTCCCGCCGTTCGGCCGTAATGCGTTCCAGGTAGCCGCTCTGGCGGAAGGCCGCCAGCGGATCTTCGGGCAACCCCCGGGAGCGCGCCCAGTCGCGAATCGCGGGCCGTACATCGGTGGAGAATGCATCCTTCAGGCAGTTCTCCGCATCGATCAGCCCGCTGCGGCCCTGAAAGTCCGCCAGGCGGGTGTGATCTACCAGCGCCGCCTTTGCATGAAGTTCCTGCGCCGTGGTCACCGTCTGAATCATAGCCTCGATTTTGCCTTTCAGGTTGTGGCTTTGGTCCACCATGTAGGCGATGTCGGCGCGATTCCCGATTTCCCATTCGAAGTGAGCAATTTCGTGGAAGATGCGAAACACCTGATAGGGATCGATGGAGCCCATGGTCAGGTCGTCGTCGGCATAGCGGCGGTCGTTGAAATGGAATCCGCCGAGCATGCCTTCCTGCAGCAGCCAGGCTACGATCTGCTCGATATTCTGTGCCTGATAGTGATGACCCGTATCCACCAGGACCTTCGCTTTCGGACCAGCGTCGCGCGCCAGAAGCAATGCCATGCCCCAATCGGCGATGTCCGTGTGGTAGAACGCAGGCTCGAACGGTTTGTACTCCACCAGCATCCTTTGCGTCGGGCCAAGGCGTTCGTGCAGCCGCGCAAGTCCTTCGGCAAACCACTTCCGGCGATGGCGGATGTTTGCGGTTCCGGGATAATTAGATCCATCGGCGAACCACAGCGATATGTCGCGGCTGCCCACGCCCGCAGCGATATCCGCACTGTCGAGCAGGTGCCCCAGCGCCGCTTGGCGGACCAGCGGATCCGGATTGCCCAGAGAGCCGTGTTTATAAATCTGATCCTGAAAGATGTTCGGGTTGATGGAACCCGGCCGCACGCCGAACCGTTGGCTCAGCCGTTTCACTTCGCCGACGCTGCCGGCGCCCTCCGGCAGATCCCACAGGACGTGCAGCGCCACCGTCGGGCAGACGCCGGTTAGACCGTGGACCTGCCCCGCATCACCGAACTTTTCTTCCAGGCTGGAGGCTGCGGCCGGTTGAAGAAACTTTCCGAACCGGGTGCCGGTATTGGCGAAGCCCCAGGAGGGCAGTTCTATCTCAAAATGGTCGAGCGCGGCGGCAATTTTGTCGGCGTTGGCAGTGTGGAGGTTCATCGTACTGGACTAGCGAAGCGTATCATGTTCGCCCACCCCGCTATGATATGATGCCGCTGCTTGCAACCTACAATCGGCCGGGACCCTTACTTCATTCAGTCGGTCGCGCATGCCGCCGAATTGCTGAAGGCCTTCGCCGCACCGAACGAGGTGCTCCGCCTGCGCGATCTGGTGGCGCGCACGGGCATGAGCAAGGGCATCGTCTTCCGGTTGCTTTACACACTGGAGAAAAGCGGTTTAGTGGAACGGGCAGGCAAGAATGAATACCGCTCCGCAGTGTTCCCGCGCCGGCGGCAGAAGTACAAGATCGGCTATGCCGCGCAGGGAACGGACTATCAATTTTCGCAACAGGTAACCGCCAGTCTGAAGCAGGAGGCCGACCGCCTGGATACGGTGGAACTGCTGGTGCTGGACAATCGCTACAGCCCGAAAGTGGCCCAGCGCAACGCCGACGTGTTCGTGAAGGAGCGCGTGGACCTGGTGATGGAGTTTCAGACCGACGAAATCGTCGCTCCCATCATTTCCGCGAAATACCGCGAGGCGAAGATCCCGTTCATCGCGATTGAAGTTCCGCACCCGGGGTCCATTTATTTCGGCGCAAACAATTATGAGGCGGGACTGATTGGAGGCCGGGCGCTTGGAAAGTGGGCGAAGCAATGCTGGGACGGTCAAGCCGATGAGATTCTGCTGATGGAACTGCAGCGCGCGGGGATGGTTCCGCGGGCCAGATTGACGGGAATGCTGGAGGGGATCCACGAAATACTTCCCGACACCGAGCACTGCCCGGTGGTATTTCTGGATGGCGACGGACTGTTTGAACCCAGTTGGAAGGCCGTCCGGAAGCACATTGCGCACGGCGCCGCGAAACGCACGCTCATCGGGGGAATTAACGATTCGAGCGCGCTGGGAGCGCTGCGGGCGTATGAGGAGGCGGGCCGCGCCGAGCGGTGCGCCGTAATGGGGCAGAACGCTTCGCCCGAAGGCCGGGACGAGCTGCGGCGGAAGGCGTCCCAATTCATCGGCTCAGTGGCTTACTTTCCGGAAAAGTACGGGGAGTGGCTGCTGCGCCTGGCGCTCGATGTACTGAATTCCAAAGCAACCCCGCCCGCGGTATTCGTCAAGCATCAACTGGTGACTGCGAAAAACGTGGATCACCTGTATCCGAACGACAACCTGCTTTGATGCCACCTTTGCTTCGGGCCATTTCCGTTTCCAAATCCTACGATGGAGTGCGGGCGCTACGTGATGTCTCCTTCGACGTGCGTGCAGGAGAGGTTCATGCGCTGGTGGGAGAGAACGGCGCGGGCAAATCGACGTTGATCAAGATCATCACGGGCGCCGTCGCCTTCGACACCGGCTCGATTGAAATGGATGGCGTGCCGCTTGTGGATCATTCGCCGGCGAAGGCGAAGCAGCTGGGCATCGCCGCCATTTATCAGCATCCCGCGCTATTCCCAAACTTGTCCGTTGCGGAAAACCTGGCGCTGCGGCTGGACGATCTCTCCAGTTGGAAGCAAGTCAATCGGGATGAGCGGAGGAGGCGTGCCGCGGCGTTGCTGTCCGAGGTAGGCGCGGACATTCACCCGGACGCTGAGGCCGGCGGACTTTCCATGCCCGAACAGCAACTGGTGGAGATCGCTTGCGCCGTGGGTGCCGCAGCGAAGCTTGTCATCATGGACGAGCCCACTGCTTCCCTGCCTTTGCGCGAAACGGAGGCTCTGTTTCGGTGCATTGCCGCCTTGCGTGCGAGCGGTGCTGGAATCGTTTACATTTCGCACCGGCTGGAAGAGTTACCCCGCATAGCGGATCGGGTCACGGTGCTGCGGGACGGGTGCACTATCGAGACGCGCAACATGGCGGATGTGGACCGCGCCGGTTTGATTGCGATGATGGTGGGCCGCGAATTGTCCGCTGTGTTTCCGAAGCGCGAGGTAGCCATCGGCGCCGCGGTGTTGCAGGTTCGCGGGCTCGGCTCGCGGCAGAGCATCGTTCACGACGTGAATTTCACCCTGCGCGAGGGAGAGATTCTGGGGATGGCGGGACTGGTCGGGTCAGGCCGTACGGAACTGGCGAACATTCTGTTCGGACTCACGCCAGCGGACTCGGGCGAGATTTTATTGAACGGCTCGCGGTGCGTCATTGGTTCTCCTCAATAGGCCATCGCAGAGGGAATCGCCTACGTTCCCGAAGACCGGACTCATCACGGCGTAATTCCAGCGATGACTATTGCGCAGAACACCTCGCTTGCCGCTTTGCATTCCGTTGCGCGCTGGGGGCTGATCGATTTCACCTCCGAGCGCAACCTGGCGGCTGAATTCGCCCAGAAGCTTGGGACGAAGCTGTCGTCGGTCTTCGCGCCGGTGAGCAGCCTGTCGGGCGGCAACCAGCAGAAGGTGTCCTTAAGCCGCTGGCTCGCCCCAGGGCCGAAGGTATTGATCCTTGACGAGCCAACGCAAGGCATCGACGTCGGCGCAAAGGCCGAAGTGCACCGGCTGATTGGGAACCTTGCCGCGCAGGGAATGGCGATCCTGATGATTTCGTCCGAACTGCCGGAGATTCTGGGAATGAGCGACCGCGTGGCCGTGATGAGCCACGGGACCATCGCCGCTATCCTTGACCGCGGGGAGGCGACACAGGACAAAATTCTCTCACTGTCGCTGGAAATGGCATGAGACGAGAGAAGTCCACGGGCGCCGCGCTGTTGGTGCTGCTGCTGGTGCTTGCGTTCGCGGCGCCCGAATTTTTCCGGTTGTCCAATTTGCGTGAACTGCTGGTGAACAACGCGGCGATGCTGGTGGTGGCCATCGGGATGACGCTGGTGATCCTGGCCGGGCACATCGATATATCCATCGGATCGCAGTTCGCGATTGCCAGCGTGATGACCGGCGTGCTGGCGAAAGAAGGTCTGCCCATGCCCGCGGCCGCAATGGGAGGCGTGATCACCGGCGGCCTGTTGGGCAGCATCAACGGCGTGTTGGTGGCCGGGCTCGGAATCCCATCAATCGTGGTCACGCTGGCCACCATGATCGGGCTGCGTAATGGTCTGCGTTGGGTAACAGAAGGCCGATGGGTGCAGGATCTGCCGGCCAGTTTCCAATGGGCGGGCCTGGGACAAACGGGCGGCGAGGCGCTGATTCTTTTTGTGGCAATTGCTGTTTTTGCGGCATTCGCGTGGGCGTCCGTGAACTTGCAGGCCATGCGGTTGCTTTACGCCACAGGTTCCAACCCGGAAGCCGCACGGCTGGCGGGTATTCGTCCGCCGCGCGTGTTCTTCGCTGTATTCGTTAGCATGGGGATGCTGACCGGACTCGCCGCCGTGCTGAACGCCATGCGCTTCAGTGAGGTCCAGGGCAACGCCGGAGTGGGTCTGGAGATGCAAGCCATCGCCGCCGTTGTGGTGGGCGGCGCCTCCATCACCGGCGGACGAGCCACCATGATTGGCACGCTGCTGGGCGTGCTGCTGCTGGCGGTTATCGGCCCGGCTTTAACCTTCGCCGGCGTCAGCGCTTTCTGGGAAAAAGCCATTCAAGGCTCCATCATTCTGGCAGCGGTGCTGATGGACGCCCGCGGGCCGCGGAGGGTGCATGTGGCTGCGACGCCATAGCGCCGAGCTGCGATTGCTGCTATTGATCGCCCTGGAGGCGGCGGTGTTCAGCTTCACCGCCTCGAACTTTCTTACCGCGGGAAATGGGGCCGAAGTAGCGAGGCTGTCTGTCGAGGTGGGACTGCTGGCGCTGGCACAGACTTGCGTCATCATCACCGGCGGCATCGATCTTTCGGTGGGGTCCATGATGGGCTTGGCCGCTATCGTGTTTGGCGTCCTGTGGCACGATGCTGGCCTGTCCATCGGCTTGAGCATTCTTCTCACGCTCTGTTTGGGCGCACTGGGGGGACTTTGCAACGCGCTGCTGATCACGCGTTTGCGGACTCTTCCCCTGATTGTCACCCTGGGAACGCTGAGCGTTTTCCGCGGACTGGCGGAAGGCATCACGGAGGGAGTGCGCAACTTTACGGGCTTCCCGGATTCATTTCTCGCCTTCGGACAAGGCTTCTGGTTCGGCTTTCTGCCGCCACAGGCAGTGCTGCTGGCACTGGCTGTGGTGTGTTACTGGCTTCTGCTGGAAAGATCGGTGATCGGCAGGGGATTGTCGGCGATTGGCTATTCCGCCGAGGGCGCACGATACGCCGGCGTGCCGGTGCGGCGGAGGTTGACGCTGGTCTACACCTTGTCGGGGCTGACCGCGAGCGTGGCCGCCATCGTCTACGTCGCGCACCTGGGCCAAGCCAAATCCGACGCGGGCACAGGATACGAACTGATGGCGATTACGGCGGTGGTTCTGGGCGGGACGTCCATCTTCGGCGGCCGCGGTTCCATCGTTGGAACCATGCTGGGTCTGCTGAGTATCGCGCTGCTGCAAAACGGCCTGCGCCTTTCGGACCTGCCGGCGGAACTGGCGGGGGTGCTGACCGGGGTGTTGCTCATCGCTGCCATCGGCACGGGTCAACTATCCAAATTCTTTCGAGACGAAAAAAGTACGGATGGAATGGAAATGAAAAACTCTCAACTGGCTGTATTGAGCGCCGTGATTCTGGCGGGCGCGCTTCTGGTTGCCGGAAGCAACTGGTGGATGGTGAAGACGCTGCTGCGGGAGCAGCCGCGGGGCGCGGCTACCACGGCCAGGAAGACGGTGGTGGCGATGATGCCGAAGGCCAAGGGCGACCCGTACTTCGTCAGTTGCCGCCAGGGTGCGGAGGCCGCGGCGCAGGAACTCGGAGTAGAACTGCTGTGGGATGGGCCCACGGACCTGGATCCCGCCAAACAGAACGAAGTAGTGGAAGGATGGATTACGCGCGGCGTGGACACCATCGCCGTCAGCGTGGAGAACTCTGAAGGCATTTCCACCGTGCTGCGCAAAGCCCGCGCAAAGGGAATCAAGGTGTTGACCTGGGATGCCGATGCGCAAGCCGATGCTCGGGATTTCTTCGTCAACCAGGCCACTGCGCAAGGGATTGGTTACACCGTTGCGGATGAGGTGGCGCGCCTGCTGGGAGGCAAAGGATCGTTCGCCGTGGTGACTGCTTCGCTGAGCGCCGCCAATCAGAACGAATGGATCAAGCACATCAAAGCGCGGCTGGCGGACAAATATCCGGGCGTGAAACTGGCGGCCATCCGACCCAGCGACGGCGACCGCGACCGGGCGTTCTCGGAAACGCAGACCATCCTACGCGTTTACCCGGATGTGAAAGTGATCGCAGCTATCGCGGCGCCCGCCGTTCCGGGCGCGGCCGAAGCGGTGAAGCAATCCGGGCGCGCCGACGTCAAGGTGACGGGCCTTTCGCTGCCGAATATGTGCAAGCCGTATGTCCATGCCGGCATCATTGAATCGGTAGTATTGTGGAAAACCCAGGATCTGGGATACCTGGTTATACAGGCCGCCAAGGCGATGCAGGATGGATCCCTGCACCCGGGCGTTACCAGCTTTTCCGCCGGCCGCCTGGGAAACATGGAAGTTCGAGGAGACAACGTAATGCTCGGATCTCCGTTCATCTTCACCAGGCAAAATATTGACCAGTTCAACTTCTGAGGAAGAGACAGCCCTCAGACGCTAAGGACCGGGCAGGGCGAGTGCCGAATTACATCGTACGCATCGCCGTGGAGAGAACCCCCGGCGCCGCTGCGGCCCACGATTACCAGATCGGCATGGACCGCGGCCGCCAGCTGGGCGATTACTTCTGACGGTTTTCCCAACTTCACGAACACGTCCGCGGTGGTTCCCACGTCCTGTTCCAACTCATGCATCCTCGCCTTACACATCTCCACCAGATCACGCTCCCAGTCTGAGCCAAAAGTGATTGCCAACCGGGCATCCTGGGCGGGAATGGCGTGGACAATCCCCAGCTTTGCCTTCATGTCGCAGGCGAGAGTGGCCGCCAGCGCGATTGTGTTTCTGCTGTGCTGATCCAGCGCGATACCGCACAAGACGTGCTTAATGGCGGCGTCCCCGTTTGCTGCAGCTTCGAGGTGGGCGCCGGTCAGCACGGGAACCGTGGCGTCATGGATGACCTTCGCAGTAATGGATCCGAGGAGAAAGCGCCGGAAAATTCCCCGGCCGTGGGTCGGCATGGCGATCAGATCTACGCTCTCCGTATTCGCGTAGTCCACAATCTCCTGCGCCGGATCGCCTTGACGCACGACAGAAGTAGTGCTGACTCCGTAAAAGTGTTTCGCCGCAAACGACTCTAACCACTCCTGAAGCTCACTGATTCTATCCTGCGGATTCTCGATGGGCAGCGGCGGGACTCCAACTCCAGTAGGACCCAGGAACACATATTCCGCTACATGCAGCAACGAAACCTTGGCCTTGTAATTGGTCGCCAGCAATCGCACATATCCGGCGAGTGCGGAACAGCGTTCCGAGAAGTCTACGGGTAATAGTATGTGGTGAAGCGGCAGCATTGAGCTTCCTCCTTTCCGTTAGTTCTGATGCGCTCTCATGGCCTGAACGGGCATCCTGCCGATCCATTGATCGTGCCACTGACGCCAGGCGAGGCTTACTATGCGAAAGACGTCGCCTTTCGCCAGCGGCTTCTGAATCAGATCGTAAGCACCGCTCTCCAACACGTCGAGCCACAGCCGATTGTCACATCCGGCCGACATCACAATCACCTCCGGCGGTTCCGGTAATTGCTGCAACTGGGCCAACAGGTCTGTCCAGTCGCCATCAGGCAGGTCGCGGCTAGTCATGGCGACCGGAATGCGGTGACGGCGCACAGTTTCGACGGCGCCGGCGATTGTACGGGCGCCAAACAATTTCCAGGCGCTATGGTCCAGGATGTGCCGCAGGCTGTTATGATCGCGCTCTTCCGTACTGACCGCGAGCACTTTGACCGGTTGATGATCATCGAGTTTCATGACATATTTACGAAATGCACGCGAATTACCAGCCGCTATCGAGCGGCAAACAGAGGGAGGCCAACCCTGGGCTGGGGAATATCACCCGGCCGGACGGAGCGTAATCACACATCTCTCTCACTAAGCTGCGTAATCGTTGGGTCCGCCAGGTGTGGCGCGGAAAAACGCGTGCAAGGAGAATCACTGCTGGAGAAAAAGAGATGGATAACAAACTAATGTGGCTGATAGTAACTTGGGTTGCGCTTGCCGTAACAATGTTCGGCGCGATGCTGGTTCGCAAATACATGGCCAGGGAGGAAGACGATTTTCTGCATGTCAGTCAGGCGACTCCCGACATTCTCAACCACCAGGCAGAAACCGCACAGCGGATGAATTCGATCGACCGCTGGATCCGAATTCTGCTGGCAGCCGTAATACTTTACGGCGTCGCGGTCGGAGCCGTGTATCTATACGAAGCGTGGCAGTCGAATCTGGTGCCGGTTCGATAACTGAGGCAGGGCGCGCCACAAGACTCCACAATCCGAATATGTTGTGGTAGTAGTGTGGAAATCGATAGCAGCCTCAAGAACGAACCGGGAGCACTGGATGTATTCTTCCATCCTTCCAACGTGGCGCTAATCGGCGCGACGGAACGCGCTGGCAGTGTGGGACGTGCGGTTCTGGAGAATCTGTTACGGCCGCCGGCGGCGGTCCCCGTTTTTCCGGTGAACTCCGCGCATCCACTGGTGCTGGGCAGGAGGGCTTTCGCTTCTATTCGCGACATACCGGTTCCGGTGGAACTGGCGGTTGTGGTTGTGCCTGCCGCATCAGTGCCCGGAGTGATTCTGGAATGCGCGGACGCGGGAGTGAAGGGCGCCGTGGTGATCTCAGCGGGATTCCGCGAGCATGGCCAGGATGGCGCAGGTCTGGAACAGGAGATTCTGTCCCACGCCCGGAACCGCGGAATGCGCATTATCGGTCCGAACTGTCTGGGCGTAATGAGCCCGCACGCCGGGCTGAATGCCACGTTTGCGGCCCAAACCGCCCATCCCGGCAGCGTCGCGTTTCTCAGCCAGAGCGGTGCCCTGTGCACGGCGATGCTCGACTGGAGCGCCAAGGAATGCATTGGTTTCAGCGCTTTTGTTTCCGTGGGAACCATGTTGGACGTGGGCTGGGGGGAACTGATCCAGTACCTGGGCGACGACGCGAAGACCAAAAGCATCGTGCTGTACATGGAGACGGTGGGCGATGCGCGATCCTTTCTGTCCGCTGCGCGCGAGGTGGCGCTCAGCAAGCCGATCATTGTGATCAAGGCTGGACGGACGGCCGAAGCGGCCAATGCCGCATCGTCTCATACAGGTTCCCTCGCTGGAAGCGATGAAGTTCTGGATGCCGCCTTTGAGAGATGCGGCGTGCTGCGGCTCAACAGAGTAGCGGATGTGTTCTACATGGTGGAGGTGCTGTCCAAACAGCCCCGTCCAAACGGTCCCCGGCTCACGATTCTCACCAACGCGGGTGGCTTCGGCGTGCTGGCAACCGATTCGCTGCTTGCCGAGGGTGGAGAGCTGGCGCAACTTACGCCGCAGACTCTTGCGTCTCTGGATGCCATTCTGCCGGCGCACTGGAGCCACGCCAACCCGGTGGACATTCTGGGCGATGCCACCCCGGATCGATATGCCAAGGCGATTGAGATTATCGCGAAAGATTCCCAAAGCGATGGCCTGCTGGTGATCATGACGCCGCAGGGCAACACGGACGCCGCCAGCGTCGCCGAGGTCCTTGCGCCCTATGCGCGAAAGACACGGAAGCCGCTGATGACCAGTTTCATGGGGGCGGAGTCTGTCCATGAGGCCCTCGACATTCTGAACCGTGCGGGAATTCCAACCTTTTCCTATCCCGATACGGCCGCGCGCGCCTTCCATTATTTGTGGAGTTACACCGATCATTTGCGAAGTCTTTACGAGACGCCCTCGATGCCGGACTTCCGTGTCTCTTCGGCGCGCGTGATAGCCGCCGGGAAAATCGCCGCGCGCGCACGGGCCGAGAATCGGACGCTGCTGGACGAATTCGAATCGAAGCAGGTACTGATCGCCTACGGCATCCCCGTGGTGAGTACCGCCGTAGCGCAGACGGAGGAAGAGGCCGTGGAGGCCGCCCGCAAGACGGGATTTCCGGTAGTGCTGAAGTTGTTCTCACGAACCATTACGCACAAGACCGATGTGGGTGGAGTGAAGCTGAATCTGGGTGACGCCGCCGCCGTTGGCGAGGCGTTTCGTGAGATCCAGCACTCCGTGGCGGAGTTGGATTTTCTTGGCGTCACGGTCCAGCCGATGACTCGTTTCGAAGGCTACGAGCTGATCTTAGGAAGCAGCGTGGATTCGCAATTCGGCCCCGTCCTCCTTTTCGGCTCGGGAGGTCAACTGGTGGAGGTGTACAGAGACCACGCTCTGGGACTGCCCCCGCTGAACACCACGCTGGCGCGGCGGCTGATGGAGCGGACCAAGATCTGGAAGGCACTGAAGGGCATCCGCGGCCGCGCGCCGGTGGATCTTCACAAGCTGGAAGAGTTGCTGGTGCTGTTCAGCGAATTGGTCATCTCGCAGCCGTGGATCAAAGAGATTGATATTAACCCTCTGCTCGCGGGACCCGGGGGCTTGATGGCGTTGGATGCGCGAATCGTCCTGCATCCACCGGATACTCCGGAAGCCGATCTGCCCAAGCCCGCCATTCGGCCGTATCCATTGCACGAAGTGAAGCCGGCGGCTTTGTTTGACGGTACGCAAATCCTGCTGCGGCCCATCCGGCCCGAAGACGAGCCCGAAATGATCATATTCCACCAGGGCCTATCGGAGCGCACGGTGTATCAAAGATTCTTTTCGATTATTAAGCTGGAGACGCGGACCAGCCATGAACGGCTCTCCCGCATTTGCTTTGCCGACTACGACCGGCAAATGGTGCTAGTGGCGGAACGCGGCGGAGCGATCGCCGGCGTTGCGCGCCTGGCGAGAATTGACAACAGCGGCACAGTTGAATTCGCTATCGTTGTGGCCGACGCTTATCAAAGAAAGGGCCTGGGACGTCTGCTTACCGCTTCCCTGCTGGACTTCGCCAGGCGTGAAAACGTGAAGAAGATAATCGCCGATATTCTGCCGGGCAATCGCGAGATGCAGGACTTCTGCCGGCGGATGGGCTTTACCCTGCGGTCGAATACGCTCGATAATACTGTCCGGGCCGAGCTGATTCTATAGTCCGTAAGGCCTCCGAATCGAACTCGGGGCCGTGCATTCCTATCCCAGCTTTTTAAGATTTTCCGATTGTAAGTGCAATCATGAGGGAATGTCTTTCGAAGAAGCTCTTGCGGCCGTGCTGCCCGCGCAGTTGCCTCATAGGAGCACTGTCGTGTCGCAAGCCGCCCAGCATCTCGCGCTCATTGTGGAAGTGAACCAGTACCTCAACCTGACCCGCATCACTTCGCCTGCTGAAGCGGCCATTAAGCATGTGCTTGATTCCGTGCTTCCCTGGCGCCTCTTCACGGACGCAAAACACATTTTAGACGCGGGTACGGGCGCCGGATTCCCTGGCATTCCTCTCGCACTGGTATTCCCGGAAATCCAATTTACGCTCTCGGAATCCACCCAGAAAAAGGCGCGCTTTGTCCAATCAGCCGTCGAGGCACTTGGTCTTAAAAACGTGATAGTCTCTTCGCAGCGTGCCGAAGAGATCCGTGGCACGGACGTCATCACCGCCCGCGCCGTGGCGCCCCTCAGCCGCGCCATCGCCCTGTTTCTTCCGGCTCTCAAAACAGGCGCGCGCATTCTGCTCTACAAAGGTCCTGATGTCGAAACAGAAATTGCGGAAGCATCCGCCGAAGCCAGGAAGCACCAGATCACGATCCGCATCGCTGAGAAATACGACCTTCCCAACTCTCTGGGTACCCGCACCATCGTTGAGTTGATCCGGAAAAAGGCCTGATCGCCGGTTCCGCCGGCGCGCGAAGGCCTACTCCTTTTCTGCGCCGTCGTCCAGCAGTCGTAAACCCTCGAATGCAGCAGCGCCAATGAGACCGGCTTTCGCGTAGACAAAAAGCTTTGCCCGGCTGTCGCTGATATCCAGGTTTCGCATCGTTAATTGTCCAATCCGATCCTGCGGAGTAAAGGAGCCCTCGCCTTTTTCCATCGTCAGGCGTTCGGGAGCATAGGTCAGGTTCGGGCTCTCCGTATTCAGGATGGAGTAGTCGTTGCCGCGCCGCAATTCGACAGTCACTTCGCCGGTTACCGCCTTTGCCACCCAGCGCTGCAGAGTTTCGCGAAGCATCATCGACTGCGGATCGAACCACCTTCCCTGGTACAGCAGTCTCCCCAACCGCCGGCCCATGTCGCGGTACTGTTCAATCGTGTCTTCGTTGTGGATGCCTGAGATCAGTCGTTCATAGGCGATATACAACAGCGCCATTCCCGGAGCCTCATAGATTCCGCGGCTCTTCGCTTCAATGATCCGGTTCTCGATCTGGTCGGACATACCCAGGCCGTGCCTTCCGCCGATCGCATTCGCTTCCAGGACTAACTCCACGGAATCGGCGAAGCTCTTGCCGTTCAATTCCACCGGCAGGCCCTCGTCGAACCGCACGCGAACCTCTTCGCGCTTCACCGCCACGTCGTCGCGCCAGGAAGCCACACCCATAATCGGCTCCACAATCTTGATCCCCGAATTCAGGAATTCCAGATCTTTGGCCTCGTGCGTGGCGCCCCAAATATTGGAATCGGTCGAGTAAGCCTTCTCCTTGCTCATGTGGAAGCTGAGTCCGGCCTTCTCCAGCAGTTCCGACATTTCCCTGCGGCCGCCCAACTCGTCAATGAACGTCTGGTCCAGCCAGGGCTTATAAATCCGCAGCTGTGGGTTCACCATCAGCCCGTACCGATAGAACCGCTCGATGTCGTTGCCTTTATACGTGCTGCCGTCGCCCCAGATGTTGACGTCGTCTTCCTTCATCGCGCCAACCAGCATGGTTCCGGTAACCGCGCGTCCGATCGGCGTCGTATTGAAATAAGCCACGCCCGCTGTTGTGATGTGGAACGCTCCGCACTGCAGCGCCGCCAGGCCCTCGCGCACCAGTTGCGCCCGGCAGTCAATCAGGCGCGCTTTTTCAGCGCCATACTCAAGAGCCCGTCTCGGAATATTGTCGTAATCCTTCTCGTCCGGCTGGCCCAGATGCGCCGTGTAGCAGTAGGGCACCGCGCCCTTCTGCCGCATCCAATAAATCGCGGCGCTGGTATCCAGCCCCCCGGAAAACGCAATCCCGACCTTCTCCCCAATGGGGAGCGACTGAAGAATAGTGCCCATCGTCTGTCTCCTGTTTTAAGCGCCGACCAGTTCCGCGCGTGCGCCGATCTGCCGCAGGCAACGGTCAATCCACTGCTTCGTCAACTTCTCTTGCACACCGTTCTGCGAAAGACGAGTACGCAGATTGCCCCAGTCCACGTGGTCAAGCGATTGATCCTGATTGAAACAGGAGAACACCACGGTCTCCTCACCCGTCAACGGGTCTTTATGAAGCTGCAGGCACTGCGCGCAGATCTCTTTCATCATGCACTGCATCGGCGAGTTGATGCTGCCAATCGCCTTGTGCCCATGCTTCAAATAAGGCGCCAGGACGGTGTGCCGCGCCCGCGCCACCGCGCCCATCATCGCGTCTGACCCAATCACCACCAGCCGGTCCACGGTGCTTAAAGGAATCTCCGGTTCATCGAAATCGCCGCGCCCGTAGGCCGCCACTGCATCTACGATATTTCCGACGAAAGCTTTGTCCTGCACGCGCCCCGGAGTGAATCCCGGTGCCTCGTCACAGCACCAGATCACCACATCCGCGGCCTTCTCAATCTCTTCCACCTTGTAGCGGTCCACAATTTTCTTGTAGCCCGCAAAGTACACAGTCCGCGAACCGCTGAGCCGTAACTGTTGTCCAATAGAGAACAGGACCGCATTACCCAGGCCGCCGCCAATCAGCAGGACTGTCTCTGTGCCCGGAGTCTCGGTAGGCGTTCCGGTCGGCCCCATCAGAATCACAGGCTCGCCCTTCTTCAACACCGCGCACAGATCGGACGACCCGCCCATCTCTAGCACGATCGTCGACAAAAGGCCGTTTTCCCGATCCACCGAAGCGCCAGTCAGCGCCAGTCCTTCCATCCCCAGCGTCGTCCCTTTCGTGCGGGGCGCCAGCGTTTCATAATTTTGCAACCGGTAGAACTGCCCGGGTTCGAACGCTCTGGCAGCCATTGGCGCCTTCACCACAACTTCCACAATCGTAGGCGTTAACCGGATCACCTCATGCACCACGGCGCGCAATTCCCCGTTCAACTGGTCAACCAGCTCCGCGGCCTTGGGCTCCTCCGTCGACCGCCGTGACAACACCCGCGTCACAACCGGATAGCCCTGCTTGGCGCTCGCCATGGCCTTCACCACATTGCCCGCAAATGACGGATGTAAATCGCCAAAGAAGCTCACCGCGCGTCCATCGGCTCGCAGCGACATCAACACCCGTACTTCCTTCGGTTTCGCAACGCGCTCCGGCCTCACCGGCTGCCCTTCTTCATCCACTGCCTGAAACCACTTGCCGTCCAGGAATACATTGTCCGGATCTTCGCGTCCCAGCACCGTATTCGGCTGCGTCCCCGCTGCAACAAGGATCGACTTAGCCGGCAGTCTTACCGTTTCGCCATCGCGGGACATTTTTCCGGTTGTTTCATCGAACGTATGCTTGATCAGCTTCAGTCCCGCGGCGTGCCCGTGAGCATCCATCTCCACTTCTTCCGGCGACAGGCACTCAGCGAAGCGGATGCCTTCCTGTAGCGCCAGGGCGATTTCTTCATGATTCAGCGTATAACTCGGAGCGTCAATCAGCCTGCGGCGGTAGGCGATGGTCACGCCACCCCACGAATTCAGCAGATCTACAAAGTTCGTAGACCTGCCCTCGCGGGCCGCAGCAGCTCGTTCCGCGCGAATGGCCCGCGCATGCGCCAGAAACTCGTTGCCGGTTTCCGTGTCTTCCTGACTCCACCTCTCGCGAACCTCGGCCTCGCCGCGCTCCTTCGCCAGAGTCTCGTAGCGGTGTAGAAACTTCTCCACCTGCACGACGTAATACGCCATGGATTCGGTGGCCGTATCGATCGCCGTCAATCCGCCGCCGATCACTACTATCGGCATTCGCACCTGCAGGTTCGCCACGGAATTCATCTTCGCCGCGCCCGTCAACTGCAGCGCCATCAGGAAGTCCGAGGCTTGCCGCACACCTCTGGACAACCCGTTCTTCATGGGAATTACAGTGGGCCGGCCGGCGCCAGCGCACAAAGCTACGTGATCGAAGCCGCGCGCAAACGCCGAATCGATTGTCAGAGCGCCGCCGAAGCGGACACCGCCGAACATGCTGAACTCCCGCCGGCGTTCCAGAAGTAGCCGGATCACCTTGAGGAAGTTCTTGTTCCAACGGACTGTGATTCCATACTCCGCCACGCCGCCGAAACCCGCCATCACCCTGTCGTTCAGGGATTCGTACAACTCGTTCACATCGCAAATCGGCCGGAAAGGAACCCGTTCACCCAATGCATTCACTCCGGAAATGCGCTCGGGCAGGGGTTCAATCTTCAAGCCGTCGATTCCCACCACGGTGTGCCCGTCGCTCATCAGGTGATGCGACAAAGTGAACCCAGCCGGACCCAATCCCACTACCAGCACTTTGTAGCCCGTATCCTCGAGCGGAACCGGACGAGAGAGATTCAACGGATTCCAGCGCGTCAATAAGCTGTAAATCTCAAATCCCCACGGCAGCTCCAAAACATCCTTTAGCGTCCGCGTTTCCACTTGCGGGATGTCCACGGGATCCTGCTTTTGAAAAATGCACGACTTCATGCAGTCGTTGCAAATGCGGTGCCCCGTTCCCGCACACATCGGATTGTCCACGGCGGTAATGGCAAGCGCGCCAATGGAATTGCCGCGCTGCTTCACCAGGTTCATTTCGGAAATCTTCTCGTCCAGCGGGCAGCCGGCCAGAGTGACTCCAAAATTACTGGTCTTAAAGCCGCCGTCTTTCTCCAGCAAACCGGTAGAGCAGCTGTCCTTGCCCTGGTTGTGGCACTTGATGCAGTAGTTCGCCTGATCCAGCGCGCCGCTCAAATTCATTCCGGCATCGGTTAGCTTGAAACCTTCCCGATGCCGCAGATCGTGCTTCGGCAAGGCGAACCGTTCCACGCCATCCACGTTGACAACTTCCACATGAACCAGGTGCGCCGGATCCAACTTGTGCGGAATACGGAACAACACGCCGTGGTGATATTTGGCAATGCCCGCTGGGGAGAGCGCCGCCCAAGCCGCAAACTGGGCCGCGGTTTGCAGTTGAGGCCCATGCTCCGCTTCTTCGTCCAACCATCGGGAAACGTGTTCAAAGAAGCTCTGCTCAGTCAGCGGCTCGGAGAAAAGCATTTCCAGTTCCGCCGCCACGGCCAGACCGTCAATCTCACTCGCTTGTTCCTTCGTCACCCCGCTGATGGCCTTCTTCTGGATGAACCTCCGTTTGAAGGCGTAAATGGGAGCAAGCTTTTCGTGCCGGGCCTGCAGATTTTTTACCGCGGATTCAATACCGAATAATTCGCCTACGAAATCTTCGACGTAAGGCGCCACTTCGATGATCAGTTCCGATTGCTGTTTTCGCGTGAGCGGCTCGGCGTTCAGCCGCGCCTTCATCAAACGCGCGCGCAAATCGCAGTTCGCGGCCTGCAAATGTTCCAGGAACACTGTATCCAGGCGGACAAGGCCTTCGCGCTGGTATAAATCTTCGAATGCAAAATCGAATCTGAGAGTAAGCTGATCGGACACTTATGAACCTTCTAAGATTTTCGATGGCCAGAACGGCAATCGGGGTGGAGCTTTGATGTACCCAAACCCTCATTGTAACAGTCTGGCTGCCGGGGATAAGATCAGTTCTATGCTAATTATTCACGTGCCTGTACGCGTCAAACCGGAATCGATTGAGGCTTTTAAGGCGGCAACAATGGTGAATGGCAGAAACAGTGTGCTCGAACCAGGCATCGCACGGTTCGAGGTGGTTCAGCGCATGGACGACCCAAGCCAGTTCTACTTCGTCGAGGCCTACCGCACCCCCCAGGCCGCCCTCGACCACAAGGAAACCGCGCACTACAAATTGTGGCGCGATACAGTGGCGCCAATGATGGCCGAGCCGCGATCGAGCGTCAAATACACCGAAGTCTTTCCGGCCGATACGGAATGGTAAAACCGTTCGAGTTCGCTGCCGCCGGCCGGATTCTGTTCGGCCTTGGAATGGTTCGTGAACTGAACTCAGCTTCAAAGACGCTCGGCCGCCGGCCTCTGCTGGTCACGGGCAGCCGGACCTCGGCGTTTGAAAAAGATCGGATCGTCCTCCGCATTACCGGCGAGCCCACCGTGGATAAGGTGCGCGAGGCCACCCGCTTTGCCCGTGAGAACCAATGCGATCACGTGATCGGCCTGGGCGGCGGCAGCGTGATCGACGCGGGAAAGGCCATAGCCGCGCTGCTCGCCAATGGACCGGAACCGCTCGATTATCTTGAAGTGATCGGCAAAGGACACACGCTTGCAAACCCGTCCGTTCCGTTCATCGCGATCCCCACGACGGCTGGAACTGGTGCGGAAGTAACTCGCAATGCGGTGCTGTCATCGCCGGAACATGGAGTCAAGGCAAGTCTGCGCAGTCCCTCCATGTTGCCCACAGTCGCAATCGTAGACCCGGAGTTGACTTACAGCTTGCCACTCTCGATTACCGCGAGCACCGGCGTTGATGCGCTCACGCAATTGATTGAGCCGTACGTTTCCATCAAAGCGAATCCTTTGACCGACGGATTCTGCATCGAAGGACTCCGCTGCGCGTCCAGGTCGCTCCGGGTCGCCTTCACGCATCCGGGCGACACCCAGGCCCGCACGGAAATGGCCCTGGCGAGCCTGTTAAGCGGCCTCGCCCTGGCAAACGCGGGCCTGGGTGCCGTACATGGATTCGCCGCGCCAATCGGAGGCATGTTCCAGGCACCGCACGGAGCCGTCTGCGCCGCATTGCTACCCGCGGTTACGCAGGTCAACATTCAAGCTGTGCGAGGAAGAGACGATGCGCTCGCCAGGTATGAGACCATCGCGCGAATTCTCACGGGCCGCCCGCAAGCCACGGCTGACGACCTGGTCCCCTGGCTTCGCGAAGCCTGCGGAGCCCTGGAGATCCCGCCTCTGCACTCGTATGGAATTACCAGCGAACACTTTGCCGATCTGGCTTCGAAAGCGGCAAGCGCTTCCAGCATGAAAGGCAATCCGGTCAAGCTTACGGCGCACGAGCTGCAGGAAATTCTCGAACACGCTCTCTAATCGCCCATCATGACAGGGCCGGAATAGCCCGTCATCTCCAGATAGCCAACAGCCGTGACTGCATGGCCTTCTTTCACCGCCGTCACTTCGATTGCGCCTTCCCAATAAGCCATGGTCTTGCCGGTCAGTTCCTGCTGCTCCAGTCGCGTAGTCAACGCCGCGTCCAGTTCCAGGGCCGGCACGCGAACTGTCCAGGCTATCGGATACCGGCCCCCGGTCTCGCCGCTGGTCCAGGTCTTGCCCGGCGTCAAGGAAAAGTCCCCCACGCTCAAGTGTCGTGTATTCCCCCGGGCGTCTATGTACGTCCCGGCCGAATACGGATCCGCCGATCCATCTTTCCGCCGCAAGCGGAACAGCATCAACTCCGTCCCGTCATCGAATTGCAGACTAAACCAGTCCCATCCGCTCTGATTCGTCTCCAGTTGATGGGTGAAGAACTCATGATCCATCCACGCCAGTCCGTCCACTGCGTAAGTCTTTCCGTTAACCTCAATTGTTCCTTTCGCCAGCAATCGCGTCAACGATACGTAATGCGAAGCCCGCCCCTCACCCTCGGATTTCTGACTCACGCCGTTCGCGCCATGAATTACCGGAGCCTTCTCAGAATGGACAATCAGGTCGATCCGGAACTTTTCGCTCAAGGCTTGCAGTCTCTGCCCGCTCGCATCCCAGCGCGCCTGCCAGTTGCCGTTCCACACACGGGCTTTTTCTTCATCCGCGCCTGCCAAACCAGCGCCAGCCCTGTTCAAGCGCTCCGCGTGGTAGAACCGGCCACCGTCGATGTCGCTCAATGCGGCATGCGCCAGCCAGACATCGCTCACGTCCCATATATTCTTCGGGCGCGATTCCCGATCGACGCCATGCCGGAAGAATGTCAACTCGAAACCAAACCGCTTGCCGTCGGCCGCACGAAGATTGCCCGTGTAATACCACCACTCAGTCTGATACTCGGGATGGTTGAAGTGGTCCTTCGGGAATTCATAATGGTAGCCCGGCAGCGCCAGACGATAAGGGGCCGCGAAGACGCACGCAGTCATCATCAACACCAGCGCCGCCCTAATCTTCATGGACCACCTCAATGGGATTCATGCGCATTGCCAATCGCGCCGGATAGAGCCCGGCGGCAACCGTCGCGACGTAAACCAGGGAAAGCGCCCCCAGTAAAACAGCCACCGGCCAATGAAACTGAATCGTCCAGCCGAACGACTGTTTGTTGATCACGTAGATCAGCAGCAGCGAGAGAAGCACGCCCAGCACCATCCCCGCCAGGTTGGCCAGCAGTCCCAGAAGTCCCGCTTCAAACAGAATCATCCGCCGCAGTCTCGGGCCGGAAATTCCCAGAAAGCGCAGCAGGCCCAATTCACGCCGCCGGTCGATCAACAATGCCAGCAGAGCCCCCGCCACGCCCATCACCGCCACAAAAACCGCGACGCCTTCCAAAGCATAGGTGATTGCAAATGTTCTATCGAAGACTTTGATCGCCTCTTCCCGCAGAGTCCGGTTGGAAAATATCAGTAATCTGCTTCCCGCCGTCGCCGCTTCCACCGCGCGCCTGCCTTCCTCTATCTCCACGCCCGATTTCAAATAAACCGCAATGTTCGAAGGCGCAGGGTCCGGCAAATATCGCAGCAGCGTTTTCCGGTCCATCAGGATGAAGCCGCGCTCGCTGGAATAGTCGTAATAGATATCCACCACGCGAAAATTTGCCGCTTGTCCGCCCAGAAACAGTGGCAAGACATCGCCTGCCTTCAGCTGATGCTTATTTGCGAACGCCTCGCTCACAATCACCGTATCGCCCGCGCTCAACTTCGGGAAAACGATCCGCGGGTCGGCGCCGGACAAAAACGGCCGGTGCCCGTACCGTCCCGCGATCGCCGTATCGGCCCCGCCTAATGTTGCGGGCATCCCCTGATAGCTGATCTCGTAGGCGCGGAACCGGTCCACCGCCGCAACCTGAGGTAACGCCGCAATTCGGTCTGCCACATTGGCCGGCATTGTCGGATGTCGGTCGGGACTCGCCGGTCCCGCGGGACGCAAATACAGATCCGCCTGCAAACGGTCGTCCATCCATACCAGAACTGTCTCACGGAAACTGCCCACCATGATGCCCACCGCGGCCATCATCGCAATCGCGGTCGACAAGGCGCCAACCAGGACCGATGTGCGCCGCAGCGATCCGGCCAATCCGCGCGCGGCCAGCAGCGCCTCCACGCCAAGCACGCGGCGGATGAATTCCGCGCTGATCGATGAAAGTGCTGCCACCATGATCGGAATCAAAAGCGCCGACGCCCCGATCATCATCACAGCCGCCGCGTATCCAAAGATTGGCTTTCCATCCACCGGTCCTTGCAGTGACGCAACCCAGGCTGCTATCCCTAGCGCAGCGGCCACCGTCAGGTTCCGCCATCGGTTCATCCGCGCCTCGTGCTCCCGCCGTCCGCGCGCCATCGCGTCCACGGGCGTTACCAGCGACGCTTCCCAGGCCGGCAGCAGCGCGGATAGCACGGCAACTCCGGTCCCCAGCAACAATCCCAACAGCGCGACCTCCCAACCAAGATGGATCGGCCCCGGCTTGCTGCTTACGTACAGCGAATCCACCGTGACCGCAATCAGTTTCACGGCACTCTCCGCCATCAACCGGCCGAACGCCAGACCAACACCGGCGCCAAACAATCCAAAACAGACCGCCTCTCCCAGGAACGCGCCCAGCACCAGGCCGCGCGAGGCGCCGAGAGCGCGTACAATCCCAATCTCCGCGCGCCGCCGGACCACCGAAACCGAGATCGTGTTGTAGATGAGAAATGCCCCCACTACCAGCGCAATGTAGCTGAGGACGCGCAGATTCCAGCGGAAGGCCGCCAGCATACGGCGGTTCTCGTCCGTGCGGCTGCCTTGCCGCGCCAGCGTCACGCCAGCGGGAAGGGCAGCGCGCAACAGGGGCTCCCACTCATCCAGCGATTTGTTGCCATCAACCTGAATCAGGATGCGATCAAGATTGCCTGCGCGGCCCAGCACCCGGGTGGCGGGCGCCAGATCCATCACGAACACTTCTCCGGATCGCGGTCCTAAAACACCGCGCACCACAAACTCCAGAATTCTGTCGTTGATCAGCAGCCGTACCTGATCTCCGCGGTGAAGTCCCAACCCATCGCCGGCCCAGACCGAATCGTCCCGTTGGAAAACACCGGCATTTGCTGCGTCGCCCGCTGCGCCCGGCAATGCATCGGCCAGTAGATCCACCGCGATCAGCGGAACGGTACGCTTTGCCATCACTACGAAGTCTTCGATTCGGGGCCTGAGGTGCAAGGTATACGGCAGCACAGCCAGTGCGCTTAGCGTTTCGGGGGAAACTCCTCCTGTCGCGGTCACCTCGAAGTCCGCACTACCGGTAAGCGATTCCACCGAAGCCTGGAACGACCCTGCCGCGGCATCGCCGGCTAGCTCAATCGCGATCACGACTGCCACGCCCAGCGCCACTGCCAGCGCGGTCAGCACCGTACGCAACATTTCGCGGCGCAAGGGACGGACAATCAAACGGTAGAACAGTTGCAGCAACGGCATCAGGAGTTGGCGATTGCGCCGTCCCGCATATGGGTAACCGCATCGGCCATCGCCGCGGCTTCCATACTGTGCGTCGCCATCAGGATGGAGGTGTTCTGTTCCCGCACAACCCGCCGCAGCAGGTTCAGAATCACGTCGCCAGTAACTGTATCCAGATTGCCCGTCGGTTCATCTGCCAGCAAAAGAGCAGGTGAATTCACCAGCGCTCTGGCGATGGCAACACGCTGCATCTGCCCGCCGGAAAGCTGATACGGCATTCGTGCCGCATACGATTCCATTTCAACCCAGCGCAGCCTTTCCATCGCGGTATCGCGCACGTCGCGCTTGCCGGCCAGCATCGACGGGAGCTCTACGTTTTCCACTACCGAAAGCGTTGGCAGAAGTTGAAAGGACTGAAAGATGAACCCGACTTTGTTGCACCTCACTCGCGCCAGTTCCTCATCGCCCAGTGAAGTGGTAACTACACCATCCAGGGTGAGCGTTCCGGAGGTGGGGAAATCCATCGCGCCAGCCAGGTTTAGGAGCGTTGACTTTCCGCACCCGCTGCGTCCCACCAGAGCCACGAACTGCCCGCGTTCTACCACCAGCGATACGTCGCGCAGCGCGGGCACCAGAGCCCCGTCAGTAATGTAGTCTTTACTGACGTGCTCCAGAGAAAGAATACTCATCTACCCATTAGATGCCAGCCGCGGCGATCCGCTGTAGAGCATTTGTGCTGGCCAGGTCCAGATCGGTTCCCTGGAAGCCTTTCAGCACCACCGCAATCTGCGCGCGAAACACCGGCGCGGAGCCAAGCAATGCCAGGAAATCCGCCCCGGCCAACCGGATAAGGAAGTCGAATTCCGATTTCGCCATCATCGCCGCAACGGCATCCACAAGATCGCCGACGGCCGGCTGCTCGGCCACAAACCCCGGCAGCGCATTCGCCTCCCAGTACCGCAGGAACTTGGCAAGCCGGTCACGATTGGAACCATTCACAATGTCCACCAGGTCAGCCCGCCGCAGGAAGCGGTTCAATGTACAAACAAACCCACCAGTCGAGCCGAAGAAACGGGATAAAGCCTCTGCCTGGATCAGCAACGGGCCCATGCCCGAATGATCTGATCGTCCGTACCAGCGAAACAGGCACGTCCAGGCCGCAAGGACCACTTCCACTGATTCCAGCCCGAAGACCACGCTCACCAGAAACCGATGCAGCCCCTCATCGGCGTACTCCGCCAGCTGCATCTCGGCGAATTTGCAAAATTCAACTCGCGTCGAGTCATCGGCCTCGGTCCAATATTTCGAAACGAACCCAGCCGGCATCCGGCCTTCTTTTGCAATGGCGTCCATGCCCCACTGGCCAGCGGAGAACGCTCCGCTTTCCACCAGAAACACACCGAACTGCTCCAATCGATCGGGCGGCAAATCGGCTCGCTGCAGAATCGCCTGATACACGGTCCGTTCGCCGCGTGCCGCGCGCGCCACCCGCAGGCCTTCCTCCGCAGGGCATCCGTAGCACAGAGCGCAGCAGGCGGATTTCCGCACTCGCTCGTCTGCGGTTGTCTCCGCAATCTCCAAGAGGACGTCTCGCAGCGGCGGAACAGGTTTCTTCCGCGACTCAATCTCCCGCAGCAATCGCAATTGATCTTCAGTCGATGCCCGCAGCAGCACTTCGCGCACCGGTCCTAACGCGCCGATCTTCGCCAGTTTCGATGCTGCCGCGAACCGTTGCAGCGAATCGTCGCTCTGCGTTGCTGCTGTCAGCCGGTCTACATCCCCCGTGATCAGGGCTGCGCCGAACACTACGTCCGCATCGATTGCCGCAGCGGGAACTATGGCCGTATCGTCTCCCAGCATGAAGCGCCGAACCGCGGCCGCGTCAGCCAGCGGAGAGCGCCGCAACTCCTCAATTAACGGCCAGCGGTCTTCAAATTCGCAAGGCCCATAGAGCGCCCGCCAACTGGTCACCGCCAGGGCAGCATCCGCCCGCACTGCCTCCGATGCGCCCAATGCGAGACCGCGAGTCTCCCGGTGGACCTGCCAATCGTCGAGAAGGAACCGGGCAACGGTTGCCAGTGACCGCGTGGTATCGAACGGGGATGCCGTTTGAATCGCAGTGGCTGCGGCCAATTTTTCGTCGCGGTTCATCGTACCGCCCGCAAGAATCGCCGTGGCCGGCTTCGATAGCGCGTCCAGCCGTTCTTCTGGCCACGGCAACTGAGAGACCAACTGCTCCTGTAAATCCTCGCTCCAGTGCCGCTGATAGAGAAACGTCTCCAGAAAACGCAAATGGTCGACGTGCCGCTGCATTACCGCCGCATGCCGCTGGTAGATCTGCGTGAAGTTGTCGATCTGCTCGGGATCGAGTTCCAGCAGCATCTTCGGAATGGTGAACCGATCGCTGCCGGCGTCCTTGAGCATCCGCGCGGCACCGTACTGCCGCTCGTCCACTACCGCAGCGCCGCAACGGCGGCAGAACTTGCCGGCCGGAGTCCACTTCGCGCACCAGAAGCAGCGGACGTCATGCCGTACCGCCTGCCCGCAGTGGATGCAAAGGTCGCCAGCTTTCCAGTCAATCGGCTGCGGCTGATCGCAAACTTCGCAAACGGCGCGCATTCCTTAGCCGCGCTGTTTCCGCACCCTGCCCCACAACGAATCCTTTTCACCGGCATCCATGGCCCGCAGGCGCTTCGGAATTTCGTCCTTCGATAGGCCTTCCCGGCGCAGCAGCACGCCCAGGTCCAGCTCTGCCGTTGGAATAAACTCCGCGCCGCACGACCGGCAAAACTTCCCCGGTCCGCTGCCCGAACACCAGTAACACGAGAGAATCGGCTCAGCCTGCCGGCCGCACGCAAGACAAAGATCGCCGCTTTTGTAATCCTTCGGCTGCTTGGCGCCGCAGTGAACGCAGTGGACGATGTCCGCGCTCTCGAGAACAACATTGGCGGCCGGCGAAGGCGGCGCGGCCTTCGTCTCCACAGCGCGGCCCGTAGCCCACTGGATCACCTTCGCGGCAGTCTCCGCATCAATACCCGCGACGAGTTCCGTCAAGGTAGCGGCGTCGCCCACCGTCTGCAGGTCCCCGCGGGATCCTATGCCGGCTTCACTCAGTAACGTGAGTTGGGCCCCGGTCAATCCCTTCGCCTTCAGTATGTTTGTTTCAAGCGTGCTGAACTCTTGCGCCATTTTGTCAGTTTGCCAGATCCTTACTTGGTGATGGTGATCTTCGGCAGCGGTACCGGCTGCATCGGTTCGAACAGCCCGAAAGAGAAGATGGCCGTTGCGGAAGCGATAGCGACATACTGTTTGCCGTTCACCTCATACGTAATGGGAGAAGCCGTCAGCGATTCGCCCATATTGAAATGCCACAGATGCTTTCCGGTCTTTGCGTCCAGAGCCAGCAGATGGCCGTCGTCATCGCCGCTGAACAACACGCCGCTCGCCGTGGATACCGTGCCGGTCCACATCCGCCCGCCGCCCGTCATTGGATACTCCCACGCGCGCTTGGCGGTCTTCGGATCGATGGCGCGAAGTATTACCTGTCCGCCATCTTCCGTCGCGCCACCGCCCGAAAAGTTCTTCATCGGAACTGGCTCCTGCGAAGAACTACTGAACATTCCGCACTGTTCCAGCGTCAGGATGTACAACAACCCCGTACCTGGGTTGTAGCTCTGCCCCATCCAATTGGTTGCGCCTTTCACGCTCGGGCAAACCCACTTGCCGTCCGGTGAGGGGTCCATGCCGGGAATCAAAACCGGCGCCCCCTTATCGTCAATGCCGCTTGCCCAGGTCACTTTGTCGATCAACTTCGTGGCCCGTAGAAATTCGCCGGTGTTACGGTCCAGCACATAAAAGAAGCCGTTGCGGTTCGCATGCAGCACCACCTTGCGCATCTTGCCGCGGAACTCCATATCGATCAGCACGGGCCAGCTCTGCGCGTCCCAGTCATGCGTATCGTGCGGCGTAAATTGGAAATGCCATTTCCATTTTCCCGTCTCCAGGTCCAGCGCCACCAGCGAACAGGTGTACAGGTTATCCCCGGAGCGCGCCTTGCCGGTAAAATCGGGCCACGGATTGCCGGTAGTCCAATACAGCGTATTCGACTCCGGATCGAACGTGCCGGACAGCCACGTGGCGCCGCCGCCCCACTCCACCAGGTCGCCCCAGCTATCGGCGCCCTTCTCTCCCTTTGCCGGAACCGTGTAGGTGCGCCAGATCTCTTCGCCCGTCTCCGGGGAAAGCGCAGCCACAAACCCGCGCATGCCGCTGTCACCACCCGCGCTGCCGACAATCACTTTGTCCTTCACAATCAGAGGCGCCGATGTCGAGCTGATCCCCTTGCTTGCATCCGCGAAATTCTTGCTGAAAATCAACGCCCCGGTCTGCCGGTCGAGCGCGTTCAGATAATTGTCATTCGACGTAAAGTACACCCGGTCTCCCAGAATCGCCGAGCCGCGGTTGACGCCTTGGCCTTTCGCGCGCGTATCCAGATACTGCCAGATCAACCGGCCGGACACCGCGTCCAGCGCGTACATCGAATTCGAATTGGTGACGTACATCACGCCCTTGTAAACAAGCGGCGATGTTCGCAATCCTTTCGCGTTCGGCACATGATAGACCCACTTCGGCGTAAGCGATCCCGCGTTGTCCAAAGTAATGTTCTTCAGCGGACTATAGCGCCATCCCTGGTAGTTTCCAGCGTAGGTCACCCAGTTGTCGCCTGGTCCTTTCATGATGTCTTCATACCGTACTTGCGCCGTGGCGCACACACAGAAGAGGGAAGTAAGTAAAAGAGTTCGCATGTGTTAGTTTTTTTCCTGCGGTGCGTTGCCTTGCGGGCGCGCAACCTGGTGACCCAGATACGCAAGCAGATCCCGCAGTTCCGTCGCCGAAAGCCGTTTGCCATAGTCTCCCGGCATCGGCGAACCATCCTTGATCGCCAGTTCCTTCACGTCCGCCATGGAAATCATGTGCAGGTCGCCCTTCCGGTCCACCATCTGCATGGAATAGTTGTCGCGGTTGCGCGCCACCCCTTTCAGCACCTGTCCGTTGCGCATGGTGACTGTGACCCCTTCGTTCCCCAAAAACGTGAGGTCCTTGGAAGGTTCCACAACGGATTCTTTAATCAGCGCCAGCGGATGGCTGCCGCCCACGTTGGTCAAATCCGGACCCATCCGCCCGCCTTTGCCGGCGATCGCATGGCAGCCCGAGCACCCGGCTTTGTTTCCCCAGAAAATCTGCCCGCCGGCCGCTGCATCTCCCGGTATGGTGTTCTCACTGGCAGGACCGATCAGCGCGTGCAGGAACGCCACCAACTGCCAGGTTTTATCATCCGGCAGCTTGGTCGGCGGCATGTCCGCGCCCGGCACTCCGTTGCGAATCGCGTGGAAAATATTATCGTCACTCAACGGATGCCACAGCGACCGACGCACCAGGTTTGGGCCGCGTCCGCCGCTGCCGTCCGGCCCGTGGCAGCCCGCGCAGGATGTCGCGTATAGTTTTGACCCTGCCGTGATTGCCTGCGGGTTGCCGATTTCAGGATGCTGGGAACCGCCTATATACTGCCCGTGTTGCGCGGCAAGCGGCAGCGCGAGGAAAAGCAAAACTGCGAAACGCATATTGCAGAGTCTACTACTACTCCGGGCCGATTGGAAACTGACGCGTCGCCGCCTTCGGGTCGCCTTCCGTCAGGGTGAGCAGCGCGTTCCCGGGCAGGGATTTCCACTCCTGCGTCAGGCCGCTGGGCCACCTCACCTGCACCCGGTCCACCAGCTTGGCGGCTCCGAGCCCGATATGGAGTGTCAGGTCGCTCTGTGAAAAGAAGCTGCCTCCGCTCATCACCTCATCGATCTGCTTGCGCGTCCCGGTCTGCACAGTCACCCTTGACCCGATCGCGCTGCGATTAGACTTCGTCCCCACCAGTCGCAAATTGATGAAGTTCTGAGGCTTGGCGCTGTTCGTGAGGACACTCGGTTTCGCGTTCATATTGACGATGACCACCTCCGGATTCCCATCGCCATCCAGGTCCCCCGCCGCCATTCCGCGAGCCGGCCGCAACTGCTGAAATCCGGGACCCGCTTCCCTGGTGATATCCCCAAACTTCCCGTTGCTCAGATTCCGGTACAGCAGCGTTCGCTGCAGATACTTCTCTCCGGTAGCTCCTTGTTCCACCTCCGGGTAAACGTGGCCATTTGCGACAATCAAGTCTTTCCAACCGTCGTTGTCCACGTCCAGAAACAGCGCGCCCCAACCAAGCAGTTGATTCGCCGCCAGGCCTGCATCCTGCGAAACATCCGTGAAGAACCTGCCATCTTCATTCTTAAAGAGCGACGTCAGGTCGCCGGAGAAATTGGTCTTAGCGATGTCCAGGAATCCGTTGCCGTCGTAATCTCCCACCGCAATGCCCATCCCCGCCTGCAGTTTGCCGTCGAAATTGTATGCCACTCCGGCCTCCACTGCGCGTTCTTCGAACTTACCGTTGCCCAAATTGTGATACAGCAGGCTCGGCGTCATATCGCAGGCCACGTATATGTCCGGCCAGCCGTCATTGTCAAAATCCGCCGCGGCAACTCCCAATCCATAGCGGCGGCCCGGCTTCAAAATGCCGGCCTGCGCCGAGACATCTGTAAACGTTCCGTCGCCATTGTTGTGGTACAGGACGTTCGCCGCGGCCGGCAACCCGCGAGGCCCGCAAGCCGTGGGCAGCCCTTTGAACTGACAGGTCGGATCCTGTCCGGGCTTAGGCGTCGCGCTCAAGTCCAGGTCGACATAATTGGAAACAAACAGGTCGAGCTTGCCGTCCCTGTCGTAATCCGTAAAGCTGCACCCCGCGCCCCAGCGCACCCCCTGTACCGGAAGTCCGGCGGCTTTGGTCGCGTCTTCGAAGCGGCCATTTCCCAGATTGCGGTACAAAACATTTGTGCCGTAATACGTGACGAGAAGATCGGTCCGGCCATCGTTGTCATAGTCGCCGGCGCAAACTCCCTGCGCCCAGCCGCGCTTGGTCATCCCGGACGAATCGCCCACCAGCGTGAATTTTCCCTTGCCGTCGTTGTGGTAAAGGAACGACGGCCTACCCTCGCCTGCGAGAGTCGTTCCGTTCGCGATAAAGATATCGTTGAATCCATCGCCATCGTAGTCGAAAACGGCAACGCCATTCCCGGTAGATTCGATGATGTAAGTCTTCTGGGTCTTCCCGCCGAACGTGTTCTCATCGTCCAAGCCAGCCTTCTGCCCGATCTCAACAAATTGAAGTGGCGCATCCAACGGAAGCGATAACGACGAGGTTAATAAACCGAAAAGGACTGCGCGAATAAGACGGTTTCGCAACGGTTTTCGCATTATACAGGAGTGCAAGCAGGTCCGATTTGTTTCGCAGTGCAATACGAATCAGTCGTAAGCCGACGGATGGAATTCATATTCGAAAAACATCGTCTCCTCTAACTCATTCATTCGTAACAAAATCTCGGTTCAGCAGGCTGGATTTTGCACTTGACTGCAAGAGTTGTTCTTGATCTGGAGCAAATGAGGGTGGTAGACTACCTCCACTTCGCTATTGGGGAATTGATGTAGCGAAAAGGGGACCACGTGAGTCAATTTACCAGGATTGTATTGCTTGCTTTGTCTTTAGGCAGTTGGGCCTTCGGGCAACGCGACTTGGGAACCGTACTTGGCACGATCACGGACGCGCAAGGCAGTGTGGTGCCAGGCGCGAAAGTTACCATCACCGAAGACGCTACCGGACTACAGTACGCTCTGGAGGCGAATTCAAATGGCGAGTACATTCGGACGGCGCTCAAAGCCGGCGTTTACAGCATCGAAGCCGAAGCTACCGGTTTCAAGAAAACTGTTCAACACGGCATTACGTTGACGGCCGGCGATCGCTCGGCCGTCAATTTGTCGTTGACCGTTGGCGAAGTCAACCAGTCGGTGGAGATCACCACCGCCGCTCCGGTGCTGCAGACGGAAAGCACCATCATCGGACAGACGGTAAATTCCAAAAACGTCAGCGAGCTGCCCTTGGGCGGACAGCGTAAATTTACATATCTGGCGCGGCTCTCGGCGGGAGTGCTCCCAGCCGAGCAGGGCGCCCGCGACGCGGCAGGCGGCGGCTTCTCGGCGAACGGCGTCCGCTCCAACGGCCAGAACAATTTCCTGCTGAACGGCGTTGACAATAACGTTAACGTCATCGACTTTATCAACCAGACTTCCTACGTGATCGGACCCTCCGTCGAAGCCATCGGTGAAATGCGCGTTCTGACGAACGGCTACAACGCCGAGTACGGACGCGGCGCGGGCGGCGTAGTGAACGTAACCATCAAGTCGGGTACCAACCAGATCCACGGCACGCTCTTCGAATTCCTCCAGAACGACAAGCTGGACGCCAATCAATGGGAATCGAACAAGGCAGGGAAGTCGCGTGGGCCGTTCAAACAGAATCAATACGGTGCAGCCGTTGGCGGTCCCGCCATCAAGAACCGTACTTTCTGGTTCGCTGATTTCCAGGGCACCAACATCCGTTCCACCGGCGGCGCGGTCGCCGGCCTGGGTTCCACTTTCGTCGGCACAATTCCCACGGTGGCCTTCCGCAACGGCGACTATTCCTCGCTTCTTGGCAACGTGATCGGTACCGATTCCCTCGGCCGGCAGGTGCGCCAAGGGCAGCTTTACGACATTCAAACCACGCGCACTGTGAACGGCATTCTTGTTCGCGATCCGTTCCTTGGAAACATCATTCCTTCGAATCGGTTTGACCCCGTGGCCAAGAAGCTGATGGATCTCTATCCCGCCCCGAATCAAAATCTGACCAATCGCATTCCGGCCAATAACTACTTCAACGTCGTCTCCGGATCTGACAATACCTACCAGGGTGATGTCAGAATCGACCACAAGGTCTCTGACAAAGACAGCATCTTCGGCAGCTTGAGCTGGTCTGAAGAACGCAAGTTCAACGGCACCCCGCTGCCCGCAGTCCTCGATGCGGGTGGTTTCGCCGGACAGAACGAAACGGACCTTTCGCGCAATGCGATGATCAGCTACACGCGAGTCTGGACGCCGTCCCTTCTGACTGAAACGCGCGCCGCCTTCTCCCGCTTGGTTACAGAACGCGTGCAGGCGAACGCGGGTGTCGATCTGTTCAAGCAGTTTGGAATCGGTGGCTACAACCCCACCACAACACTGAACGGCGGCCTGCCGCAAACCGGCATGCAGGATTACACCACCATCGGCGCGGGCAACTGGCTGCCAACCAAGGAATTCAACAACGTTTGGGACTTTGTGCAGAACGTGTCCATCAACAAGGGCAAGCATGCGCTTAAGTTCGGCGCCGAATACCGGCCGATCAAGTTCCCGTTCTTTCAGGTTCCCAGCCCGCACGGACAACTGGACTTCCAACGGGATCGTAACAATAACCCGGAATCCGCCTTCCAGGCGCAAACTGGTGACGGCTCGGCAGCGTTCCTCTTGGGTTATCCATCTACCGGCCAGATTTCCACCACCAACTTCATCTCTTCCGAGAAACAGGCCTGGGGCTTCTATGCGCAGGATGACTGGAAGGTCACCAGCAAATTAACTCTCAATATCGGCATGCGCTACGAGTTATTCTCGCCCATCAGCGAACGCTTTGGCCAACAGTCAAATTTCGACATCCAGACCATGACCCTGTACATTCCGAAGGGCAAGAATCAGGATCTCCCGTTACCGCCGAACTTCGCTACTACCTATCCCAACGTGAAAGTCTCCCGAGGCCAGGTAGACAAGTATTTAATCCCGTGGGATAAGACGGATTGGTCCCCGCGGATCGGACTTGCATACGCCGTCCTCCCGAAGACTGTGGTTCGCGCCGGTTACGGCATTTTCTACGGTGGCGAGGAAAATCAGGGCGGTTCGGCGAA
>JBDUEM010000024.1:0-43931 GCA_040002435.1 Bryobacteraceae bacterium
GACAGTCAGCTGAGCGCGGAGGACAAGTGCCCCTTCGCGGCTGGCGCACGCAAGAACGCGGTCACCGGAGTCCATTCCAATGCAGACTGGTGGCCCAATCAGCTGAACCTGAAAATCTTACACCAACACTCCGCCTTGTCAGATCCTATGGACAAGGATTTCAATTATGCGGAGGAATTCAAGAGCCTGGACCTGGACGCTGTGGTCAAGGACCTTCATGCCCTGATGACGTCATCGCAGGACTGGTGGCCGGCCGACTACGGGCACTACGGCCCGCTGTTCATCCGCATGGCATGGCATAGCGCCGGCACTTACCGTATCGCCGATGGCCGCGGCGGCGCTGCATCCGGAACCCAGCGGTTCGCGCCCCTCAATAGCTGGCCGGACAACGTCAGCCTCGACAAGGCTCGCCGCCTGCTTTGGCCCATTAAGCAGAAGTACGGCAGGAAAATATCCTGGGCGGACCTCATGATTCTGGCCGGTAACGTGGCACTGGACTCCATGGGTTTCAAAACGTTCGGTTTCGGCGGCGGGCGCGAAGACGTCTGGGAACCCGAAGAAGACATCTACTGGGGCCCCGAGGGCAAGTGGCTCGGAGACGAGCGCTACCGCGGTGACCGCCAACTCGACAACCCGCTGGCCGCTGTTCAAATGGGCCTGATCTACGTCAATCCGGAAGGCCCCAACGCCAAACCCGATTCGGTTGCCGCGGCCATAGACATCCGTGAGACCTTCGGCCGCATGGCCATGAATGACGAGGAGACGGTTGCCCTCATCGCCGGAGGGCACACGTTCGGAAAAGCCCACGGCGCCGCCGAACCGAGCACGTATATGGGTCCCGAACCGGAGGGTGCCTCTATCGAAGATCAGGGCCTCGGCTGGATCAATACCTTTAACAGCGGCAAGGGCCCGCACACCATCACCAGCGGTTTGGAAGGCGCATGGACCACCAACCCGGTGAAATGGGACAACAATTTCTTTGACAACCTGTTCAATTACGATTGGCAGCTCACAAAGAGTCCCGCCGGCGCTCAGCAATGGACGCCCAAGGACCCATCGGCGGCGGGTACTGTTCCCGATGCCCACGATCCGTCAAAGAGGCACGCTCCCATCATGTTCACGACGGACCTGGCACTGAAGGTCGACCCGAACTACAAGACGATTTCCAAACGGTTCCACGAGCACCCCGAGGAATTCGCAGACGCCTTCGCTAAAGCCTGGTACAAGTTGACGCACCGCGACATGGGCCCGCTTTCGCGCTACCTTGGCCCGCTTGTGCCTGCCGAGACGCTGCTGTGGCAGGATCCCATTCCCGCTGTCGATCATGAACTGATCGGGGAGCAGGATATTGCCGCGCTGAAAGCCAAAATTCTCGCCTCCGGACTCTCCGTCTCCCAACTGGTCACAACGGCATGGGCGTCGGCTTCCACGTTCCGCGGCAGTGACAAACGCGGCGGAGCTAACGGCGCGCGCGTCCGCCTCGAACCGCAAGTGAGATGGGAAGTCAACCAGCCGGCGGAGCTAGCGAAAGTTCTGCAGACGCTGGAGGCGATCCAGAAGGATTTCAACGGCGGCGGGAAAAAGGTATCACTCGCTGACTTAATCGTTCTGGGCGGCTGCGCAGCCGTCGAGGCTGCTGCGAAGAAAGCCGGCCATGACGTTAAGGTTCCCTTCTCGCCGGGGCGTACGGACGCATCTCAGGACCAGACGGATGTGCATTCGTTTTCCGTACTGGAGCCGGCAGCGGACGGTTTCCGCAACTATATCCGCAAAGGACACGAGGGATCGGCGGCCGAACTGTTGGTGGATCGCGCCAGCCTGATGACTTTAACCGCTCCCGAGATGACGGTTCTGATTGGCGGCATGCGCGCCCTGGATGCGAATGTCGATAAATCCAAACATGGTGTTTTCACCACGCGTCCCGGGACGTTAACGAACGATTTCTTCGCCAACCTGCTCGACATGAACACGAAGTGGCAGAAGTCAGCCACAGCGGAAGGAGTGTTGGAGGGGCGCGATCGGGCGACAGGCGAACTCAAATGGACGGGCACCGTAGTGGACCTCGTCTTTGGATCCAACTCTCAACTCCGGGCAATCGCCGAAGTCTACGCCTGTAACGACTCGAAGGAGAAGTTTGTCACGGACTTCGTGGCGGCGTGGAGCAAGGTGATGAATCTGGATCGGTACGACCTTGCCTAAGCTTCGCTGACAAGCAAGCGTCCACCAATAAGAGGGGCGCGTCTCCCGGCTTTTCACCAGCCGGGATCGCGCCCCTTTCTTTTTGTTCGGCCTGGTCTGTCTACCTGATCTGTATCGTGACTTCGTTACTGCGAACGCCGGCTGCGGTGAGGCTCAGCTTTTGCAGGCCGCTGGCCGTTCCATCCGGAATCTGCACGTTAACCTGATAGAGGCCCGGAAAGCCCGGAGCCAATCCGCTGTATAACACCTTCGCGGTCGCGCCGGCGACCATCACCTGCGGCAGGGTCACCGTCTGTTGGCCCTGCAAGGCACCGAGGCCAGTAGCGTAGATCTCGACCACATTCGGCGTAGTGGTGTTTAGAATCGCGCCGCGCCCTGTGGCTGTATCGTAGAAGATCCCCGGAGACACCTGCAACAGCGGAACACTAGCCGTCGCTGACCCAATGGGAGTCTTGACCACGACCTCAGCTTGCGATCCGCTCAGGCCCGCCGGCACCAGGAAATTGACCTGCCGGTTGTCGAAATAGAACACCTGGCCCGGCACTCCGTTCACCGTTACCTGCAAATCGCTCACCTTCGCGCCGCCGAGGTTCGATCCAAATATCGTGGCGATGCCGTTGGGCGAAATACCCGGCAGGAACGAGGCGGCATTCACCACGCCAGCGGCGGAGAAGTTCGGACTGCCCAGCGCAGTCACTACCACGCTGGTGCCGCGAATGGTCGCCGTTAACTCGTTCAACGGACCAGGGCCCGGCTTCCACCGGAACTGCGCCACCCCGGATTCATCCGTCACCGCTTCGGCCGCCACCAGGCTCCCGCCGCTCGAAACGGTAGCTTGCACCGCAACGCCGGGGTAGGGAAGGGCATTGATGTCCGTCACGCGAATGGATACCGGCTGCGCAAGCTCTACACCGCTAACCGCGGTTTGATTGTTACCGGAATCAACGGACACCTTCACTGCGCTAGCTGCCGCTACTTGAATCCGCGAACGGACGGATTCGTACTGCGCGTCTGACGGTTCTGCCACCAGCTCGTCAACGCCCTCCCGCAAGCCGGTCATCGAGAAAGAAGCTTCCGAAGCGCCCGCGGGAATTGTCACCGCAGCGGGCACGCCGATCACGCTGCCGGCTCTTAGCAGAACCGTCAATGGAGTGGCCACCGCTGTTTCCACGGCAACTTTCCCGCTGCCCGTGCTACCCGCCAGAACACCCGCCGCCGGAAACGTGGATACGCGCAGTGCCTTCTTTAAGCTGGCGTCCGCGGTCCCATTCTGCGAGGACACGCGGTTGTAGAAACCCTCGAACTGCGCTCGATAGGCTTCCAACTGGTTCAACTGCGCCGTAGTCGGAGCAGTTCCGGCCTTGGTCACCAGGACGAAGGCGAACCGAAAGGCCCGCTGCGAAACTGTCGAGTCGGGAGTGCGCCGTCCCTCCGCCTGCACAATCTCATCAATCTGGATATCGCGCCGGGTGCCGTTGAAGTTCACTCCTGCCTGCGGCGCGCGCCCGGAGTCCCCGCTCGTCGCATTCTCCACCAGGAAGGTCGCCGGGACATCCTGCGGCGGAATAAAGCCCATCAGATACTGATCCAAGGGAGCATAACCGGCGACGGTCGCCGTTGTTGTAAACCGCGGGGAAACGCCCGGACCGTTATCACGGATGCGGTTTCCTTCCAGCAGGGATGCCTCGGAGTTGAAGGCGAAATTCCAGTGCACCAGCGACCGGCCCAGCATCGGCCGTGCCGCTGGATCGTTGGGATCCCGCACGCTGGCGAACGCCAGAAACAGGTGTCCCGCTTCATGACCCAGCACCGTCAAAGGCGTATCGCGTGTGGTGCCCCGGGCCGGAACCACTGCGTTCGGATCTACCGGATACTGCGTTAACGGACCCATATTGAGGATGGCTTGCAACCGCCGCTTCGAGCCCGCTTCAAATCCCAGGTCCGCCGGACCATCGCCATAACCAGTGCGGTTGTTCCTCACAGTCACTTCGTAGGCCACCGCACCGGAGCTCGCCGGGATGCCCAGGGCATTGTAAAAAACGATGTAGTCGTAGGAGTCTTCGTGATTCAAATAGAACTTCTGGGCCGCTGAGTAAATATCCACTTCATCGTTCCCCAGAAACCGTTCGGCAATAGCGCCCGAATACTCCTGGCTGCCTCCCACCGTGAAATCCAAAATGGTGTTGGCACCCTGCAGCCTGCCCGGCGCGATTCCCACCACGGCTTCGGTGGCACTGCCGCTTGAATAGGCGAACTCGATTCTGCCGTCGGGATACATCCGCACCTGAAAAGTAAGCAGGAGGCCGGTGCCGGTATCGGAATACTCAGGCACTTCCACCCAACTGACCACATAGCGGTCTGAAGCCGGGAGCACACGAATTCCCTGGCGGGACTTTGTGGGATCGAGATCGGCAAACAGCGGCGCGATTCGCGGAGGCCCAGCCGTCAAACGGCCCAGAGACCGCTCACCCGATCCATCGTCTCCCACTCCGAATGTCAGGTTCCCGTCGGAGTTCAACGAAATCTTTCGATATTGTGCCCCGAAAAAGGGAAAAGCGAAAGGCAGATCCAATTCGCGTGTATCGTCATCCCCGATTCCGGATACCAGCACTCCGGAGGTTCCCGCGGCGGCATCATAAGTGTCGCTGGCCGCCTCTACTCTGTATTTCGAAGCATCGGGCGCAGTCGGGAGAAACCGGACGGTCTTCTGCACCAGGTTAAAGACGTTTCTCCGCGCCACGGCTCCGTCCGTGTCGTCCAGCAGCGCAATTTGGCCGGCATCGGGAAGCGCGGCGTTTGCCATCGCTTGCGGGCTTCGTTTTTTCACGCTCCGCGCGGCGTTTTGATGAATTTCGTACTTTAACCGGGCTCCGCCGGCGCCCGTCCCGCAAACCACCGGAACCTGTCTGGCCTGCGCGGCGGCAAGAGACAAAAAGATAGCGAGAGGTCGCGTAAAGCTCTTCATTTTGTGGATACTAGTAGTTTAGACTGGGCTCGAAGGCTTCCGGTTTCCGGAACATTCCCGCCTCCGGTTGCGTTTTAAAAAATATGCCATTTTGCACAAATTGCGGCGCCAACAACGCCGAGGGCGCGCGTTTCTGCCCGAGCTGTGGACTATCGTTGGGAACCGGCGGCGGTAGTGTTGCGCCGGTTGTGGTTGCTGTTACAGAGGCCCTGGATTACACCATCCAGGGCGACAATCTGCAAGTGGCTCGCGTGCGTCTGAAGGCGGGCCAGCAGGTGTATGCCGAAGCCGGCAAGATGGTTTACAAGACGCCCGCCATCCAGTGGGAAACCCGCATGACCGGTGAAACCCTGGGAGCGAAAATCTGGGGAGCCGTGAAGCGCAAGCTGATGGGCGAATCGCTGTTCATGACATATTTTATGGCCACCGCGGATGGCGAAGTGGGCTTCGCCGGCAGCTACCCGGGTCGCATCCAGGTTTTTGAACTGGCCGCGGGGCAGAGCGTTCTCGTCCAGCGTGACAGCTTTCTGTTCGCCCAGCCTACCGTGCAGCTGAACATCGCGCTGGTAAAGAAGCTGGGCGTCGGATTCTTCGGCGGCGAGGGTTTCATCCTTGAGAAGCTCACTGGACCGGGAACGGTGTTCATCCACGGCGGTGGCGATTTTGTGGAGTTCACGCTACGGCCAGGAGAAATGCTGCAGGTGGATACCGGCTGTATCGTCGCCTTCGATGAATCGGTCGCCTATGACATCCAGATGGTGGGCGGCATCAAGACCGCGCTGTTCGGCGGCGAGGGATTGTTCCTGGCGAACATGACCGGCCCCGGCCGGGTAATCATTCAGAGCATGACCCTGGCCAAGATGCGGCGCGAGCTTTCCCCGCCCATTGGCTCACGCAGCGGCGGCGACGAGCATCGGGGTCTGGGTGCGATAACCGATATTTTCGGCAGCGACGATTAGGGGAGCACGGCACGGGACGCGGCGGACCCGACGTGCTCTACCACTCGTTGCCTTTATACATCGGGGCAACGTACTTCTCATACCCGTTATAAGGCAGCGTCGGGCGGCGTTCCATATTCGGAAGCATGCGTTCCACCGCCTGCGACCAGCGAGGGTGCGGCTTCTTCGGATTTACGTTGGCGTAGAAGCCGTACTCGTCCGGCTGCAGCTTGTGCCAGAACGTCATCGGTTCGCTCTTAACAAACTCGATCTTCACCAGGGACTTCGCGCTCTTGAATCCGTATTTCCAGGGCAGCACGATGCGGATCGGCGCGCCGTTCTGTTTGGGCAGCGCCTTCCCGTAGAGGCCCGTCACCACCAGCGCCAGTGGATTCATCGCCTCGTCCATTCGCAGCCCTTCGAAATACGGCCATGGATACCACGGCTGCGACGGAATGCCGGGCATCTCCTTATCGCGCTTGACGCTGATGAATCGGACAAACTTGGCTTCCGGCTTCGGGTCCACCGCTTTGATCAGCGCCGAGAGCGGAAAGCCGGTCCAGGGTACCGCCATCGACCACGCTTCCACACAGCGGTGCCGGTAGAGGCGCTCTTCCAGCGGCATGGTGCGCAGCAAGTCGTCAATATCGAACGTTTTCGGCTTGTTCACCAACCCGCCGACTTCCACGGCCCAGGGATGTGTGACGAACTTGCCAACCAGATCTTTCACCGCCTGTTTATCAGTCCCATGGAACTCGTAGAAATTGTTATAGCTGAGGACAGCGGCCTCCGGCGTAATCGGCCGGTCAAGCTCGAACTCCGGATTTCGCTGCACTGCGCCCGCGGCGGACATCAGCCGCTCCATGCCCAGAAATCCTGCCGCCGTCAATAATTGCCGCCGGTTCAGGTAGACGCTTTCGGGCGTGACTTCGCTCTCTTTGATCACCATACCTAATTATCCCAGAAGTAGCGCCATCTATTCCCGGGCTTTCAATGCCGCAAGAACCCGCGCGCTTCGGAACGGCATTCTGCGAAGTCGGATGCCTGTGGCATCGTAAATAGCATTGGCAATGGCGGCGATCAGCGGTTTGCAGATCGTTTCGCCCCCGCCGTACGGAGGCAGGTCCGGCCGGTTCGGGTTGGGATCTCCGTTCACCAGCACCACGTCAATGGTCTCCGGCGCGTCTGCATGCGTCAGCGTCGGTGAGGAGACCCAGTCCACACTCGTCACTTTTTCGGTGTCGAATTCCACTTCTTCATAGAGCGCGCGGCTGAGCGAATGCAGCATGCCGCATTCAATGGTGCGCCGCAGGTTTTCGGGGTTGATCACGAGACCGCAATCGTGGGCGCACACCAGCCGCTTCGCCCAGACGTGGCCCGTTTCGCGATTCACTTCCACCTCGGCAATCTGAGCCACTACTGTCTGGCTGCGGAAGGAATACGCCATGCCGCGACCGGTCAAAATGGTTCCCTTGCCTCGCGGCTTGGGCGACGGACGGCTGTCCCAGCCATAGGCCCTTGCCACCGCATTCAGAGCCGCGATGGAGCGGGCTCGCTTGAACCCGCTATCGTCAGAAGTGCTCGCGGTCAGCAGCTTCATACGGAACGCAAACGGATCGGTCTTCGCCGCCGCAGCCAGTTCATCGATGAACGATTCGGAGGCGAACGTTGCCTGCGGCCCATTCGGATCGCGCAGGTTTCCCGTGCGCAGCGGCGTCTCCCAGATCATGGGCAGGCTCACCACATGGGTAGTCATGCGCCGGTTGGGAATGGCGTACATTTCCGAAGGGGTCGCGGTGCTGCCTGCCGACGGCTTCGCACGCCGCGAGCCCATCAGCTGGGCAATCAGCACCGTATCCGGTTCGTTGTACCCCAGGTGATTGTAATCGGCGGCTCTGGCGTTGTAGTCGTAGGCCGCCAGATTTCCCTCCGCATCCAGCGCGCCGCGCATGCTGATGGTGAAGGCCGGAGCCTTCGTGTCCCAGGCTGTCTCCTCGTTCCTCGTCCATTGAATGCGGACAGGGCGTCCCATTTCCTTCGCCAGGTAAGCCGCCTCGCAGCCCGCGTCGTCGGCCGCGGTCCGCCCGTAACCCTGCGGGCCTTCCATCCAGACCACACGCACCTTCTCGCGAGGCATGCCCAGAAACGTGGCCACCCCGTTGCGCATTCCATAGGACTTCATGTCGTTGGAATAGATGGTCATCTGGTCATTCGAAGGATCCGCGGTGGCGTGCGCCGGTCCAAACGCCGTGTGACCCTGGAACGGTATATCGTAGTGCGCCTCAATCACCTTCGCCGCGCCTGCAAATGCCGCGTCGGGATTGCCCGTCACGTTCGGGTTGGAACTGGAGGTGGGTTTTGCACCGCGCATGAACTCGAACAAACCTTCCGAAGAAGGGAACGCCGCCGCAGCCGGTTTTTCCCAGTTCACCTTTAACTGCCGCGCCGCACGAATCGCCTGCTCCTCCCGCTCGCAGACGACTGCCACGTAGTTGCCTTTGCTCACCACCTTAAGGAATCCCGGAATCCCGCGCACGGACGCCTCGTCGATGCTGATCAACTTCGCCCCGGCAACCGGAGGCTTCACGTTGCGCGCATGCACCATCCCCGCCGGCTTCACGTCCACGGCCCACTTCAACGACCCATCCACCTTTGCTGGGATGTCATAGCGCTGCGGAGACTGTCCCACTATCTTCAGATCCTGCACCGGCTTCACTTTGGCCATGCCGGTCGTCGCGTCTACGTTGTTGCCCGTAAGCGCGACGTTAAACCGTTTGCCCCCGATCAATTCTCCATACGTGACACGCTTTGCCGGATCAGCCTTCACGGTGATCACGGCCGCGCTGACGGCAAGCTGATCCACCGGCACTCCCAGCCTTTCCGAAGCCATGCCAAGCAGCACCCGGCGAGCTTCGGCCGCCACGCGTCTCATGGGCCAGCCGTCCGTCTGAATGGCGTCCGAACCACCCGAGCCGCCTTGGTCCACCGTAGTGTCCGTGCTGCCCATGATGCAGGTGGTTTTGTCATAGGCGACGTCCAGTTCATCAGACATCATCTGCCGGAAGGCCGTGCCCGTGCCTTGGCCGCAGTCGGTCTTGCCAACGTAAAACGTCGCGCTGTTGTCCTCGTGAATCACAATCCAGGAATCGAGCTGGCGGAAGTCCGGGTCGGGATAAGGCCCCTTCGCCTGTTGCGCGAGCGCTGGCATGGCAAAGCTCACAGCCAATAATCCCGAAGTCTTGAAGAAGGCCCGGCGGCTCTGCTTTTCCAAAGCGGCTTCGATATGTGGGGGAATCATACGGCCGCCTTCGCCACGCGCTTGATGGCAGCCTGGACGCGGTAATACGTCATGCAGCGGCACAGCGTCCCCGCCATTCCCTGCCGGATTTGGGCATCGGTCGGGTGTGGATTCCGATCCAGCATTGCCTTGGCCGTCATGATCTGTCCGTTCTGGCAAAAGCCGCATTGCGGTACCTGCTCGTCGATCCACGCCTGCTGCAAAGGATGAAGCTTCCCGTCTTTGGCAAGCCCCTCGAGCGTCGTGACTTCGGTCTTGATCGCGGATACCGGCGTAATGCACGATCGCGTCGCCACTCCCTTGACGATGACCGTACAGGCTCCGCACTGCCCCATGCCGCATCCGAACCGCGGACCCTGCAAGCCAAGATCATTTCGCAGGACATACAAAAGCGGAGTCGAAGGCTCGACATCCACGGTATGCGAGGCTCCATTCACCTTTAACGTGAGGCTGCTCATTTCTGCACTCTCCTCCAGTACGGCCGAGTCGATTTTATCAAAGGAAGGAATCCCTTTCCGTCCCGCCCCCGAATACCTCGACGTCGTCACGCCCAGCCCACACTATCCCCGAGGGCCATCACAGTGCTCCATCGCGGTCCCCTGAGCAGGCGGCAATCTCCGTACTACACTACCGGACGCTCACCGGCCGTGCCTTAGCAGCCGACTGGATCGCATGCGCATTGACGATCGCCTGGATTAAGCCCGGAAACCGCTGCTCCAGTTCCGCGCAGCGGGAGACGTTGCGCATCTCGACACCGTGCCGCTCGCTGCGTATCAGGCCGGCCTCGCGAAGTATCTTGAAGTGCTGTGAGAGCGTGGATTTTGGAATCGCCTTGTCGCTGACCGTCAGAAAGCTGGAGCAGTTCTGTGGGCACCCCTGCGCCACAATGCCGGCGTACATGGCCACCCGCACCGGGTCAGCTAGTGCGTGCAGGACTCCCTCCACTGTAATTTCCTCGATCGAAGGATGGAAAAGAGGCCGCATACCTCTTAAGAGTAGTCATCCCGGACGAACGGTTCAATAGTTCATAAGTCCAGAACTACTGAATCCTTTCTCCGTTAGACCCATCTACTCACTAGAACGGGAAAAAAGGTTCCCGAAAATGATATGAAAAAGCTCACAGGTAAAGTTGCAGTTGTCACCGGCGCATCGAAAGGTATCGGAGCCGCCATCGCCAAATCGTTCGCAACGGAGGGCGCGTCCGTCGTTGTCAACTACGCCTCCAGCAAGGCTGGTGCGGAGGAAGTGGTCGCCGCCATCACCGCTGCGGGCGGCAACGCGGTCGCCGTCCGCGGGGATGTCTCGAAGGCGGCAGAAGCTGCGGGCGTCATCGACGCGGCCATTGAGAAATTCGGCCACCTCGATATCCTCGTTAATAACTCAGGAGTCTATGAGTTCCTGCCCATAGAGGCCGTAACGGAAGAGCACTATAACAGGATCTTCAACGTGAACGTCCTCGGGCTGCTACTCACCACACAAGCCGCCGTCAAGCACCTCGGCGAAGGCGGCAGCATCATCAACATCGGCTCAGTCGTCAGCAGCCTGACGCCGCCGAACAGTGCAGTCTACACCGGAACCAAAGGCGCAGTTGACGCCATCACGGGTGTACTGGCGAAGGAACTGGGACCAAAAAAGATTCGCGTAAATTCCATCAATCCCGGCATGGTCGATACCGAAGGCGCGCGCAGTGCTGGCTTCATCGGCTCCGATTTCGAGGCAGGTGCCGTGGCGCAGACTCCGCTCGGCCGCGTAGGCCAGGCGGACGACATCGCATCGGTTGCCACGTTCCTGGCCTCGAGCGATTCCGGGTGGATCACTGGTGAACTGGTCCGCGCAGGTGGCGGCCTCCGCTGAATCGGGGAGTATCGGAGAACTGACATGGGAAAACTGCAAGGAAAAGTAGCCGTCATCACCGCGGCCACCTCAGGAATGGCGCTGGCAACAGCGAAGCTCTTCGTCGCAGAAGGGGCATACGTCTTTATCACAGGACGCCGTCAGGAGAAACTTGACGAGGCAGTGAAGCTTATCGGCAAGAACGTCACCGGCGTACAGGGCGACGCCGGCAATCTCGCCGATCTCGACCGTCTCTACGACACCGTCAAGCGCGAAAAGGGCAGGATCGACATTCTCTTCGCCAGCGCCGGCCAAGGTGAATTCGCCACGTTGGAACAGGTCACCGAGGAACATTTCGACAAGACCTTCGATCTCAACGTGCGCGGCACGCTCTTCACGGTGCAGAAGGCGCTGCCGCTGTTCAATGACAACGGATCCATCTTCCTCAACGGCTCGATTGCCAGCATCAAAGGCTTCCCGGCGTTCGGTGTCTACAGTGCCAGCAAAGCCGCCGTGCGATCTTTTGCGCGCACTTGGCTGGTGGAACTGAAGGACCGCAGAATTCGCGTGAATATCCTCAGTCCGGGCACCATCGACACGCCAGCCCTCGACCCGCTCGGCGCCGAGGCCAAGGAGAGTTTCAACGCCCTCATTCCGCGCGGCGAGATGGGCCGTCCGGAAGAGATCGCCAGCGTAGCTCTCTTCCTGGCATCTAACGACTCCAGCTTCGTCAACGGCGTTGAGCTCTTCGTCGATGGAGGTACCGCCCAAATCTGACGAACAGTCGCCACGGCGCAGCCTCGCGATGGGATGGAACACCCAGCCGCCCACTCGCTATTGCCGTTGCACCAGCAGCCTTGAGTATTCCAATTTGGCTTGCTTGAGAATGGGAATATCCGAATCCGCATCCTTCCAAGGCCCCAGGAAATCTTGATAGGCGGCCCTCGCCTTGGTCTTATCTCCGGCCAGGGCGAGGGCTCTTCCCATTTGCACCCGGGCCATGGGTCCCACTGGATCGGCGAAAACGATGGCAGGGTGATCGAGGATCTTTCGGAATTCCAGCACCGCTTCGGGTCCTCGCTTCGCGGCAAGATACGCTTCGCCGCGCACATAGGCTGGATAGAGATTGCCGAAAAAGCCAAACCAGCTGCCCGGGACCGCCAGGTCGTAGGGAACAGCGATTTGCAGCAGATCGATTGCAGTCGAAGGCTCGCCATTGTTCAGCGCTGCAAGCGCGCGGAGTGTTGGAAGGTAGGTAAACCGGACTAGCGTATCTTCCGGAAACCGGGTCTCCAGATCGTTCGTGAGAGCCTGCAACCGGGAAGCATCTCCTGAGACGGCAAACGCGAACGCCGCGCCGTATTCCACATCACGGGCCTTGGAGAGTTCCAGCGCCGCCGCTGCGTTTCGCCTGGCCTCGGGAACATTCCCAAAAAACGCCTCCCGCACCGCGGCTCCCGCTTCGTACATGGCGGCGCCCTCGCGCTGGCCTCCTTGTTTGGCCAAATCGGTCGCGCGCCGTGACATCCTTCGCGCTTCGCGCAAGCTGCCCGAATACGCCAGGACAGTAGCCTGTTCGTCCGTGATCCAGTCTTCGGCGCCGGGTTTCTCCTTTCCGGCCGCTGCGGTCCTTTCCATTTCCGCTCGATCTCTTTTCAGGAAGGCGATGTAGTACGGCAGAACCAATAGGTCAGGCACCTCGAGTTTGCGTTGGGACGCTTTCTGAACACTGCCGGTCGCTTCTGCCAGACGGTCCAGAAAAACGTAACTCCAGGCCATATTCACGTAGCCAGGAGCAAAATCCGGGTCGGCATCGACCGCCTTCTTGGATTCTTCCAGCGATTTCTCGTACTTTCCGAATACCTGGTAAATCATCGGCAACAGTCCGTGTGGTTCCCTTGCGCGGGGATAAGTCCGTGACCACAACTCCAGGGTTCGCTGCGCCTTTTCCAGATTGCCCGTCACTTGGATATCGTAGGAAGCATCGATGAAAAACTTCTCCCGCTCACTCAACGCGGCTCCGCAGCTGGTAGGCTTTGCGGGTGCTCTCCGCCGAGAGTACTGACTCACCGATATCGCCGTATTTCCGCCCCAGCAATGCATGCGCCATGGCGAAATTCGGATCGATCTCAATGGCGCGTTTCAGCAGGGGCACGGCTGCGGTAGGGCCAGTTGAGTAGGCCACTTTCCAGGCCGCGCTAAAGGCCTTCAAAGCCTCGAGTGACGGCGTGGTTGCCTCGGCAAGAGGCGCATCGTGCCTCTGTACGGTGGCGAGCGATTCACCCACTCTGGTTCTGAATCTGCTGGCAATCTGACTCAGGGCATTCAGGACGTCTTCTTTTCTTGCCGCCTGCACCTGCTTCTCATCCAGGATGTCTCCCGTGCGGCAGTTCCTGGCGCGCAATCCCAATATGTACTGCGTACCAACGCTGGCTATAGAGCCATCCAGCACCGCGGCGCTTGAGTTACGTTCACAGATTTCGCGAGCCAGCTCCGGAGTCAGGCGCGAATCCGCGGGCTTTCCCATCAGGCTCAGCATCAGTTGAATTCGTTCGCCGGATACCACGCTAAGGAATGGCGACTGTTCCAACTGCACTGCCAGTCCCTGATGAAGTGTGCCGTCAAAGACCGGATCGCCGGTGGTGTTCGTGAAATCGGCCAGAACAATCGTGTCTTTGTCGGTCAGCACCGGGGCGCGGGGAGAGTAGAAATAAGCGCCGGCGATTGCCGCGCAGACAGCCGCGGCAACAGAGGCGATGCGCTTCCACGGCGTAGCCTTCTCCTGCAACCGTAATCGTTGTAGATCAGCACGAATATCCGAAGCCCGCTGATAGCGGAGTTCACGGTCCCACTCCAGGCACTTCGATACGATCCGTTCCAACTCCGGCGTGGCCTTCACCCGCGTCGCTGCTGAGGGAGGCGTGCCTGTCGCCATCTCGTAGAGCACAAGTCCGAACGAAAACAGATCGGCGCGCGCATCAGCCGCCTCTCCACGGGCCTGCTCGGGCGGCATATAAGCGGCCGTTCCCAGTGCCGTTCCGGAATTTGTAAGGGCCTCATCTGCGCCGAGTTGAGCCAAACCGAAATCGAGAACTTTGGCGTGGTCACGCGGACTAACGAAAATGTTCTGCGGCTTGATGTCCCGGTGTACGATGCCTGCCGTATGGGCCGCATCCAGCGCATCTACAATCTCGATGGCGAGTCCCAAAAGCGTGTCCACCGCCAGGGGAGTTCCGCCAATTCGCTCCTTCAGCGAGACGCCGTCCAGATACTCCATGACAAAGAAGGAGCTGCCGTCCTGCTCGCCCACATCGTAGATCGTGCAAACGTTCGGATGATTCAGTGCCGATGCCGCCCGCGCCTCGCGGCCAAAACGGCTAAGCGCCTTCGGGTCGCTGGCAAACTGATCGGACAGGAATTTGAGGGCGACAAACCGGTGCAGCCTTGTGTCCACGGCTTTATAAACCACGCCCATTCCCCCGCGGCCCAGCTTCTCGACAATCCTGTAATGCGAGATGGACTGCCCGATAAGGAATTCCCCACTTCGCGCCATCACCCGCGCCGAGACTTCGATCGCCGGATTCTCCAGGAATCGCCCAGCCTGCCGTTCCGCTGCCAGGAGTGAGCGGACTTCGCGCTCCAGTTCTTCATCGCCGCTCGACATCTGCCGCAGGTAGGCCTCACGCTCTTCAGCCGGGCGGTCCAGCACCGCCTGCAATACATCTTCCACCTGCCGCCAGCGTTCAGAGTTCATTGCCGGCGCCGCCGCCCGTCAGCTCACGGTAGAGCCACGCCTTCGCCGCCCGCCAGTCGCGCTTCACCGTAACGTCCGATATCTTGAGCACTTCGGCAGTCTCTTCCACGCTCAACCCCCCAAAGAAGCGCATCTCCACCACCTGAACCTTCCGCGGATCAATCAGCCCCAGCGCATTCATGGCGTCATCCAGCCCTACCAGGTCCACAAACTCATCGCCGCCTACTATCGCCGATTCTTCCAACTCGACGTGTTGCACGCCGCCGCCGCGCTTCACATTGTGCCGCCGCGCGTGGTCCACCAGAATCCGGCGCATCAACTGCGCCGAGACGGCGAAAAAATGGGCGCGATTCTGCCATTGCATCCGCCTGTAATCCACCAGCCGCATATAGGCTTCATTCACCAACGCTGTGGTTTGCAGGCTGTGGCCGGGCCGTTCCCGGTTCATATAACGTCCGGCGAGGTTGTGCAGTTCCTGGTAAACGATCGGCGTCAGCCGCTCCAGCGCGTTCTGGTCCCCGTCGCTCCAGGCGCGAAGCAGCGTGCTGATTTCGCCCATCGTCGGTTCCATTTGTGTATGGGCTGCATTGTATCGCAGGCATGATCCCGTCCGGGCGCGTTCTGCGCCTAGGTGAATGGAGGAACATATGAAACTTCGAAGGCGCCTTTATTTCGTCACTCTTGGACTACTGCTGGCCGCCACGTCCCACGCGCTTGCGGAGGGACCTACGTTTACGACGATTGATTTTCCGGGAGCTACTTTAGCTAACGCCTTCGGCATCAACAGTCGCGGCGACATTGTGGGGAACTACAACAGTGCCGACAAGTCCGACCACGGGTTTCTACTAAGCGATGGCCGCTACACAACGATCGATTTCCCTGGCGCGGCAGCCACCGAAGCTTTTACTGTCAGCCCCGGCGGCGACATTGGTGGGGTCTACACGTTACCCGACAAGTCGAGCCACGGATTCGTTCTGACCGCAGGCAAATACACCACCATTGATGCCCCTGGCGCCACTGCCACCGAAGTTGGCTCCATCAACGCGAAAGGAGACATTCTGGGCGACTACACCGTCGCCGGTGCACGTCATGGATTTGTCCTGGCCGGTGGCCAGTTCACTACGATTGATTTTCCCGGCGCAGCCAATACCGCGCCCGTCGCCTTCAACCCGCAAGGCGACATAGTCGGGGGGTATAACGCAGCCGGTGTGTTCCACGGCTTCCTGTTCAGCGACGGCGAATTTACCTCGATTGACGCTCCGCGCGCCACACGCACGGGTAACACGGGGATTAACGCCCGCGGCGACATCGTAGGACGGTCCGTCGTCGACGGTGTCAGCCACGCCTTTCTCCTGGTCGCAGGACAGTTCACAACATTTGACTTTCCGGGCGCTACCTTCACCTCGGCCGACTCCATGAATCAGCGCGGTGACATTGTAGGACGATACACCGTCGACGGCGTCAATCGCGCTTATCTCCTGGTGGGCTTCCGGCCGGCATGCGTAACCACGGGTCCGCCTGCCTTGATCCCGGCTCCCGCACTGCTCGGCATTCAGCACGCCAACACCTATCAGGCTGCTACTTCCACTAACCCCGCGGTCGCCGGAGAGATTCTGATCGTCTACTTTACCGGTCTCGTGGATGGGAGCAACGTTCCCCCGCAGGTCACAATCGGCGGACGGACGGCCGAGACTCTGTTTTCCGGCAACACACCCGGATACCCGGGATTGAACCAGGCAAACGTTCGAGTGCCAAGCGGAGTTGCGCCGGGAACTGCTGTACCCGTTCGCTTGACCTATCTCAGCCGTACCAGCAATGAACTCACCATCGGCGTGAAATAAAGGCGCCTATTCCAAAGGAGGAAACAAACCAATGAAAACGATTGCAAACTTAATCACCCTGGGCGGCTTGCTCGCCGCGCTCGGAATGGCACAGTCCAGACACTACAAAATCACCGACCTCGGCACCCTGCCGGGCGGCAACTTCAGCCAGGCAACGTTCATAGACAACAAGGGCGTCATCACCGGCCTGGCAAGCCTGGCTGATGGAACGCAGCACGCCGTGATCTGGCGTGACGGAAAGATACTCGACATCGCCAAACCTGGGCTCGGCGGGTTGAACAGTGCAGCCTTCGCCTCGAACGAAAAGGGACAGATCCTGGTGCAGGCAGAAGCTTCCTCGAAGGATCCCAAAAATGAAAACTTCTGTGCCTACGGCACCGGACTCGCTTGCCTCCCCGCGCTTTGGGAAAACGGGACCACCACTCCTCTTGCGACGCTCGGGGGCAACAACGGCACAGTCGGCACCATGAACAGCCGCGGAGAAGCGGCCGGCATCGCTGAGACCGCAATAGTGGACCGCGCCTGTCCTGCCGGGGTTGCAGTGAATGGAACCGGACCTCAGGTTCTCGGTTTTCAAGCCGTGATCTGGGGCCCGAAGCTGGGCGATATCCGGGTCCTCAAGCCACTGCCCGGAGACATCGTTGGAATGGCCATCGCGGTCAATGACAGCGGCCAGGCCGTCGGCGCATCGGGGTCTTGTGCCAATACGCTGCTTCCGCCCATCGCCGTTGGACCGCACGCCGTCCTCTGGGACAAGGACGGTACACCGAAGGACCTCGGCAATCTTGGAGGGACGGTCGATGTTACGCAACTTGCCATCGGACACATGGCTCTGTCCATCAATAACCAAGGCGACGTTGTAGGTGCATCAGCGGTAACCGGCAACGAAGCTGGCCACGCTTTTCTGTGGACCAGGGAAAAGGGGATGAAGGATCTTGGCACGCTGCATGGGGACGGGGCGAGCTTCGCTTCCTGCATCAACGATAGGAACGACGTAGTCGGCACGTCGTTCGGAGAGAACGGGCCGCGTGCGTATCTCTGGAGAAACGGCGTGATGACGGACTTCAACACGCTCATTCCGCAGGACTCCCCGCTGTATTTGCAGTTCGCATCAGCCATCAACTCCAAAGGCGACGTCATCGGCTCCGGCGTCACCAGCACAGGCGAGACGCACGCATTTCTCGCTACCCAGGCACCCACAGCGGCTTCCGCGGGACCAAAAAACACTACGGCCATCTCCCGGCAGATTACACTCGATGGCACAGCGTCTTTCAGCGCGGATGGTGCGCCTCTGACGTACTCCTGGTCGATCCCGCAAGGCAGCCCGTCGGCCGCGATTCTCCACGGCAACACGGCCACTCCGGAAGTGCAGTTCAGCTGGCGCGGTCTTTACACATTTCAGCTGATGGTCACCGACTCGACGGGTGCTTCGGCGACGGACATTGCCACGGTCAACTTTCAGGGGAATTGACGCCGCGGCCTCGTTCATGCCCAGATTTTTGTTTGATGATTTGGGGAAAACCAGGAGTGCGACGCCCAGGCGGCGCACTCCTGGTCCGGATTACATGTTGTAAAAGAACTCTTCGTACACAATCTTGCCGTCGGCCACCTTGTAGACGGCAACCTCTTCCATGGTGAACCGTCTGCCCTGTGGCTTAAAGGTAACGTCCATCTTGAAAACCACCGAAAAATGCGATCCCGCCACCAGCGGGCCTTCCACCTTGGCTGAATGAACTTCGTGGTTGGATACCCACCATTCGCCCTTGGCTTTGACAGCCGCGATGCCTTTAGCCTCGCGCGATCCTCCGGGAGGTGCGCCGGCTTCCATGCTGACAATATCCGGCGAATAAAGCGTCGTCGTTGCCTCTTCGAATTTGCCCTGAGAGCAGAGTTCTACGAGTTTGTCCGCAATTTCCTGTGTAGTCATATTTAATCTCCTTCGCTCATTTTCGCATCTTCATCTCTTCGCGGTGTCATAAGACACGTGCCAAACCACTTTGCCGCCGTCATCGGAAATTAACAAACTCCCATCGGCCAATTGCAGCAGGCCAACCGGACGCCCCCACACTTCCCGCTCATCCGGCCCGGCCATCCAACCCGTGAGAAAGTCTCGCGTAGGTCCTGACGGCTTCCCGCTTTTGAACGGAACGAAAGAAATCGAGTAGCCCAATCGCTTCGCCCGATTAGACGAGCCATGGTTCGCCAGAAACGCGCCTCCTCGATACTCAGCCGGAAATTGTTTACCCGTGTAGAAGACGAAATCCAGCACAGCGCAATGCGGTTGCAAAATCACATCGGGCACAAGGGCCTTCTCGACAAGGTCGGCCTTTTGCTCGGTGATGCGCGGGTCCACATTTTTCCCGAGGTACGAATAGGGCCATCCGTAGAATCCGCCCTCCTGTACATGAGTGAAGTAATCCGGCACCAGGTCGTCGCCCAGCGCATCCCTCTCCTGAGCCGTTGTCCAGATCGTTTGTGAGCCCGGATAGAACCGCAGCCCCACGGGATTCCGGATCCCCGAGGCGTAGATCTCATGTCCGCTTCCATCCGGATTGAAGCGGTTGATGGCCGCGCGCATCGGCGGATCGCCCAGCACCACATTCCCTGACGAGCCGACTGCGACGTACATCTTGTCACCCTTCGCATTGAACAGAATCGTCCGCGTGATGTGCCCTTTGCCGAAGTCTTTCATCGCCACGACTTCTTCACCGGCCCCGGCCGTCATTGCCTTCCCGTCGTATTTGTACCTCTTCACGGACGTGGTCTCTGCGACGTAGAGATAATCCTTCCAGAACGCGAGGCCATAAGGGCGGTCCAACCCTTCGATTAGCTTCTTCTTGCTCTTGCCGCCCTCGGTCAGGACATAGACCACTCCGTCTGGACCGGGCAGCATATCGCTCAGCAGAACTTCACCGTGTGGACCCGCCGCCATGAACCGTGGCCGTCCGAAGCCGCTGGCGTATTCGTGAGCGGTAAATCCCTGTGGCAGCTTCAAATCCGCGCCTTGCGGCCGCGGGACGATCTTGGCTCCGTTCGAAGCCGAAGGCGTCGCGTAAGGTGCCGGCAGTTTCAGCGTTTGCGCGAATGCAGCCGTGCACAGGACGAAAAATACTGACTTGATCATAGAAGCTGTCATTCTACTTGATTTGTAACCTTTTTCGAAATCAACTGTCGATAGGTTAGGTGTCGTATTGTAGACTCTTTAGGGGTACACGAAAAGCGATGAGCAAACCGTCTGACCTGATCCACGGAACACTGGACCTGCTAATTCTGAACACCATCTCCCTGCAGCCGCAGCACGGCTGGGCTGCCGCGGCGACACCAATCACCGTCATCGGGTGCTGGTTTACTAGCACCTTGCGGCCCACCACATCCGGCGCACTGGCCAGCTGCGTCTTCCAGAAATCGTAGGACAGTACAACCACTGGATGTGCCCCTGGCGTCTCGTCATCACCGGCTTCGATGACCCTCCCCAGTGCCGGACCCACTCCGAGCACCGAAAAATAGCTGCCCGACACGATCTCCGCGGCTGTCGGTTTGTGATCTCCACCCACTGACAAGTTCACTGTCGTCGCCGCGCGGCAAAGTACGCCGGCGAAAAAACGCTCGTGTGCTTGAAGGTCCCGGCAGATCGGGTACGACATTAGATTGTAGCTACCGAAACCACTCGCTGCCTGGTCTCCCTTCCAATCGATAAGCACCAGGCGCTCCGGCTCACGAACGGGGAGCGCGTGCAGGATCACTTGATCCACAAGGGAATAGATCGCGGTCGCGGCTCCGATACCCAGAGCGAGCGATAAGAGCGCCGTGGCGGTAAAGGAAGGACTACGCAATAAAGAGCGCGTCGAGAAGCGCAAGTCATACGCAAGGTCCCGCAGCCATCTCATCAGCCAGACGTCGCGCACTTCCTCCCGGACTTGTGGCAGCCCTCCGAGTTCGAGCGTTACCTGCCTGCGCGCCTCCCACTCCGGCAGTCCCGCCGCCGTCAGATCGTTGACCCGCCGGTCGAAGTGATACTGCAGCTCGCGGTCCAACCCGCTCTCCAGATTCCGGCGCCGGAACCAATTCAGTAACCGCCTCATCACCGCTTGCCCTCATCGAAAATCAACTGGACCGCACCCGTAAGGCGTGCCCAGCTATCTTTTTCAACGGCAAGCTGCTTGCGCCCCGAAGGTGTCAACGCATAGAACTTTGCCTCGCGTCCGGTCTCTGACGGCTTCCATTCCGCCTTCAGCCAGTTCTTCTGTTCCAGCCTGTGCAGGGCGGGGTAGAGAGACCCCTGATTCACTTGAACAACGGACTGCGAAATCTGCTCCAGCCGTTGCGCAATGCCGTAGCCGTGCGCCGGCTCCAGTGAGAGTATCTGGAGAATCAGCATATCGAGCGTGCCTTGGGGAATGGGAAAACGAGGGGTGGACATTGATACCTCAACCTTCTACCATTCAGTTATAGCGCTGAATAGGTAGAAGGTCAAGGTGTCACGTTATTTCTTGTCGAAGATGACTTCCCTCAACTGATTGTCGATCGTCCGGTAACCAAAGTTGAGGCGGCCCCAGGGAAATTCATAAATCTCATACGTCGGCGTACCCGTTGGAGCCTCGGCTCTAGGCATCTCAACCCGGGCCGCAACACCATACCGCCGGCGTACCTCGTCAATAGGAACTCCGCGGCCCGCCCGAAGAGTGAGAATCAGCAGGGCCTGTGAACTGGGCGCGCTCTCCACGGGGATCCGAAGTTCCAGGTGTTGCACCGCAGATGCCTCATCAACATCCGCGGTAAGAATCTTGATGTAAGGGTTTCCGGTATCAGCTACCTGCTGCAAAGGACTCTGGAAGATCTGTCGCACGGAGTTCCCATTCAACACGGGGAGGTGATTCACGCGATCGATCAACGCAAAAATATCGGTATCAAGAGGCATAGAATTCACCGGCCGTACCCCTTGTTCGTGCAGAGCCCGGCAGGAACAAATCGCGAGGCACAGCAAAAGCGCGGCGCAACGCCGCCCCGGAACCACGTCATATCTTACCCCCCGCTGCTTTCCATTGATCGTCCGTAAGCGATTCCGTGTATCCTTTAGCTCCAGTTCCGCACGCAGGCGCACAGCATGGTTTCTCATAGTATTGCCTGTAGGTCTGAGCCGGACAATTGCTCGGCTTCTCGTTGTCCCCATACATATTGGCAATTTCAGTGCGGGCCTTGCCGCGATCCTTCGCATCGGGGTACTTCTTGGCGATCGCTTCGTACTCCGCGCTCTTGCCGTACCACATCGCGACGGTAGGTCCGCCGCCTTTCGTCAGACAGTCCTTGTATTCGATTTGAGTCAACGTCGCCTCCGCCTCATCCTCCAACTGGCTTTGCACATTGTCTCTTATGTACTCCGCCCGAGTCCGCCCATTCGGAGTGACGCTGGTCGGAGTGAACTTTGCATGCCCCATTTCATGGCTCAACATCGTGACGATATTGTCATCGGATGTTCCGGTGCTGGGGTCGAGAGTAATCGTCTTGGTGCCCTTATTGCTGAAGTAGCCGCCGCCCGGAGCACCCCAAACGACAGTCCATCCGTCCTTCTGCAGCTTTTGCAGGTCCGCGCTCATCGCAGGGCATTTGGCAATGCCGTCCAGCACGGACTTGGTAAGCGGCGTGGCCGGCTTTGCCGCGGGGCACCCACCGGTGGTTCCGCAGGTGCTGGGTTTCGCCGGGTCTTTACCGCCGTTGACGCACATAGGGTCTAGTCGTTCCCCAGGTTTTCGAGTACATAATCCAGATAGGTCATCGTTTTGCTGTAGAGCCGCTCCACCCGCCGCTCAGGAGCGATAGCGGAATTTGTCAGAGTATTCATTACCCAGGGATATTTCGGATCGCCAGCCACTCCGTGTCCCACAGCAAACATCAGGCCAACAAATAGCGCGATTCCATTATCGGTGGACATCGCATATTTCTTCGCCTCCTCGCCCGCGCGTCCCAGAAGGGCGAGCAGCGCTCCTTCCCCCAGGTAGGCGGCCTTCTCAGGGTGGTTCTCCCTCATTTGTTGGATCGCGTGCTGCTGGAAGTTGTTGACCGGCGCTGTCAGCAGGGAAAGTTTTCGCGCGCGCTGCAGGGCTTCCCTTGCGAGCCGGCGCTTGGGGCCACCCACCACTTGCAGGTATTCCACCAGCCACGCATGGGCTCCGTCGGCCCTCTGAATCTGATCGGGTATCGCCGGATTTTGCAGAATCTTGGCCAGCTTTACATATTGGGGATCGGTGACGAAGTCGATGCCCAGCAGGATAGCGGTTTCGATATAGAACTTCACCGGACCTCGAAAGGTGAATCCGTGACCTTTCGCGCGCTCTGCTCCCAGTCTGATCAGTTCCCGAATTCCGGTTTCGCCAAGGGATTTTGAATGCAGGGGAGTGAAATCCTTCAGGTGTTCCACCATGAAGTTGGCGAACTCCGGCATGCGGACTTCTTCCAGAGTGTGAATCTGTTCCGCGCGGATTATCACTCCCGTCACCCCCAACGCCTATGGTAAGGCAACGCTTTGTAGAGTTGAGGTGAGAGGGTTCTTATGGCCTTCGCGCTCCGCCCAAACTCTTCGCACACCGGAACCCGATATTCGGACTTCGCTCCGCCGGCCGCGCCCAACTCCGGTTCGAGCAGGTCAGATACTTCGGTACATCCGCCCAGGACCCGCCTCGCAGCACGCGATACATCCCTGTCTCCGGCCCCGCTGGATTCTTCTCCGGCGCTGCGGCATAGTAGTCTTTGTCATACCAGTCCGCGCACCACTCCCAGACATTCCCCGCAACATCATAGAGACCGAAATAATTCGCAGGCAGCTTCGCCACCTCGCCCGGACCGTCCGGAACATCAAAGCGCGCATCTGTTTTCGCCGGCTCGCGATCGCCCCACGGGTATTTCGCGCCTTCCGCATTGCCGCGGGCTGCTCGCTCCCACTCCGCCTCCGTCGGTAGCCGCTTTCCGGCCCACTTCGCATACGCGGCAGCATCGTCCCAGCTCACATCCACCACCGGCAGCTTCTCTTTGCCCGCCGGATATTTGCCCTGCGGCCAGTTGTACGGCGCACGATGATGGGCAGCTTTCACAAACTCCGCATACTGCCCGTTAGTCACCTCATGCGCGTCCAGGTAAAACGCGCTGACGAAGATGCGCCGCACGGGCCGGTCGTCCTTCATCAATTCAGGAACCCACTTCAAGCCGTCATCCGGCAGCTTGTGCGATCGTCCTCGCAGGTAGTCTCCGGCCGGAATGAAAACCATTCCAGGCTCGGCGGCTAGCGCGATGCCAAGGCAGCACCAGCAGAGCAGGCTAGCCGTAAATCGTCGAAATGTCATTCGTCGGTATATAGCCGTTCGGGCCCAGGGGATCCACATACGCATACGTCCGTCCGGACGGTGTGTTGTGAATTTCCTTGCTCCAATCAATGCCCAGCGCGGAATACATGGTGGCCGCAATGTTCTCCATGCGCGGCTGTTCCTTGTGGCCCCAGCCTGTTTCCAGGCACTTTACCCCGTCGGCATCCGTGCGTCCCAGAACCGTTCCACCCTTCACGCCCGCGCCCGCAAACAAAGCCGGATAGCATTTGTTGTAATGGTCGCGCCCGGCCATATTGTTCAGCGCGCCGGGCGTGCGCCCAAACTCGCTCATGCAGACCACCAGCGTTTCGTCCAGCAGCGTCTTGGACGGATCGGTCTTCGATTTCGTCACTGCCAGATCTTCCAACAGACTCGAGAACGCCGGATCGAACTCCGCGCACAATCCATAATGATTCGAGCTGGCCTTGCGGTCCCAGATCTGCACGTGATGATCCCAGCCCGGGTGGCAGATATGAATGTAGTGCGTTCCAGCATCCTGCGCCAATACATTCCGCGCCAGAATGCAGGATATACCCACTGAATTGTTGCCGTACCGCTTCCGGTCTTCCTCGGCGATCTTGAATGCGGCCGGCCAGCGCGAATCGGAAATCAGCCGGTGCGCTGTCTCGTAGTGATCTTCATACCCCGCCATGTCCCGTCCCAATGACGCAGGCCGGATCACACGCGATTCCCGCAACTCCCGCAATAGCCGCCACCGCTCTTCCAGCAGTTCCACCGCCTTATCATCCAGCGCCGCCCCCTTCACCGCTGACTCCGGATTGATGTCCACCACAGAAAAACGGGGCGGCAGAAAGCCGGTCGAAAGCGCCCCGGCCGCGCCCTTCTCCAGATAGAACGACATGTACGTAGGAAACGTATCGGCTGCTCTGCGCCGCTGTTCCAGTTCCATCGCGATCACGGAACCAAGGGAAGGAATCTCGCGCGCGAACGCCAGGTTCATCTGCCGCCCGGTCTGCTGATAATACTGCCCGCGAAAGTGCACTTCCTCATGGCTCAGCATGGAACGCACAATGGACAGCTTGTCCATGTGCTTTTCCAGCCGCGGAAACAGCAGCCTCGAAAGCTGCACATCCGAATTCAGCCTGTGGACATCCAGATCTTTCGGAGTACCCGGTGTCTCCTTGAAATCGAAGCCCTCCACATGGCTGATAGCACCTGAGATCTCGTAAAAGATGACGTTCCGCGCATTGCCTCGCGGCTTCACCTTGCTGTCCCCCGCACGCAACTGCAGCGGCCAGACCGCGTCCACGGAGGCTCCCAGCAAGCCCAGCCCGCCAATCTTCAACAGGTCGCGCCTGCTGCGGGTTACATCAGCAACGGTTCGGTGCGTTTTCATCTTGGAAGCCTCAATAATTGAACACGAATTCCACTTGGTTAATCAGCGCCCATTGCAGATTCTGCGCCCCGCGAATCCGGTCCTTCTCCATCGCCTCCACCGAAACTTCCTTCTCCGGCTTCGAAGGCATGCGCGAGAGCGTAGCCAGGAACAATTCATCCACCACGCGTCCGTTGTCTTTATAGGTGTCCAGCAGCCGCTGCACACGGCTGTCTTTGGCGGCCAGGACGCGGTCGTTCACCACCCGCGACTGCATCAGCAGCAGCGGCTGCAGCGGAGAACCCGTCGGATTCCGCGGCGGGTTGCTGCGGTTCGATTGTCCGAAGGTCTGCATGAAGTAGCGCACGTCCCCGCCGCCTGCCGGCCCGCTGAGCTGCATGGCCATGCCAACCTTTGCGCCCGACTTATCGCCGCTGTAAACAAAGCTTGCCGGACGGCTGGTGGCGACCGCAATCGCATCGTGAAGCTCTTCCGCCGATAGCTGCCGCACATACTTGCGCGCGTAGTATTTCGTATAGCTGTCCTTCCACTCTCCATCAAATCGCGCCGAAAGTTGATAGGCATTCGACCTGCAGATCACCGCCAGCAGATGCCGGATGCTGTAGTTATTCTTGCGGAACTCCTCGGCCAGCGCGTTCAGCAGTTCCGGGTGCGAGGGCTGCAACTGCCACCCGGCCGGCACATTCTTCGGATCCTGCCGCGCCAGGTCGAATTCGTCAAACGGTTCCACGATCCCGAACGACATCAGCCGCGCCCAGAAGATGTTCGCCGTCGCCCGCGCAAACTGCGGATGCGCCGTAATCATGCGACCCAACTCGTCGCGCGGGTCCACGCCGGGCTTGCCCTTCTCGCCCGTAAGAATGAATGCCGGGTCGTTTGGACCGCCGAAGCGCGGCACGCGAATCATGCTCGCGCCCTTGGTGTTGTATCCGGGATTCTGATCATCAATCAGAAACTCGCCCGATTGCGGCTTACCGTCTTCCCAATACATCAGGTACCGCGAATGTCCCAGAAACGAAGAATTCTGGAAGAACTGCGATCGCTTCTGTTGCGAGAGCCAGACGTTCACTTTCTCCAGATGACCCTTGCCATCGTGACAGGAAATGCAGGAAAGGTTGATGCCGAGAAAAGTCTTCCCGTAGAGCACCGCAAGTTCATCATCGGTGTCTAACTGTTGAACCATCCCCATGTCCGCGCCATCGTCAGGCTGCGGCTTTCCCTGCACATGCTCCCGCGCGATCACGTTCGATGCCGCAACAACATGGTTGCTCTTGGCGGCCGCCGCGATGATGGACCGCACCACGTCGTCATACGGCCGGTCCACGCGCAGATTCTCCTTCATCCAGTAGTGAAAAAGATTCTGGCCCCGGCCCATCTTCCCGTTGGCCCGGAAAAGGTCCATGAAGTAATACGCCCACTTGTCCACGTACGCGTCGCTGGCCAGCAGCCGGTCAATCAGTTTGTCGCGCTTGGCGTTGTCTTTATCGGCAACGAACGATTTCAACTCGTCGGGCGCAGGAATACGTCCCGTCAGGTCCAGCGAAACCCGGCGCAGAAATTCGCCATCGCTTGCCAGGCCCGCATGGGGAATCCCGTCACGTTCCATTTTTCTAAAGATGTACTCGTCGATGAAGTTGTGCCGCGAAATATGTCCGGTAGCGCCAGCAGGCAGTGAGGCAGCCACCCGGTTCGTCAGCGCCGCGGAATCCTGGGAGGGAACAGCTTGAAACAGAGGTGCGTGGGCCTCAGAGAAGCGGTCGGGGGGCAGGGCCTCGGGCTGAGCCTTCTTAGGCGTCTCTGCGGCGTTAAGGCACGCAATTCCCGAGAATGCCAGCAGGACCAACGGAATGGAGCGCATCTTGGAACTCCTAATGGGTAGAGTTGTCAAGATTTTACAACATTTGGGCCTTGCGGTGGGCAGGCCCTCAGTATATTTGCCCGCTGACCTTTCCTTCCTCGCGGTCCAGCGGATTTCTCTTCTTTATCTGATTACGCCATAACCACAGGCCGACAGCCACGGCAAAGGTCGCGACCACAACAATCCCGTAGACAAACGGCGGCACGGTCTCGCCATAAAGGAACGACGGCGCAACGAACAAAAACAACACGAACAGTACAGCACTAACAGCCATGACCGCCAGATAAGTACCTTTTTTCGATTTGGTAACCTGCAACGGATGAGCCTCCATTAGATAGACGCGATTTGGGAAGGTTTTATACTGTTCTGAATAAACGCTCTCGAAGAGGATGCACGAAATGGACATTAACGCGATTGCTGTAACCGCTACCGCCATTGCCACACAGGTAGGTCTGAAGATGCTGGGAGCCGCCGTTCTTTGGTTCGTCGGCAGACGATTGATTCACTTCGCGGGCAGCATTCTCTCGAAAGCTCTCGCCCGCCAGAGTCTCGACAGCACCATCTCCGGCTACATCAAATCCACCGTGACCGTCCTCTTGAACATCGCGCTCATAGTCGCTCTGCTCGGCTTCTTCGGCGTGGAAACCACTACCTTCGCAGCCTTATTGGCCGCTGGCGGCGTGGCCATCGGGGTGGCGTGGAGCGGCCTCCTAGCAAACTTCGCCGCCGGGGTGTTTATCGTGATCCTGCGACCGTTCAAACTGGGGGATTTCGTGACCGCCGGAGGGGTAACAGGAACCATCGCCAGTATCGGACTCTTCGGCACCACCATCAACACGCCCGACAACGTGCAGACCATTGTCGGAAACAACAAGATTCTGTCCGACAACATTCAGAATTTCTCCAGCAACCCCTACCGCCGCGTCGACCTGCTCGCTCAACTCGACCACGGAGCAGACCATAACGTGGCCATCAGCTTGCTAAAGGACCGTCTCGCAAAAATTCCCAACGTCATACAGAAGCCAGCACCGGAAGTGGATATTCTACAAATCAATATGGCCGGTCCCGTGTTGGCGGTCCGGCCATATTGTTCCAACTCAAACTATTGGCAAGTCTACTTCGATGCGAATAAGCTCATCCGCGAAAGCTTTGGGGAGGCGGGCTTCGCTGTCCCCGAGCAGCGCGTAACCGTTCGCAGCGCTTAGCGGCGGTAATGGCCGCGGCCGCCGTAACCGTACCCGCGGCCGTAGTATCCGCGTCCGCCGAACCCGAAATACAAGCTCGGTCCGTAGGAGTAGGGAGAATAGTAACCGTACGGCGAGTAGTAAGGATACGGGGACGCATAATACGGAGCCACGCCAACTCTGGGCTGCTGCGGCGGCTGGCGGTAAGCAAAGTTCGGACGCTGTTCATAGGAATCCTGCATCGGAGGTTGAAAAGCCTGCTCAGACCGTGTGGTATTTACAAGCACGGGTGCCATCAACCGGAAAGTTAAGACTGATTCCGGATAGACCGAGGCATTATTACCCCGTGTGGCAAGTACGCCGATGGTAGATGCGGCAGCTCCGGCTAAGGCGCCCACGCCCGCGCCGAATCCGCCATCAGCCGCCGCGCCGATTGCCGCGCCCACTCCCGTACCTGCGGCGATCGCACCGGCATCCCGGCCCACTGACGTGCTGGCATTCCGCTGGGTCATTTGCGTCTGAATCGTAATCTGCTGGCCATCCACCAGTCCGAGCTCCGTCAGCTCAATCACCAGCCGGGCCGTGCCCTTCACGCGGCCGCTCTTTTCAGACTCCACTACGCGGCCGGCGACGGTTTGCCCGCGCCGGGCAATGACCAGACCATCCGCGATCAGTGGCTGCGCCAGTGTCGCCGTAAATGCGTCACCGGCCTGATTATGATCGGTTGAAAGTGGCTGATTCACTCTCACCGTGATCCAGGAACCAGCAGGCAGAGCCAGCTGCGGCTGAACATTGTAAGGACGCTGGTAGGCGGGCGGTGGCCCATCCTGCCGCTGCTCCGGATACTGCTGTTGCTGTGGATACTGTTGTTGCTGCGGATATTGTTGTTGCTGCGGATATTGTTGCTGCTGCGGATACTGCTGCTGCGGAAACTGTTGCCGCTGCGAATACTGCGGGTCCTGCTGCGGCTCCTCCTGTTCCAGAGGAGGCGGCGGTCCCTGATTAACCCCCTGGGGCGGCGGAGGATCCCCAACCTTCCGCCACCCCGGTTGCTGCGCGTACCCCGCAGTTGCTTGAGCTAGAAAGAGTGCTGCAGCCAGTGCAATCCCTGTTTTGTTTTGAATCATCATAGTCGGTCGGTCCTTCCCGTCCTGCCTCCCTATATGCAAATCGGGGGCCATCCGTAAGTGATTGGTTTTGTACACCACTTTACAATTCAACACGGTTGGATTAGGCCGCAGGTGGTTGTATTCAACCACTTGCGCATTCACCGCACCAATTACCCAGTCCCTTCCTCTTCCATTCCTCCTCGCCGAACACAAATTCCCGCTCGTTGCCTGAAAACACCCTGTGCACATGTTCGCCATCCGCAACACGTTCTCCCGACCCCGCCACCGGCGCCCAACGCACCGGGCTGCACAGTGCAGGATTCAGGAAAAACGGCAGGGAGAGTCGGGCTCGTGTCCCCGAACGATTCACCACCCGGTGCGGCGTAGCTCGATAGTGCCCCCGCGAGGCAAACTCCAGAATCTCGCCGGCATTCACCACCAGTGCGCCCGGCTGCGGCGGAACCGCCACCCAATCGCCGCCCCTGCTCCGCATCTCCAGTCCGCCGGTATCGTCCTGTATCAAGAGGGTGATCCAACTGAAATCGACGTGCGGAGCGACCCCAGACCTCGGAGCAGCCGTTCCAGTCGGCTGGTAGCAGATCATCTTCAGCAGCAGGTAGGGCTCTTCCGTTACACCCAGGAACTGCGCCTCCGGCAATCCCAACCGCGCGCCGAGTTCTGCCAGGATCTCGCGGCCGGCAGATTCCAGATCAGCCATCAGCCGCTGCACCCTCGCACGCCAGCGGGAATCCTCGGGCCACCGGTTCGGCCCGCACAACTGCATGTACGCCGGACCACCGCCCTGGGCTGGTTCCTCGCGCCCCAAATGGATCTGCTCCCGCCAGTCCCGCTCATTGCGCATCTCGCTGTAGCCGCGAAAATGCGGTGATCCCTCAATCGCCAGCGCCTGTTTTGCCTCGACGGGCAACTCGAAAAATGCGCGGGAATCCGCCAGAGCCTCCGCGCAGCGTTCCGCAGGAAAGAGCGGATGCCGCAAGGTAAAACAGCCGTTGTCGATTTCAGAGATATTCCACAAGCCAATCGCGCGCATGTTCCAGCCTTCCCGTCACCGGTTCATCGGGATTCGCCTCACCGTAGAATCCCGCGGCGCACTTCCGCCGTAACTTGGCGATATGCGCAGCATTCCTCAATTCCCGATCGAGCACCACCCTGTCGACGGGAAAGCTCTTCTCGTGGACAATCTCGAACAACAGCAGTTCAGCCGCGCACGCCAGATCCTTTTCCGCCAGGCCGTCGATACCCGACAACAGCCGTCGCGCCAACGCCAGACGCTCCGGCGCCAGATCCCACAGCTTCGGACCCGCTTCACGGATACAGCCCAGCACATGAGGAAGAATGAGGCGCTCGCCGTCCGCGTCCGGGCATTCGTAGCCCAGCGCCAGAAGGTCCTCCCGAATTTTAAACCGAGCGTGATCCAGATCGTGATAGAAGAAATCCGCAGGAGAACACCAGCGCCCGTCCGCCCAGGAACGTTCCGTTACAATTCCCAGGATATGAACAGGGATTGGACGGGAAGCAATGAGAAACCGCTGTGTAACTTGCATTGTGCTGGGCAAGCCAACGATGAAAGGCGCCAGCTCCAGAAATGGCTCCAGCTCGCCGCGTGTCGCGGGCCAGTGAACACCATCCTTACTGGCAGTCGAGCATGCTGCAATGAAGGCGCTGGCGGCACGGACAGAGGCGCACACGCAAATCACCGTACCTGACTGCGCTTGGCATCGGCGGATTCTCGTACACTGCCTTCCCACTTGCACATGAGTTCGTTCCAGTCAGAGCCCAGAAAGTACGAGTCTAGCGGTTTGGACAAATCAAACTCCGGCATGTGACTCCCCACCACACCTTTCTCGAGCAATCCTTCCTCTATTACTCCGCGCTCTCGCAGCAGCAAGGTAGGCAGTCCCAACTGGTAAGCCATCGCTGGTTCAATTTGACAATACGGACTGGTCAACCACGCATTTGTGAATGCCGTTGGAAAAACGCCTTCCCGGTCTGACTCCGCCCAAATGGTCCCGGACGCGATCAGCGTTCGCCGGAACGCGATAGTGATCAGGCCATGTGAGGCAAGCATTAATCTGCGAATTGCTTCCAGCGGCGCATCCGGATCGTAGTCGGTCACTCCCAGTGTCCGCGGGTTCAGCCCTCGTCCCTTCAGATGGGAGGAAATCCGTTCAACGAAAGCGTCCTGAACCTGCAAATGAGGCTTCGGATAGCTCAGGAAAACGGAGATGCCCATATCACGTCATCGTAATACGGCCCCCCTCCTCACCTCCCCCGCATAAAGGCGAAATCCGGCAGATGCACATCGCGAATTTCGAAGTCCCGCCGAAAATGCGCGACCGGCTCCTTCAGAACGATCGTAACTTCCTTCGCCCTCGGCGGCGCAGCCACGCTCCAATGTGACTCCATGGGATGCAGCCGCAATTCCCCGGGAAAGGGCGAATACGAAATCATCTGAAAGACAGGATCCAGGTTGCCCCCGAAACTCGAATAGACCAGCGCGCCCGGCCACCGAAATGCCGACCGGCACGTCACCGCATCAAAGAAACCGTCGTAGCACTGCAGCCCGCCCATCACATTGACGGGCTTTTCCTGAAACGGAATCGTCCGCGATCGCGCATTCCCAAAGGCCGAGAAATAAATCGAGGCCTTCAACGTCACAGGCATCTCGCCCACCTCATTGAAGAAATCCCGCTCCATCAGGATGCTAGTGTGAAATGTTACCTTGCCGCTTTGCGTCGTCTGCCGGCCCACGCTCGCGAGCCGCCGCGAATCTGGCCTCCATGTCTCGCCGTTCGGACCTTGAATCACAATCGGGATGGCGTCGGCGCGAATCGTCACGTCTTCCGGCAGTCCCGTGACCGTGATCGGAAATTGAATTCCGACCACCCCGTCCCGCCTTCGTTCGAACTGGTTGTTCGATACCGCCGACAACTGCGCTTGCAAGCCAGAAGCATAGTCCGGCGGCTTCGAAGTGCCAGCCTGCAGGGCCAGGGCTAAGGGAAGCGGGAAGAACCAGTAAATCGACGCCCCTGCCGCGGTAACCGCCACACCCAGAGCCCGGCTGAGAACGGTTCGCCTGCCTCGATACTGCAGGTACAGAACCGCCAGGGTCAGAACGCTAATCACCACGCCACAAAACGCATCCCTCTCCCATTGCACAGCAGCCGGCCAGCGGCTCTCCGCTGTCCTGGTCAGCCAGTCTCCGGCGAAGAAATAGATCGTCGACAACACAAAAAGAGAGAAGATGAACGGCATAATCCCCGCAGTCAGCGATGCCAGCGCCGCCACCGGCAGCGCCAGCACCAATATCAGCAGTGTCTGCGTCCAAAGCAGACCGGCGATCACCTCCCCCAGCGGGAAGCCGTTCGCCAGCACCACACCCAGTTGCGCCAGGCAGACCGGGAGATTCACGAACAGCAGAACAAACATCACTTTCGCCGCAAGCAAACTCCGCCAGTCGTACGGCCGCGTCAGCCAGAACTGATTTGCGCCCGGAATCGCCTCGCCCAGCACCACGCGCGCTATCAGATACGCTGCGGCGAATAACATCGGCATTTCAATCCACCACATACCCATACCGCCGAACATCACGGTCAACGTGAGGAACAGACCAATCTCCAGACGCAAAAACCGGACGTCTTTCTTTAAAATGTGCAGTGCCTGTCGCATCTTCGCCTCCTCCTTCACGCCAGCTTTGCCGTATTCCGCGCGAGTGTGATGAAAATCTCGCGCAGCGACATGGGATTAACCGAAACCTCCCGTACGCCGCCAAACAACCGCCGGATCTCACCCACGGTCCGCTCGGAATCGAAGCGCGTCTCAACAAATCGCACCACTGCCGTCGTCGATTCCGGCCGCAGCCATTGAGCGGGCCACAAACCATTGCCTGGCATCACCGCCGGCGGTTCCACGGTCACTTCAATCTGCCGGAACCGCGAAGAAAGCTCAGTCATCTCCTCGGAGAACTGCAGCCGTCCGCGGTCCAGGTACCCAATGTGGCTGGCGAACGTTTCGATATCCCCCAGATCGTGCGAGGACACAAAGATAGTGGTTTCGGCCGCGCTGCCGATCAACCCTTCAATCAGATCCTCGCGCACCACCGGGTCCAATCCGCTGAAGGGCTCATCCAGCACCAGCAGCCTCGGGCGGTACGCCAGCGAGGAAGCCAGCGCCGCCTTCATCAGCATGCCGCGCGATAGATGTCCCAGCTTCCGGCCCAGCGGCAACTCAAACTGCCGCACCATGTCCATTGCCAGCGCATCGTCCCATCCCGGGTAGAAAGGTTTCAGATAGCCCAGAAAGTACTCCACCGTCATCCACAGCGGCATCTCCTGGTTCTCGGAAACATAACCGATCCGCGTGAAGTCGGCGGGTGTAAGCCGCCTGGACTCCACACCAAGCACCTCGGCCGATCCCGACCCCGCCTGCAGAATATTCATCAGGATCTTGATCGTCGTCGTTTTGCCCGCGCCATTCGGGCCCACCAGTCCAAACACGCTGCCCTCGGGAACATTGAGATGCAAGCCATCCAGCACAGGTACGCGCCGGTATTTCTTGGAGAGATCCGAAATCCGAATCAGGTCGCTCATTCTTTCCTCCATGCCTCGCCGTCCGGTCCGTCCAGCCTGCGCCAGTGCCGCGCAATCGCCGCGGTCACCTGCTCCAGGTCGAGCCCCAACTTCTTGGCTTCCACCACCAGCTCTTCCAGTTCTTTCTTCAGCAGGTTGCCGCGCTCAGCCGCCGTGGATGGCGACCGTCCGGATACAACCGTCCCCAGTCCCGGATGCACTTCTACAATCCCCTCCGCAATCAGTTGCGTGACTACCTTGTGCGCGGTATTGGGGTTGATCTTGAGCGCCTTGCTCAATACTCGGACGGAAGGAAAGGGTTCGCCGGGACGCATTTGCCCCGCGATCACCGCCTTCTTGGCGGCGTAGACTACCTGCTCATAAAGAGAGATGCCGGGCTCGAACGATACACGAAACGGAATCACTAGCCGTACTATAACAGCTAGTACAGTAAAAGCAATCCCCGTGTGACGGTATCCTGATATATCTATGCCCAGTTACCGTTTGTGTCGTGGATGTCTTCACGCTCCAGCCGCTGGAAGGAAATCCGCTGGCCGTCTTCCCGGATGGTTCAGCGCTCAGTGACACCGCCATGCAGGCCATCGCCAAGGAACTGAACCTGTCGGAAACCGTGTTCGTCCTGCCGCCCAGCCGGCCCGGCTGCGCCGTGCGCCTGCGCATCTTCACGCCAATGCGCGAAATGCTCTTCGCCGGCCATCCCACCGTCGGCGCCAGTTTCGTTCTGCTCGATGAAGCAATCGTGCCCCGTGATTCTCTCAGCTTCACGTTGGACGAAAAAATCGGCCCCGTTCCGATACGCGTCGAACCCGGCGACCGCCCCCTCATCTGGCTCACCACGCCGCCCATCAAGGAAGGCCGCACCTACGACCGGGGCATTTGCGCCGCCGCCCTCGGCCTGTCCGCTGAAGATCTACTCGATGTCCCTCCGCAGCTGCTAAGCGCGGGAAACCCGAATGTCTACATCGCACTCAAAGACAAAACTGCCGTCGACCGCGCCTCGTTCAACACCACGGGAATGGACAGCATTGATCCCAACAAGGACGATACCCCCTGCGTCTTCGTCTTCACCCCAACACCTGACGGAGCCTACTCCCGCATGTTCGCTCCCGCCCACGGCGTCGCCGAGGATCCCGCCACCGGCAGCGCGACCGGCCCGCTGGCCGCACACATGCGCCGCCATGGCCTCACCACCAAGACCCGGTTCGTCAGCGAGCAGGGCACGAAGATGGGACGCCGCAGCTACCTGCACATCCAAATCGGAGAAGGCGGCCAGATCGACGTCGGTGGCTACGTGACGCCATTAGTCGAAGCGACGATGACTTTCTGAGGGAATCGCCGAAGTGAGATCGCGCAACTAGAGCCGCGGATTCAGAACCAGGTAACCCTCCCGGTTGTTGACGTAGATGGCGTCAAACGCCGCCGCCGGTAACAGTCCCACGGCGCTGCCGGGCAGCAGTGCCGTCGTCATCGGCCTTGAGACCCACCGCCCGATACGCACCTTTTCCCGCGTCAGGACCGCCAGTCCCTCGCCGGAGTTTGTAACCACCCTGACGAGCCTTTCCGTGCCCCGGCCGCGGGCTCCAAAAAGTACTAGCCCCGGCGCGCCCGAATCAATCACCAGCTTCCGTGTCTCCCCCAGCGCCAGCGCATCGATCGCCATCAGACCGTCGCTCAGTTGAAACGTTACGGTCTCCCCGCGGACTTCCTCCGGGTCCAGCACAAAGCGGCGCCTCTTGTAATCGAGCAGGTAATCGAAGTGTTCCAGAAAACTCTGCCCCAGCACGCCGTCGATGGTGGCGTCCACTTGCCGCGCCGCCGCCAGATCCGTCATCAGCACATCAATATCGCTGACCGTTGCCGGACCAACTGTCACCCTCTGTAGCAGCCCCACCTTCGAGATGGTAGTCCCCACCGGCGAAACATGCTGTACACGTCCGGTAACCGCTACTCCCAACCGCGCCGCCGTCTGCGGCCGCATCGCGCAACTCTGCGCGCCTGTGTCTACCAGAAATCGAAAGGGCCCCTGTCCGTTCACGTACACCTGGCTGGCAATCAGGTACGAGCCTCGCGCCTCCAGCCGGATATCCTGCCCGGCAAACAAACTCGCACAGACCAGCTCTGCCACTACGAAACTTTTTGCGAAAATAGATTTCATGCAACACAGAATCCCCCGCCGGGCCAGTTCCCGTCGTGACGGATGTCGGAGGATTTCGTCTTACTCTTGTGATGCTGCCGCACGAGCACTTACAGCCGCGTGATGAAAAGGTGATGGAACCGGATCTCCAGGATTATCAATTCGATAAGATCGAGGTGCGCCGCCGCACTTTTGAGGTCTGGAAGCGGGGAACGCTGCTCCCTCTCGAACCGAAGTCCATCCGCTTGCTGCTTTACCTGATCGCCAACCGCGACCGCACCGTATCCAAGGAAGAAATATTCAATGCGGTTTGGACCGGAACGGCCGTCTCCGACAACGCTCTCACTCGCGTGGTGGCCCAACTACGGCGCGAACTCGGGGATGACGCCCGTCAGCCGCGTTACATCCAAACCGTGCCCACCCTGGGCTACCGCTTCATTGCCCCACTCGACGCGCCGGCGGTTCCGCCGCGGCCCCGCCGCCGCTATGTGTACGCCGCGGCCGTCGTTTTTCTGTGCGCTGCTGTCGGTATCTGGATCGCCTTCCAGTCCCGCACGGCTGCGGCTTGGCCTACGGAAATGCGGACCTCCGGAAGCCTGCAGCTCACCACCTCCTCCGGCCTCGACATCTCCCCCAGCTATTCCCCGGACGGCGCCTCGATGGCCTACGCGACCGACCGCAGCGGCCGCTTCGAAATCTGCATCCGTCCCCCCGGCGGCCGCGAAATCCAGCTAACCGCGGATGGCGCGCAGAACATCCAGCCGGCCTGGTCGCCCGATGCAAAATCCATAGCCTTTCACAGCGTCGCCAAAGGCGGCATCTGGCTCATCCCGTCAGCCGGCGGCGCCGCCCGCCAGCTCACCCGATCCGGCTCTCAGCCTGCCTGGTCCCCGGACGGCCGCCGCCTCGCCTTCCGCTCCGAAGACGTTTTCTCCCTATCGGCGAACGATCTTTTCAGCAACGTCTCGTCGTCTATTTCCGTGGTCTCGGCAACCGGCGGCGATCTCGAGCCCCTAACCCAACCCGGCCATCCCGCGGGCCGTCACCTCTTCCCGTCCTGGAGTCCCGACGGCCGGCGAATCCTTTTCAGCGTTCAGACGGGCAACGCCGCCGAACTCTGGTCGGTGCAACCCGGCGGCTCCCAACCGGCCCGGCTCGCATCGGCCGACGGCAGCGTCTACATCGCGCCCGTCTACTCTCCGCAGGGAGACGCCATCTACTACGGAGCCATGGCAAAGACCCATGAGTTCGGTATTTGGAAAGTGCCTCTCTCCGATGGCGGTCTCCGGGCAGGGGAGTGGCCAGTAGAGATCGTCCACACCGGAACATCCATCCCCCGTGACCTCGCCCTCTCTCACGACGGCAAACGCCTCGCCTACACCTTATCCATGGCGCACAGCAGCCTTTGGACTCTCGACCCAGCCAAACCAGACAAATCGTCTCCGCTCTATAAGGACGTGGTCTACCGCACCTCCTCCCCCATCTTCTCCCCCGATGGCCGCCACATCGCCTTCTTTGTCCGTGTATTCGGCGGACGCGGCGACGTCTGGACCATGAATGCCGATGGATCCGGGGCCTCCCCGTTGGCCTCCAGCGGAGCAGACATGATGATGCCCAGTTGGACGCCGGACGGCTCGGCGGTGGTCTTGACGCGAGACACGGGGCAGGGAGCGCAGCTATATGAAGTATCCGTCGCAGCCCGATCCGAGAAGCCTCTCTTGAACGGGCAGCCGGTAATGGGTTGGTCCCGTCTGTCACCGGACGGCAAAGAACTCGTCTACCAGGCCAGGCGCCAGGGAATTATCAACATCTGGTCTCTATCCATGTCCAGCGGCAAGAGCCGCCAGCTCACGAACGACCCCGAGAGCGCCGGTTTTCCGGCCTGGTCTCCAGACGGCAGGTCCCTAGTCTACGAACTTTTCCGCGGACCCAATACCTATCTAGCCATCATGGACCGCGACGGCAGCCACCAGAAGCAGCTGAACTCCGACCCCGGCCACAGTTGGGCCTTCAGTTTCTCCCCCGACAGCCGCAAAATCGTCTATGCCGGATTGCGCCAGGGAACCTGGAACCTTTGGACCTTCGACCGTGGAACATCCCGGCAGGTGAAACTCACCGACAATGTGTCCCTGGCGGCCTATGTGCGCTATCCCGCCTGGTCACCGGACGGCAAGCAAATCGTCTTCGAACACTCCATCACCCGCGGCAACATCTACGAAACTCCCCTCCATTAGGAACCCCCTTCCAATACGAACCCCTCCAATAGGAACCCCGCCTCAAATGGGAACACCTCCAAATAGGCCCCCCTCCAAAGGGAACCCCCTCCAATAGGGACCCCCTCCAAAGGGAACCCCCTCCAATAGGGACCCCCTCCAATAGGAACCCCTCCGATAAGATGGACGGCGGCCCCCCTGGGCCGCGTCGAGGCCCCCGCCTCGACCCTGCGAGACCCGCGCTCAGCAACTGTCAAACTTATCGATTTCGACCTTCGAAATAGAGCAACCGAAATAAAAGCAGACGAAGCGTTGACGCTTCCCCTAGCCATCGCACTTGCGTGCCCGCAGCAGCACAGCCACCCGATCCCAACGGCATCGCCGCCGCTCCGGATGAAGCCTCAAACCATACCGAAGGCCAGGTTGAACGCCTGGACGCCAATCGACATGTTCCATGACTGAACACCCACAAGCCCGTTTAAAAACGTGCACACTCCACGCAAACGCGCTTGTAGAGCCCTCGGGCCAACGTGCAGTTCACAGTCCCCTAAGACACCGACCCTACCGCCAACCGGAAGACCGTTTCTCCGCCGCAGGCGCATCACAAAGATCCAGCCCTTCTTCCCCGCCATCAGCAACAGGCTCAAAGGACACGGGCGTGTCCTTCGGATCCGGTGAACTGATCCGCACCGCCAGTTCGGCTACAGACCGGTCATAGGGAAAGCACTTGATATAGATCGGAGTCTTAGTACCGCCGGAAATTCGCAGCAATTCCTCGGTAGGCCACGCCCGCGCCTCAAACTGCGAGTGCTTCTTCGTCCACAAGTAGGAACACTGCTGCATCACCAAGACCACCGCGACAAACGCGACAGCCATATTTCCAAATCTCTGCTTAGTCCGGGAATGATACTCGATCAACCCCGCCGCCACCACCAGCGCCAACCCGACACTTGCCCAATACGTGTGACGGCTGGGGACCACAGGCATGTAAGTCAGAAACGAATAGGGCAGCAGCGTGATCAGGCACCATCCCGCGGCTATCAAAACCAGCGGTGCCCAACGCCAGCTTTTCCACGCAACCAGGGCCAGCAGCGCGGCTACGCCCCAGAACCAAAGCAGCCCCACGGCGCTGCGCAGCAGCACCAGCGCAAATGGGGCGCTCAAGGAAAAGGTTCCGATGTCGTTGAAGTGCAAGTGCGTCGCCCGCGAGGCATAGATCAGCCCGAAATACGCCACCGAGCAGCCTGCAAACGGTAATACATGAATCAAGACGGACCGCCACTGTTTGCGCTCTAACAGCGCCGCCAGTAATAGCAGCGGCGGCACGGCCACTGCCGATTCCTTTGACAAAAGGGCAGCCACAAAAAAAGCAAAACTGCTCCAATATACGGCGCTGGATTTCTTCTCCGCCTGCAGCCACAAGACCCAGCACAGGAAGCTCAAGACGCCGAGAAAGAAAACGAGCAGTTCAGGCAGCGCGGCATACCACATCACTGCTTCCTGGTGCCGCTGCGAAACCGCGAAGAAGCAAGCCGCCACAGCCGCCACCCGCCAGCCAATAGGCCGCCACATTCCCATCGCGAAAACCAGCAGCGAGTTCAAAAAGTGCAGCAATAGGCTGGAAAGATTGAACGGGAACGCATTTATGCCGAACCATCGTTCCGTCCAATAAGTCAGGATCAACGAAGTCGCGCGGCATCGATAGAGCGCATCGTGCAGCAGATCGCCCCAACCGGAAACGGGACCGAACTGACGTCCCAACTCAATCTGCACATAATCGTCTGAAACAAACGGAAGCCAAAGCGACCGCGCGTAAGCGGCGAAGGCGAGCGTGACGATTGCCAGGCACGCCATACCGGCCTGCATGGGCGAAATCGCCGCGGGACGATCTTCGCGTTCACCGTAGCTGATCAGTGGACGCACCACAAGCTGACAGAACAGTGTGCACAGTTGAAGAAAAGTGGCAGCCAGCGAGCGCACGCGGAAAAATTGCGATTTCCCGTGCAGCCGGGGATAGTGATGAACCGGCACCTCCACCACCTCCGCCTGGCTCATCTCCAAACGCCGGACCAGCTCCACACAAATCGTGCCGCTGGTGGAAATCAGTTCGGAATCCGCCAGGCAGCTTCTGCGGATCAAGCGGAAGTCACAGTCGATATCCCGCAGCCGAATCCCGAAAAGGCCTCTGGCGAAACGGTTATAAAGCCATCCGATGGCCACCCTGTGCCATGGGTCGCTGCGTTCTATTTTGTAACCGTTCACCAGCCCGGTCTTCGCAGTCACAGCGCGAAGCAGCGTGACCAGTTCAGAGGGGTCGTATTGCCCGTCGCCGTCCGTGTAGAAGACGAATTCCTTCTGCGCAGTCGCGAAACCGCTCCGCAGCGCCGCTCCATACCCGCGATTCTCAGGGTGGGTAACCACGCGCAGCAGGGGAGCATATTGAAGCCGCAGTTCCTCGAGAACCTGCCCTGTGTCGTCCGAGCTGCCATCGTTCACCACGATGACCTCGTAGTCGCTCACCGAGGAGCGCAGCACGGCGAACGTTCGCGCCAGCAGGTCCGGCAGCGCCCGGGCGTCATTAAATGCGGGAAAAAAAACCGACAATCCGAACGGAAAGAGACACCCGTCCCCAACAACACAATTCAAGCCGTCACCCATTACAACTACACGTACAGAATGCCGTGTATCGTCTCACTTCTTCCTGGAAAGGTCAAGTACTATGCGTACTACCCCATTCCGCATTGCCAAAATATCGAAAAATCAATTTCCCCTGCAATCAGCGACTTAACAAAAAAAATCACGCAGCCCAAAACGTCCGCAAGGTACTTTGAATGCGAAAGGAGTACCACCATGACATCTGCAACGGCCGCCCAGCGTGCTGCCAACCAATCCAACAGCCGCGCGTCAACCGGTCCCGTGACCGCCGAAGGAAAAGCAAAAATGCGCGACAACGCTCTGCGCCACGGCCTCACCTCCAAACATGTCGTGATCACCGGCGAGAGCCAGGAAGAATTCGAAGCGCTGCGCCAGGACCTCCTCGCCGATTGGAAACCCGTTGACACGCAGGAAGAATTACTGGTCAATCAAATCGTCGAAAGCGCCTGGCGTCTCATGCGCGTCCGTCGCATCGAAACCCGTACCTACGAGCAGTACATGGCCGTAATCGAAAAGCTCAGCGCCGCCGGTCTGTCCAAGTCCAGTCCGGATCCGGACTCCACACTCGCCGGTTGCTTCCACCAGAACAGCGCGCAGTTCGATAACATTCGCCGCTACGAAGCCGGCATCGAACGCTCCTACTACCGCGCCATCGCCGAACTGCGCAAACTCCAGACGCAAAGGAAGAAAGCGGAAATTGGCTCTGTTTCGCAGCCGCTAATTGCCAACCCGGCCGCAGCGAATTACAATGACTATTCGCATGACCAGACGAACCCATCTCACCCTGCTAGCCGCGGCAGCCGCCGGTACTGCGATAGCGAAGGACAATCCCAGCATGTTCCAACAAGTTCTAGAAGCCAGCCTGGCTGAAAAAAAGGGCGTAATGATCTACATGAAGGGGCAGTCCATTCCGGGCATCGTCACGAAAGTCAATGCCGACTCAGTCGAGCTCCGCAGCCGCGAATACAGCCGGATCGTAGTCAAGCTCGAGTCGATAGACGCCGTAGCAATGTCCTAAGGAGGGCGGGCGCCCGCGCCCGCGAGCGATCCCCAGGTCGCGCCCTACGCGAGAATCTCTTTCACCACGCGGGCAGGGAACTGATCGGTCAAACGTTCCTTCAACCCGTGCCGCTCAAAAGCCAGATCGCGGTAATTGAACCCAAGCAGGTGCAACACGGTCGCATGGAAATCATGCACGCTAACCCTGTCCTCTGCAGCCTTATACCCAATCTCATCGGTCGAGCCATAAGTGAATCCGCGCTTCACTCCGCCCCCGGCCAGCCAGACGCTGAATCCGCTGGGTCCATGATCGCGGCCCGCGGCCTTCCCAACACCCTGCGCAATAGGCATGCGCCCGAACTCACCGCCCCAAACCACCAGGGTGGAATCCAGCAGCCCGCGCTGCTTCAGATCCCGCAACAACGCAGCCACCGGCTTATCGGTCTTATTACACGCATACTGCAAGCTCGATTCCAGGTTCGTATGAGAATCGAAAATCTGGCCTTCGATATAGAGCTGCACAAATCGCACGCCCCGCTCCACCAGCCGCCGGGCCATCAAACACCGCTTCCCATACGAGGATGTCGACGGATCGTTCAGCCCATAGTCTTCGCGTGTGGCGTCAGACTCTTTATTCAGATCCAGCGCATCGCTAGCGGCCAGTTGCATCCGCGCAGCCAGCTCATAACTGGAAATCCGCGCATCCAGGTCCGGCTGATACGGACGCTCCTTCCTGTGCGCCTCATCCAGCTTGCGCAGTAGGTTCCGCTCCGCCTCCATCAACGCTCCCGGAATCTCCGGCCGAGGTTCCAGGTTCAGCACCGGCGCTCCCTCGGTCCGGAACCGCGTCCCCTGATAAATCGGTGGCAGCCAGGCCGATTGCCAGTTCGAAATACCATTCACCGGCAGCCCCTTGGGATCGTCCAGCACGACATACGCCGGCAGGTTCTGATTCTCCGTGCCCAGGCCGTAGGCAACCCAGGAACCCAAAGACGGCCGGCTCGCAACCGTGCGCCCCGTGTGCATTAGAAACAGGGCCGGCTCGTGATTCGCGTGCTCCCCGTACATGGACCGGATCAACGAAATGTCATCGACGCATCCGGCCATGTGCGGCATGATGTTCGAGATATCCATCCCGCACTTGCCCGCCTTCTGAAACTCGAACGGTGAAGGCAGCAAGCCGCCGGCATTCTTCGGGTCCGATGCTTCGAAGGTCAACTCCCGCCCCGCGGAACTTCCCGCATGTTTCGCAAGGGCCGGCTTCGGATCGAACAGGTCCACTTGGCTCGGTCCGCCATTCATGAACAGGTGAATCACGGACTTCGCTTTCGCCGGAAAATTGGGAGCCTTCGGTGTCAGGTCGAACACCTGCGAGGCCGAAGCTTCTTTGGCCATGGCCCGGTTCGCCGTAAACAGATCGGCCGCCATCAACGACGCCAGCGCCGTTCCGTGCAGGCCGTTCACCATATTCGAAAAGAAGTCGCGCCGGGATGGGTTCGCCATGGTCATTCCTCCGTTAATCGATAAAGCTGAACTCCGCCGAGTTCAAAATCGCATGGCAGTAGTTCGCCAGTGCCAGCCAGTTCGCCTCGCCCGCGCGCGGCGCATCGCCATTGTCGGTCTTCAATC
>JBDUEM010000025.1:0-43645 GCA_040002435.1 Bryobacteraceae bacterium
ACGATCAACCGCCTGGAAGAAGGCGACACCCTGCTTTACCGTCCAATCCTGGGTGCCACGGAGAAACGCGAGGGGGAAGTCACCATCGTGCTGGTGCCTGCCCACAAGGATCCTTCCGAAGACAACTTAGTTATTCTAGACCCGAAGGCTGCAAACAAGCCTCAGAACTGGACCATCCCCATGCGCGTTTCCGTGGTGGCGTTCGTCTACGGACCAGCGGGACTCAATCGCAAAAAGGTCAAGAATTTCCTAGCGCGCGACGAGGAACTGGTTTCGCAACTCGCGGACTACGCGGAAAAAACGGCTCAGACGGAAGCCTTGATCGCGGCGCTCTCCTCGCCAAATTCTTCCTCAGCCAGTGTGCAATCCGCGCTTTCAGGATTCTCCTCCCAATACGGACTGAGTGTGCAACTGGACAAGGGCGCTCCGGTGGAGCAGCAGGCTTTGGCTTTGTTTCGTACTTTGAACCCTGCCATCGCCAGCTACGACCCCATCAGTCCGCAGCGGACGCAGCAGTACGGTCAGACCGCGCGCCTGGCGACGTCTGTGGCGGCACTGTTCTTTGGCAGCCCGGTAGGTTTGGCGGCCGGCGGAACGGCCATGCTGATGGAGATGCGATCCCTGGCCTTTCCGAAGGCGGAATTCCGCTCTTCGTTTGCCCAGGCCCTTCCACAGGATGGACTCGGACTCTGCGGACGTCGTGATCCAGCCGCGCCGCATACGAAAGTGGCTTATTTATGGGCTTCCAGGGTGCCGAACGCCCCGCCGCCACAAATGACGGTGGATAAGCTGAACTCGGTCGCGGCCGGGGTGAAGTCCACTGTGCAAATGGCGGTCGCAGATTCCGAGTGGAAGTTTACCGATCGGGCTCATAGCTGGGAACTGCAGGCGGAAGACGGGAAGCAGTTCCCGATCCACGTGCAAAAGCTCGGTGACTCCAAGATGCTCGAACTGGACACGGGCTCCGCAGTCAAGCCGGGAACCTACCGGCTGATCGGTAGATGGGACTGGGATCCATTCGCCGTCAAGGGCGCCATTGAAGTCAGGCCGCTCAGTGATCTGAGCACTGCGCGCTTAACGTCCCAGTCGCAAGACCTGCTGGTGGCGAGGACCGGGAAGGTGCCGCTCACACTGGAAGGAACGGATTTCGAATTTGTCACCAAGGTGAATATCCAGAAGCTGGATGATAAGTTTGACACTCCGTCGCCGATTCCGTTTGTCCTGCCCCGTGGACTCCGGAAAGGGCCGCAGGATCGAATGGATATTCAGGTAAACACTATCGACCTCGACCCTGGTCAATATGCGCTTTTTGTATCCCAGGTAGACGGGAAGGCGCAAAAGGTAGACTTGAAAATTCTGCCCGCGCCACCGCGAATTGACAACTTTCCAGTAGTCTTGAACAAGGGCTCTTCTTCCGTTAAATTCGAACTGAAGGGCCAGCGCCTGGATTTGTTGAGCCGCCTGGAAGTCGCCAGTGGAAAGGCGGAACTGGGTCCGCCATCCGCCAGTCGAACTTCGCGGCAGCTTACGCTGCACATGGCCACCAATATCGATGCCGGCACTGGTCTTGCCGCGAAGGCATTCATCCGGGATCGCAGCGAACCGCTCACATTCGCCGACGCGGTACGAATCGTTGGTCCGCGTCCCCGCGTAGTCGAAGCCAGGATCAGCACACCACCAGGTCAGGATGTGGAATTGCTTGCCGGCGAGTTGCCGGGCGGGGTCTACGTGAGTGCCATGCTGCGCGTGGAGCACCTGCAATCGAACAGCGTCGTGAAGCTGGACTGCGAGGGACGCAACGGCACCACGCTCAATCTGCACCTGGGTGAGCGCGTGGGTCCGGTGAGCCTGCAGCAACTGGCCCCGGACCAGGTGTTTCTCTCCTTCGATACAGGCGTGTGGTTGAACGGGTGCACGCTACAAGCCACCGTGGCCAACGGGAGCGAGGGTGAATCGGAGCCCCAACCAATGGGTCGAATCGTTCGAATACCCAGGATCGAGAGCTTTGATATCGCGCCGGAAGATACAAAAACGGGCCGGATCCACGCGTCATTGACGGGCCAGAACCTGGAGACGATCGAGAAGACGGGCTGGGGATCGGAAGATGCGGAACTGGTGGAAGGGCTGCCGCTGCCCGTACCCGGCGAGGGACAGAAACAGAGCCTGCAAGTGCATCTCCCTCCGGCCTCGGAGGCCAAGAGCGTGCTGTTTGTCTGGCTGCGCGGCGAAAACAGGGCACGGGCCATCAAGGTACCGGAGAAACCGGGCGTGGCGCCGGGAAGCAAAAACCGCTAAGGGAACAGTCCGATTACTTCCCCGGCGCGGGGAACTGTTTGCTGATATCGTCAAGAACAAGAATCCAATCGCTGCCGAATCCTTCGGATGGCGGCACAAATTCCCGCGTTCCCTCATTCTTCAGAGTGTCGATTTCAAGCGAAGAACCATCACGCGGGCTGTACCAATAAGCTTTCAGCCGATCTCCTGAAATCTTTCCGAGATTCACAGTGAACTTCCGGCCCTGCCCGGAGTAAACGAAAAGGTATCCGTCGCCGCGGGTGGCAGCAATGTAGTCCGCACCGTCCAGAGCGTTTGCCACAATCGACTGATCCGGCACGCGCGAGAAAAATGGCCGCGACTCTATCAACCCACGGACATACTGCATCTGCCTGGCGCCTGGACGATGAATGCCCTGGGTCCAGACGAATAGCGGGCCGTTGACCGGCTTTCGGCCCGGCTGATAAAACTGCCATATCGAATGGTTGCCGTAAGTATGTCCGAAAGCTCCGGAAAACACATCCCAATAAGCCCGCTGGCGGATGTGCGCGTCGAAAGAGTAGCCGTTCTCTTTGGCGCGGAATGCGAGCGGATGGTCTTCGTATAACGGCTCACCGTCCATCACCGGCTTTACAGGCGTCCGCTCGTAATCCTTTGTTATTTTGGCCCAGCACTGAACGATGGGCGCAAGGCCGTGTCCTGTCTGGTGCATGTTGAAATCGAGCCAGGGATCGTTATGGAACCAGGTGGACGAAGTGCCTCCGCCGCGGGGGTGAAAGCTCATCATCACCGCGTCATAGTCTTCCTTGCCTGATACTCCGATCGCGATTCCCTTCGCCATGGAGCGCCAAATGTCTTCCACGCCATCGGCGGGCCGGTCGCCTCCCAATAGCCAGATAATGCCCTTCTTGCCATAGCGCCTCCCCAGAAACTCACCGTACGTCTGCGCATTCTCGACTGTGAAAACGGGAACATCGTTCTTGCCCTTGGCTACCCATGCGCCCCAAGTCGGCAACATGCCGATGTAGATGCCCCGCTGGTTCGCCTGATCGACAACGTAGTCCACGTGGTCCCAGTAATCGTACTCGGCCGGCTTGTTCGGATTCGCGCCGGGCGTGACCGCGGGTCTGGCCGGATCTCTGTCTAGCAATGGAAGGTCGCCGTAGGCATTGGGAGAGGTCAGGCCTTCAAATTCAGCGAGGGCGACCGCCTGGATTACATTGAATCGCTGACTGGCCCTGACGTCCAAATAATCAACTACCTGCTTGCGGTCGAGCCGGTGAAAAATCTCCCAGCCGGTATCGCCAAGGTAGAAGAACGGCTTGCCATCGGCCTGCATCAAGAACCGTTGATTAGGGCTGACCTTCAGCTGCGGCAGCGGCTTGGACTTCTCCGCCGCCTCCGTGGCAAGAGCGGCAAGACACGACAGGGCACAATACACGACCTTCGCCTTGGAAATTCGCATAGACCCATTATGGCGGGTGCTATAGTCGAGCGGAGCGCAAAAAATGTATCTTGCGGATTTAACCTGGCCCGCAGTGCGGGCAGTCAACAAGAGCATGCCGGTGGTGATTCCCGTGGCAGCGGTGGAGCAGCATGGCCACCATCTTCCGGTCTACACGGACAGCATTTTGCTTGGCGAGGTAGTGCGCCGAGTCGAACGGGAGTTGGGCGGTCGTGCATTATTCGCACCACTCCAATGGCTCGGGAACTCCCACCATCACACGGACTACCCCGGCACACTTTCGGCGTCGCCCCGGCTCTATCTGGATCTGCTGCGCGATCTCGCGGAGAGCTTCTTAACCCATGGCTTTACCCGGCTGGTGTTTTTGAACGGCCATGGCGGAAACGATACTCCGGGCAAGCAGGCAGTCTTCGAGTTACGGCAGAAATACCGCGAGCGCACGGATCTGTTGCTGTTGTTCGCCACCTACTGGGACTTTTCGAAGCCGAATGCTGAGATTGCGGGTCTTGTGCAGAACCAGATGGGCCATGCATGCGAGTGGGAGACATCTATGATCCTGCGAGTCAAGCCCGAATTGGTGCAAGGCACGGTGGTGGATCTGGAGACGGAAGAATTCGGCTACGGCTTTGGCAAGGCCTATCGCGGCTGGATCACCAAAGAGCGCACGAAGACCGGCCATATCGGATCGCCTCAGCACGCCACTGCGGAAAAGGGCGAGCAGCTTTTTACCTGCTTCTCGTCCGGCGTCGAAGGCTTTTTGAAGCAAGTGCACCAGTGGGATGGCAAGAGTTGGGAGTGAAATCCTGGTGGAAGTGGTGGGTCTGCGCGCTGTTACTGCTGGCGAGTTCCATCAACTACATGGATCGCATGACGCTGGCAAGCGTCGCCAAGCGGATTATCGAAGAGTTCTCTCTCAGCAAAGCCAACTACGGAACCATTGAGCAATATTTCGGATATGCGTTCGCGTGCGGCGCGATTGTCTTCGGCGTGATCGTGGACCGTGTGAGTGCGCGCTGGCTCTATCCGCTAGTGCTGTTGTTCTGGTCGATGGCCGGGCTGCTGACTGGGTTTGCCGGCGGCGGTGGCGTCGCCGGCGCCGGCTTGGCGGCCATGACGGGCTCCGCCTTCGGTAGCCTGCTGCTGTGCAGGACGATCCTCGGCTTCTTTGAAGCCGGCCACTGGCCGTGCGCGCTGCAGACCACACAGCGACTGCTGGAGCCGAAGGATTGGGCGATGGCGAATAGCATTCTGCAGAGCGGTACTTCTGTTGGCTCCGTCGTCACTCCGCTGTTTGTGGGGGCGATGCTCACTGATGCGAAGGGAAGTTGGCGCCTGCCATTCATCCTGATAGGCGCCGTGGGACTGGTGTGGGTAGCTGCCTGGATTGTGACGCTACGCGGCAAGAGCCTGGAAGCACCTCCAGCCCCGCAAGAAGAACGCGTTTCGTGGTTGCAATCTTTTGGACACATCTTGAAGGATCACCGCTTCTGGCTTCTGGTTGTCGTAGTCTCGTGCATCAACGGAACCTGGACGATCTTCCGCGTATGGCTGCCGCTGGTGTTCCAGGATCCTTCCGGCCTCGCGTTCACCGAGCAGCAGACCCTTGGGCGGCTGTTGCCTAGCTACTACATCATGACCGACGTGGGTTGCCTGACCGCCGGCGCGGCTACGGTGTGGCTGCATCGGCGGGGATCCACCGTGTTGAACTCGCGCCGGATTGTGTTCACTGTATGCGCTCTTATCATGATGCTGGGAATGTTTGTTCCTGGATTGAGCCGCGGAGAGTGGAAGATTCCCGGATTGTCCGCGCAGCAGGCGGCGACGGGCTTGATGATGCTGGTTGCGGCGGGAAGCCTTGGCGTCTTCCCCTGCTATTACGCCTTCACGCAGGAAATATCGAAGCATCATGTGGGATTGGTGACCGGCGTACTTTCGTTTTGCGCGTGGGTTGTCCCGTCAAGTTTGCAGCGGCCGCTGGGTGCGCACATCGACCGGACCGGCTCCTACGACATCGCTTTTCAGGTTGGCGCGTGGCCCGCTATTGTTTCCGCAGTGCTGCTATGGATATTCTGGGACTGGCGCTTCAAACGTGATGAAACCTAGCAAGCCGGTGATTGTCCGCTGGTCCGATCCTGATCCCTCGCACGTTCCACTGCTGGCGGCTGCCTCCATTGATACTGTGCTGCTGGGCGCGCCACATGGGGCATTTGAGACGGCCGCGCGCGCCGCGAACATTACCGCAATGGCAGAAAGCGAACGGCCGCCTTCCGTTGCCGGCGGGCTTTGGCCGGGTACCCGGCGAGCACCGGGAAATGACAATCCCGATGATGAAGTGGCGAGTGCCAGCCGCGAACCTTGGATCGACGCGAACGGCCACCTTGTGGCTTATGAGCGCGCCTTGCATCCCGCCAAGGATGTGCTACTTGGCTATCGCCCGAACGACCGCATCATTCCATTCGATACTCTGGAACTTGCTTTGGCTGAAGCTTGGGTCTATGGCGGAAATTTCATTCTGACGCTGCAGCCACGCTTTCGCTCGGAGCTGCTGGCGGGCACTCCCGCCGCACGTGCCGCCTGGGACACACTCGGCCAGACCGTCCGCTTTCTGAAGGAACAGGAACAAATACTCGGGCAGCCGGTGCTGCCAATCATCACTGCAGTGGTGGAACCGGGCGCGGCTACAGCGGAGATTGCGAACCTGCTACACCGTCGCGGAGCAAGTCCCGCTTTGGTCTCCGCGCAAAAGATCCCACCGAAGCCTGGCGGCGAAATCAAAGCGCTTGTCGCCGCCGGATTGAAACAGGTGCCCGAAGCGGTATTTGCTCACGCCGCGGCAGGCGGCACCGTGATCATTGATTCCCCGCCGCCGGCCGCCGCGAAACGGATCAAGCAGGAACAGGACCGCGATTTCCTCTCGCTCGGCTCCGGCCGGATAGTTGCATACCACAAACGCATCACCGATCCGAGCGAATTCGCCCTGGATGTCATCGACGTCATCAACCATCGTCAACGTGCGGTGCGGCTCTGGAATGCGCGGTCGTCCATCCCGCTGGCCACCACCGCGCCCGGCCGCGGTGAACTGTTATTGCATATTCTGCAGTATGGAAGTGGGGAACCGACGGAGTTGCAGGCCCGCGTACAAGGTCATTTTTCGCGTGCTGTGCTGCTATCTCCGGGGTCGGCACCGCTGCCGTTGCACACTGCGCGGCGCGGCTCGACGACCGAAGTTTTTCTGACTCCCAAGCGGCGCCTGGCCATCGTGCGATTCTCAGGAGCGCTAGGATAGTAGAGCAAAGCCATGGATATCACTCGCCGTCACTTACTGAGCCTGGCAGCCGCAGCCGCCACCGTGCCCATTCGCCTGGCAGGGGCCCGCTTGCCGAAGCCGCAATTCGCGGTGCATCCCTTTGTGGAAGCCAATCCGAAAGCCGTCTTTCTGAAGCGCACGAATGTGCGAGACAAGATGGACGAGGCGGCGAAGCTGCGCGAAGGCCTGGCATTCGCGCGCGATGTGTTTGTGCCCGTGGAGATGGCGGGCATTCCAGTGACGCATCGCGTCATCTTGAAACCAAACTTCACCAGCGTGCGCAACGAGCGGCCCAATGAGGAGAACTGGGGCACCGGCACCGACCCGCAATTCTATGAAGGCATCATCCTTGGCCTGAAGGAATTGGGGCTGAAGCGCTTTCATTTCCTGGAAGCGAATAATTTCTACTCCTGGAACTACCGCGGACTGGCGGACATCAACGATCGCCACGGCGTGGAGATGAATGAGCCGGAGCGCCGCGAGCGGAACTTCCGCGACGGCTTCGAAATGACGTGGACCAAAGTGCCGGATCCGGTCGTCTACACGCGGATTCCGCACTATGCGCCGGTAAACGAGCCCGATACCTGGCTGTTGAACATTGCCAAGTGGAAGTCGCACGGCATGTGCATGACGCTCTCGACGAAGAACGTGCAAGGACTGGTTGTGAAGCCCTATGTGCGATTCTGCCCCGGCTGGAAAATGGTCACTGGCGCGCCTACGTTCATGCAGCCGGATATTCACGGCAAGGTAGAAGCCCGCGTGAACCGGTACTTCGAGAATCACCGCCGCCTGGCGTATGCGCGCTATGACAGTCCCGCGAATCTTACTCCGATGAACCAGGAGATCTGGGCCCACAAGACCTGCGACAACTCGCAGGTGATCCATCCGGGCTTGAACATTATTGAGGGCATCTATGGACGCGACGGCAACGGTTTCGGCATAGGCAAGGATCATCTGACGAACCTGGTGATGTTCGGCAAAGACCGCTTCCGTCTGGACATGATCGGCATGTATCTGGGCGGCCACGAGCCCGGCAACGTGAACCTGTTCCGTATCGCCAAAGAGCGCGGCATGCTGGATACGTTCAATCCGTGGGAAGTGCCGGTCTATGAATGGGTGGACGGCAACCCGGTTCGCCGCAAGCTGAGCGATTTCACCCGCACCCCGCTGACGACCTACTACCTGCAGAAGAACGGCGAGCCGGAGTATCACCTGGTGAATGAACCGTTCGATTATGACCGAGTGAAGGTGTGAAACATTCCCTGTTGTTGGTGTTGTTCGCAAGTCAGGTTGCATCCGCCATCGAACGCCCGGGAGTAGAATTCAAAATCTTCCAGTTCCCCGCAGGCCAGATTCCACGTATTGATGGGAAGACGGACGACTGGGCGATGGTTCCCGAAAGCTATTCCATCGGCATGGATCAGTTGAAGGACACGGTCAACAATCTGCCGATGGACAGGAAGGACCTCGATGTCAAAGTGAAAGTGGGCTGGGTGAAAGGTTTGAACCGGCTCTACTTTTTGTATGAAGCCTACGACAATTATTGGGATTTCAAGCGGACAGACCTGCACAACGATATCTTCGAACTGGTGGTGGATGGCGATCTTTCCGGTGGACCGTTCATCAAGCAGATGCATCCGCTGAAGGGATACGATCCGAACGAGGCGCACTTCACCTTTCATGGCGTGCACGCGCAGAACTATCACATCTTTACGCCGGCGGAAGGCAAGGACTGGACCATGGTGTGGGGATGCCAGCCATGGATCAAGAATCTTCCCTACGCGAACGCGGCGTACAACTATAACTTCAAGCACGGCGAAAGCGGCAAGTTGACGCTGGAGTTCTTCATCACTCCGTTTGACTACGCGGCATATGAGGGCCCGCTACGCTCCGTGGAATCGAAGCTGGTGGAGAACAAAGTGATCGGGATGTCTTGGTCCGTGCTGGATTACGACGATGAGAATGCGAAGACGTACCGCGGCTTCTGGAATCTCTCGCACAAGACCACGATGTATGGAAACGCGTCGGATCTGGTCGCCTTCCGGTTAATGCCGATGGAAGCTGAACTTCGTAAGCCGGTAGAGGCCGACTGGTCGTTCCAGATCGTCGATATGGACCGGCGGTTGGTTGCTTTCAAAGACGAATCATACGGTCCGGTGACTTCGTGGAAATGGGAGTTCGGGGATGGCAAGACCTCCATCGAACGGTATCCCATTCATCAGTACGAGAAGGCCGGCGAATATGTGGTGACACTTTATATCGATGGCCCCAAGGGCCCGTCTCGCAGAGCTAAGGTATGGGACGTCGTCTTACGGTAGCGCTGCTGATTCTGCTGGCTCAGGCCTTCGGCCAGACCGCAGAACAGTCAGAATACTTCGAGAAACGCGTCCGGCCGATTCTGGCGAACCGCTGCCAGGGCTGCCACAATCCGAAGACGGGGAAAGCGGGACTCGACCTTACCACTTCCACTGGTTTTCGTAGAGGCGCTGATACCGGGCCCATCGTCGTCCCGGGTGATGTGGAGAACAGCCGCATCCTGCAGGTGGTTGGCTACCGCGAGCGGATCAAGATGCCACCTACCGGTCGAATCAGCGAAGAGGAAACCGGTGTTCTGCTGGACTGGGTGAAGATGGGAGCGCCTTGGCCGCCGGGGATCAACGAGGTTGCCGCGACTAGCGCGAACAAGAAGAAGGGCTACTCGCAGGCGCAGAAGAATTTCTGGTCGTTTCGGCCCTTGCATCAACCCCCGCTGCCGGCGGTTCGAGAGGAAGCCTGGGCTCAATCACCCATCGATCGTTTTGTCCTGGCGGCTCTGGAAGCGAATCAACTGTCCCCTGCCCCGCGTGCCGATTCACTTACGTTGATTCGACGGGCTACCTTCGACCTGACAGGTCTGCCGCCTTCCGAAGAGGAAGTTCGTGCATTCCTGGCGGACCACGCGCCGGACGCCTTCGCCCGCGTGGTGGACCGGCTGCTGGCATCGCCGCGATACGGGGAGAAGTGGGGCCGGCATTGGCTGGACGTGGCCCGGTACGCGGATTCCACCGGCGCCGACGAGGACTATCGCTATCCTTACGCGTGGCGCTATCGCGACTATGTGATTGACGCCTTCAACGCCGACTTACCGTTCGACCAATTCATGCGCGAACAGATCGCGGGAGACTTGCTGCCACCGCCCGCCGGAAAAGGCGTCAACACGGCGGGCATCGTCGCCACCGGATTTCTGGCACTCGGTCCGAAGCTGGTGGCCGAACAGGACAAGGTCAAAATGTTTTACGACATTGTCGACGAGCAGATCGACGTAGCGGGGAAGGCGTTTTTGGGACTGACCATTTCCTGCGCGCGATGCCACGATCACAAATTCGACCCGATCTCAACGAAAGACTACTATTCGCTTGCCTCCATCTTTGCCAGTACCAAGCAGCTTTCACAGATTGAAGGCACGGTATCGAAACTTTACTTTGCGCCGCTTGTCGCCAAGGATGTCGCGGCGGAGTATGAAGCGCACCAGGCTAGAGTGGCCGATAAACAGAAAGAGATCGATGCCGTGGTCGGCGCGGAGGCAGTGCGTTTTCGGGACCAGTTCGCTCCACACATCGCGCAGTACATGATTGCGGCGCGGCGCGTGTATCGGGAGGGAGCCAAGGTGGAAGAGCAGGCGCTGGGTGGCGCAGTGCTGCAGCGCTGGGTGGATTACTTGAAGCCGACCAAGGAACGCCGCCCGCATCTCGAACCCTGGTACAACGCCGATGCGGAAACCACGCAGACGATAGCGATGCAGTATCAGGCGGGTTTTATCACCGAGGCGGCCAGGCGCGCGAAGGCGCAGGAGGAATTTCGTATTCTATCCGGCGAAGCCCGAGCACGCGGCGAAAAGCCTCCGATGCCGCCGAAATTTCTGTCGGGAGAGAATCGCTTCTTTACTGAGACTGCGACCGGAAAGGGTCCGTTGACACTGCCGCCGAAGGAACCGGAGAAGCTGTACACCGAAGAATCCCGCCGGAAGATTGAAGCACTGAGTGCTGAGCTGATGACCATCAAGAAGGGTGCTCCGCCCGAGCCACCTTTCGCCTGCGCGGTAGCAGAGGATCAACCGGTGGAACAGCACGTCTTCCTGCGCGGCAATCCTGATTCGAAGGGAGAGGTAGTTGCCAAGCGCTTCCCCACCATCCTTGCCGGCGAACAACAGGAGCCTGTTCGCAGCGGCAGCGGCCGGATGGAGTTGGCGAACTGGCTGGCCGATCCCGAGAATCCTCTACCGGCTCGCGTGATGGCGAATCGAATCTGGCAAGGGCACTTCGGAGAGGCCCTGGTCCGCACGCCGAATAACTTTGGAATCGCCGGTGAGCGCCCCAGTCATCCGGAGCTTCTGGACTGGCTCGCCGCGGAGTTTATCAACCAGGGCTGGTCTCTCAAGAAAATGCACCGGCTGGTCATGCTTTCCAGTGCCTATCAGATGAGCGCCGACACTACGCCAATCAAGCGGGAGAAAGACCCTGAAAACCGCCTGTTGTCGCATTTCTCGATCCGCCGCAAGACGGTTGAGGAAATCCGTGACTCTTTACTTTTGCTGGACGGAAGCCTCGACCTGACGATGGGAGGCTCCCTGCAAAAAGGAGAGGGAACCGACAACGAATTCAGCGACGGCCGCAAGAGCATCCATCCCGACGATTCCAACCGGCGGACGGTATACCTGGCGCTGCGGCGATCCAATCTCTCTACACTTTTCACGCTGTTTGATTTCGGGGATGCGACAACCAGCACGGAGAACCGGTCGCAAACTAACGTTGCTCCGCAGGCGCTGTACATGATGAACAGCAAGTCAGTGGCGGAACACTCACGGGCTCTGGCCAGGCAGCTTTTGCTCAAGGATGTCAGTGACGAGAGCCGAGTGAACCGAGCGTGGGTGAAGATCCTTGGCAGGGACGCAAAACCGGAAGAAGTTCGCGGCAGTTTACAGTACGTCGCCACCTTTCCCGCGAAGCCTTCCGACGATGAAGGCCGCGTGCTGGCTTGGACCAGCTTCTGCCGCTCCCTGGTGGCGTCGAACGATTTCATCTACATCTATTGAGGAACTCTATGCCAGATCCGATGCTGCCATCCCGCCGTTTTCTCCTTCGCCGCTCGGCATGCGGTTTCGGCATGTTGGGACTTGCGTCGCTATTGAGAGCAGCCGATCCACTGGCTCCGAAACCACAGCATTTTCCAGCGAAAGCAAAGCGAGTCATTTTTCTGTTCATGCATGGCGGGCCGTCGCACCTGGACACCTTCGATCCGAAGCCGAGGCTGATCAAGGACCACGGCAAGCCTCTCCCGTTTAAACGGCCGCTGACTTTCGCCGAGGGCAGCACCGGGAATCTGTTGAAGTCGCCATGGGAGTTTCGCAGGTATGGCCAGAGCGGCCTCGAAATCAGTGACCTGTTTCCTAACGTGGCAAAGCATGCGGACGATTTGTGCATCATCCGCTCCATGGTGGGCGACAGTGTGGCGCATGGCGGCGCCACGCTACAACTGCATACCGGCTCAAACACCTTCACGCGGCCCAGCATGGGATCTTGGGTAATTTACGGACTGGGCACAGAGAATCAGAATCTGCCGGCATACATCACGCTGAAGCCGGGCCTCTCTCATGGTGGCGCCAAGAAGTGGAGCTCCGGTTTTCTGCCAGCCGCCTATCAGGGCACTGCCGTGGGCTTGGGCGGGATGCCGCTGGAGAAGATCTCCGAACCGATTGAGCATCTGCAGAACCAGGGCCTAACGGCTGAGCAGCAGCGCTACGAGTTGGACATGATTCAGAAGATGAATCGGAATAGCACGGCACGCTGGCAGAATGATCCAGAACTGGAGGCTCGCATCCAAAGTTTTGAGCTTGCCTTCCGTATGCAGACCGTGGCTCCGGAGGCGTTTGACATCTCCAAGGAATCCGCCGCGACTCGGAAGCTGTATGGCATGGATGAGCCGGAGACTGCCGACTTCGGCTGGCAGTGCCTGATGGCGCGCCGCCTGGCGGAACGCAACGTACGGTTCATCCAGATCAATCACGAATATGGACCTGGGAATGAGGTGGGCTGGGATGCTCACAATGAACTGATCCGGCTGCATACGCGCACCGCGTTGCAGGTGGATCAACCCATCGCGGCCTTGTTGACGGACTTGAAAGCTCACGGTTTGATGGAAGATACCCTTGTGATCTGGGGTGGTGAATTCGGGCGGACGCCTATTGCCGAATCGGTGGACGGCCGCGATCACAACCCCTACGGTTACTCCATCTGGATGGCCGGCGCTGGGGTAAAGAAGGGCTTCGTCTACGGCGCAACCGACGAGTTCGGCTACTACGCGGTAGAGGACCGCATGCACATTCACGATATGCATGCGACGATGCTGCATCTTATGGGACTGAACCATCAGCAGCTGACGTTCAACTACGGCGGCCGCCCTTTCCGGCTCACCGACGTCGCAGGTAATGTGGCGACAAAGCTGTTAGCGTAATGTGAGCGAGTGAATTGCCGCGAGGCAGCGCTCGACGTCTTCTTCGTCGTTATAAAGATGAATCGACATGCGGACGCGGCCGTCGCCGCCCCAAACGATAATTCCTCGTTCGGCTAAATCCGCCGCGAGCCGCTCCGCCTCGTGCCAGGCAAACGAAACGATGCCGGAAGCAAAGCGCGGCTCGGACGGTGTCAAGAGCGCGTGGCGCTGCTCCGCAAGTCCGCCGCGGAGCGCTGCTACCAGAGGTTTCAAGTGACGATCGATCCGCTCGACACCCAACTCCGACAGGCATTCCAGTCCTGGCCGCAGAGCAAAAATAGAGGGGAAGTTCGGCATGCCAGGCTGCAGTTGGGCGGCGGAGCTCTTGGGCGTGTAGGTTTCAAAACGGTCTGCGTCAAACACGTTCTCGGCCGAGAACCAGCCTGCCGTTCCCGGCGCGAAGCGTGCTCTGAGTTCGGGAGAGCAATACGTGATTCCCAGGCCGTGCGTCCCGAGGATCCATTTGTAAGTGCTCGCTACCAGATAATCCACTGACTTTACGGAAACAGGAACACGGCCCAGGGCTTGTGTTGCATCCACACAGAAGAGCGCACCAACCGCATGGGCCTGGGCGGCAAGCTCCTCCAGATAGGGGATCTGAGTTCCGGTCTTGTAACTGACCTGGCTCACGGAGACGACCCGGGTTCGTGGGGACAAACGGGAGGTCCAATCTTCCAATTCAATCACGCCGCCAACCGAAGGAACGACGACAACCTTCACGCCGTGGCGCTTGAGCTGCAACCAGACCACTACATTCGAGGGAAACTCCAGATCGCAGATGAGAACCTCATCGCCGGGCAGCCATTGAATCGAGCGGGAGAGCAGGTTGAGGGCCTCCGATGAATTGGCCAACAGAACAATGTTGTCGGCATCGGTTCCCAACAATCGCGCGGCTGCCGCTTCCACTTCCTTCTGTTCTTCGTAGAGCTGTGCCCTGCCGGGTGTTCCCCGCTGCTTTGCCTGCCAGTACGCACTTCGCGCCGCTTCGGCCGCCAGAGGCGGAAGTCCCTCGGCGGCGGTATCCAGATACGAGATTCCGGAGGGAATGGGAAATAGCTTCTTGTCGATCAGCATTATTCAAACCGCCCGAGAAAGTCGATGTAGAAGGAAAGGGCCGAGAGTACCTGATCGCACTCCACATACTCGTCGGCGGTGTGGGCGCGGTCAATGCTGCCGGGACCGAAGATGATGGTGGGGATGCCCAGGCGCGACAGTTTGCTGGCGTCACTGCCGAACGGAACTCCGGCAATCTCTGCATCCAGACCCAGGCCTTTCAGAACATCCTGAGCGACGCGAACAACACGCTCGTTCGAATCGGTTTCCAGAGGAAAATCCACCAGCATCGGCTCATCCATGTGCGCCTCGATATTGGGAATCATGGCAAGCCGTTCCTGATACGCGGTCCAAACCTGGAGCGGATCCTCTACTGGCAGCAGACGCCGGTCAATCGAAATCTCACAGGCATCGGGAACTAGGTTGACCTGTTCCCCGCCCCGGATGAGGCCGACGCTCAACGTCCCCGGGCCAAGCAGCGGATGCGTTCGGCGCGCCAGGAGGTCCGCTTCGCGCTGCAGCCACAAGAGCACCTGCGCCATATCCTGAATAGCGTTTACGCCAAGCTGCGGTTTCGAACTGTGCGACGCCTTCCCGACAGTTCGTATCTTCCAGCGGAGCACTCCCTTCGAAGCGACCACGGCACGCAGTTGGGTCGGCTCTGCCACGATTGCCGCGTTGGCCCGCAACTCTTCGCACAGCTTCGCGACACCGCGGAAGGAGAATTCTTCATCGACGACCGCCGCCAGCCAGACCTCGCAAGGCGGTGTGATGGATTGCTCCTTCAAGCTGGCGAGCGCATGCATCATCGCCGCCAGACCCGCTTTGGTATCGCAGGACCCGCGCCCGTAGAGCCGGCCATCGCGAATCTCCGGAACGTGCGGCGCAATGGTCATGCCCGATGTGGAGACGGTATCCATATGGGCTTCGAGAACAATGCGCCGCGATGGATCACGGCCTGGGAGCCGCGCGATCACGTTATTGCGGCCAGGCATCACATCCTGACGCCAGGTTTCTATGCCGCGATGGGCGAAAAATCGCTCAACATATTGCGCAACGGCCTCTTCGGTCACCCCGCCTGGGTAGGAAGCGTTCACGCTGTTGATGGCGACCAGCTCGGAAAGTGTTTGAATCATGTGCCCAGCAATATACTAGCAACAGAAATGAACGGCTCCACTGATGCGCATGGGGCGGAACAGAACCTGACAATGTATCCGCTTACCGGTTCGGCAGACCGGCGCGGTCGGCACAATGCGCGATACCGGCTTCCCTCTACTGTACGGGCCGTCGAGAGACCGGAACGCAAACTAAGTTCCTCGGCCTTCTGTCGCACGCGCGAAAAGCAGGCCCTTATAAAGGCTTGACGGCGCTGTTCCGCTGGGCATTTGAGGACGAGGACCGAGGCGCATGATGGGGGAAGCGCCAGTCGGTGAGCCGTCTATCGCGCTAGTCGGAGACGGACGGGAGTCGGTGTTTTTCCGGTAAGACTACCGGCTAGCCACTGGAATCGTACTGAAGGCGCCGCTTGGGTTGAACCGTAGCGCAAGGGTCGCCAAGCGGCTGGCAGAGCCTTGGATGCGAAGCTGTCCGGAACGTCCGGCAAGTTCAGGAAACCGTTCCGGCACGGAGAATGCGGTGGTGGTGCCCGCCGCCAGGGTGATGTTGCGGGTGGTGATCTCGCTGCCCGAGGCATCCCAGAATCGCAGTTGCAGGTCGGTGTTGTCGCTTGTCGCCGGATTCGTCAGTGCCAGTGTCGTCGCATAGCCTTGTGTGTTGTCGAAGGGCATATACACGGGTGTTTCATCTTCGCGGGCGAGGGTGACGCTGCTCTCGAAATCCGGTCTGCCGGCGATGCGCTGGCGAAACGTGACGAAGCCGGCGATGCGGCTTTCGCCATCATAGTCGAGCCGTGCCCAACCTGTCTGCAGTCCGCCTGTGTCGATGAGGACGAAGGTTGCACTGGAATCGTCATTGAGTTGTCCCTGGATCGTGTCAGCTGCGATAACGCGACCGTCCGGTGTTCGATAGGAGACCACCAGTGGCTGACCGTTCACCCCGCGAAAGGAAAGGCGATAGCTGATACCGGACTCAAAAACATTGATTAGCGAGATGGTGGACTGCCAACCGCCGCCGCTGGCAAAGAACGGGAAAATCCGGGCGTTGTCGATTTTTGTCTCCTTAGGCGCGTTCGCGTCGGCGGCCTGACAGAGGGGCAGCACTGTAAATAGCGCACAAAGGCTGAAAGGAATCGATCCGGATCTTAAAGTTTTCATACAGATGAAGACGCTGCAGAAGCCCGGCCGTTTCAGTACTGGAACACTTTCCTTTTGGAGTCGGCGGAGGGATTCAATCGGTGACCCTCGGATTGCAGATGAGCAAGCCTCAGTTGAGGTAAGAGTGCAATCATAGACTGGGTTAACTTGACGCCACGCGCAGGCTCTTGTGCCCGCAGATGGTGTGCTACAACCAGCCGCGCGAATGGCGACGAAAACCAAGAGCGGACCACTGCATCGCTAACGTCCGCCGCCGGTCGACGTCCCGGGAACATCAACGGTCGCACCAGGGGTTGCACCTGCCGATTTCTTTAGCAGAATTACGGCGCCAAGGGCCGCAGCAGCTCCGGAGATTAGATACCATCGCTTACTGGAAAGATACGATTCCTTCATTACCGCGTAATGTTGCTGGCTGTTCCTTTGATGAATCTCCACAGACGCCTCGCCGGTTTGATTCGAAGCGGTGATGTTCATCTTGAAGGCCCCCGCGCGGCGCGGCATGTACCCGACGGCAGTCGCTTCGCCCCGGGAGTCGGTTTCGGTTTCGATCGCGGTTTGCTCACCGGCAAAAACTCCCTGCTTTGATCCAGCCAATTCGAATCGAACCTTGGCGCCTTTGACCGGCGTTCCCAATTGGGTTCGGACGCAAATCAGCGGCGCCACGACGTTGGGTGAAGAGAGGCTGTTGACGCTCCCGTTTCCGGACACCACTTCAATCCGTAGCGGGACCTTCCCCGAGTGTCCCACCACCCCGGAAGCCATGATGTGGCCCTCCAGAATCGAGAGTGCAATCAGGACAGCAAGTTGCTTTTGCATTCGATCTCCTTATGCAGCCTAATTACACCCGGCGTGAAGGCATTACGAGACCAGCTGCGCGCGCCTGAGGTGACAACTTTCGAGCGGATGTTGCGCGGCCGTATTCAGTTCCCCGCGATGTTCGTGAAGATGGACTAGAGCCACGGCCAGGGCATTCGAATCCGCGGCCGGGACCAGATTGTGTCATTTGTACTGTAGTTCCCAGTCGTATTGCAGGGAGGGATGGTTGTGGGCGATGCGTCCTTCGTCCTTGGGGTCATAAACCTGGTTGGTCACATAGACCAGGACCGCCGAGTCTCTTCCAATCACCTTATAGCCGTGCGCAACGCCAGGCGGAACCATCACCTGCCAGGGACGCAGCGCGCCCACATACATCGTGTTGCGCCGGCCGTACGTCGGCGAATCCTTGCGCAGGTCCACAAGCGCCACTTGCAGCAGGCCCGCCGTTGTCACCCAGCAGTCGGTCTGGCGCAAATGATAATGAAAGGCTTTAATTGTGCCGGGATAGCTGAGCGCAGCCGATACCTGCGAATGGGTGAGATCGAATCCAGCTGTTAGACCCAGGCCGGTGCGCATCACCTCCAGGAAGTATCCACGGTCGTCGGGCCAGATCGGAAAGCTGCGGACGCGCACACCATCGATCAAAGCATGCGAGTCAGGAGCCAGGATGATGGAATCGATTCCCTTTTGGCAGCGCGGAATCGCCAGACGCAAATCACCATACGAAGCCAGCTCTTCGTCATCGGTTACGCTCACATGACGTTCTAACGTCAACAAATCATCGTGCATCGATCAATTCCTCCTCTTCCACGTCTTGTTCCTGCTTGCCACCCTGGGAAGCGGCCACCAGATTGTTTGCCCGCAGCAGGGAACCAAAAGTTCCCGCATCGGTCCACCAGCCGCGCAAGAATGAAAACCCCATCGTGCCTTCCCGGATATAAGCATTGTTCACATCAGTAATCTCGAGCTCCCCGCGGCCGGAGGGCTTCTGCATTCCGATTTTTTCGAACAGGCTGCGGTCGTAAAAATAGATGCCTGTCACCGCGTAGTTCGATTTGGGACGCGCGGGTTTTTCTTCGATTCCCAGAATGCGGTCGCCGGCAATCTCAGCCACGCCGAACCGCTGCGCATCCGGCACTTCTTTCAACAACACCTGCGCGCCAATTGGCTGTGATTCGAACGACTCGACAGCATCGCGAATGGAATACTCAATGATGTTGTCGCCCAGAATGACGCAGACCTTGTCGCCCCCGGCAAAATGCTCGGCTAGCGCCAGTGCGGCCGCGATGCCCCCCGCGCCTTCCTGATAGGTGTAATGCAGGTGCTTCAGGCCGAACTGCGCGCCGTTCCCGAGCAACCGCAGGAAGTCTCCGGAATTGGCGCCACCGGTGACAACGAGAATTTCCCTGATGCCCGCGTCGGCCATGCTCTGGATCGGGTAATAGATCATCGGCCGGTCGTAGATCGGCAGCAGGTGCTTATTGGTCACTTTGGTCAGCGGAGAGAGACGGCTCCCGCTTCCCCCGGCCAAGACAATTCCCTTCATCGGTACTCCTTTGGCGATAGGAACGAGCAGTTCAGCGCGTTGGCGGCGCGCCGGATTCGCGCAGCGTCGCATGACTTACGTATCGACCACGAGAACGGGTTGCTTGACGGAATATGTTCAGAGAAATAAGCCTAAACTTATCTCCCCCCGCGTCGATGATAAGTGCAGAAGAAGGAACCGGCCACTAACCGCACGTCACCTGCGCCCCGGTCTGTTTCACCCGCCGAGGTGCTGAAAAAAGATTATCCCTGGAATGGAGTTATCCCTTTAAAGGCATGCAAGTCATCGTTATATTGCCCGGTATATGGGCGGCCATTCTGGCCTTCTCGAAATCGCCGCAACTCGCGTTTATTGCGGTTTATATTCCGACTTTACTATGCCTTCCGGACTATTACCGATGGAATATACCGGGTCTACCCGATCCTAGCTTCAGTCATGCTGTGGCGCTACCAATCGCCGGGGCGTACCTTCTTCGCGGGGCGCCGCGCTGGAAGTTTTCCTTCACCGACATCCTGGTGTTCGGCTTCGCGTCTTGCGTCGGGTACTCGGAATTTCTGAACGCGGGCTACAGCGAAGCGCAGAACCTGCTGTTCGATATGGTGTGTCTGGTGGTGCTGCCTTATGTGCTGACCAAAGCCTTGGTGGAACCGTTCGGACTGCGTGTCGAGTTCGGGAAACAACTCGTCATGTGCTTGTTCTGGATTTCGGTAGTCTCGGTGTGGGAGTTCAAATTTGCGCGCACGCCCTGGCGCATGTTGCTCGATCCGATTTTTCCTGGTCAGGCGGATGGCTGGGTAACGACGTTCCGCTGGGGTTTCGCGCGCATTGCGGGACCCTACGGGCATGCCATCCTCGCAGGCGGCATTTTGATGGTTGGCTACCGCATCCAGCGCTGGCTGCACTGGAGCGACCTTTGGGAACGCAAGTTCAAGAACCTGTCCTCGAGCTACACCAAAGCGCAGATCGTTACGGCGGGCCTGGTGGCGGGCATTCTCATGACGATGGTCCGCGGGCCCTGGCTGGGCGGATTTCTGGCGGCAGGCGTGGTGGCAATAGGCCGGGCTAAACAGCGCTGGCTGGCGATCGGGGTGATTCTGGCGGGGCTGGTGGTGGTGGGAATTCCGGTTGGAATCGTCTTTTTCCAGTACGCTTCAGTAGGACGCGCCAATGCCAAAACGGTGGCCCAGGAATCGGCCGCCTACCGCAAGGAGCTGATCGATAAGTACGTCAGTGTCGCCCTGGAGCGCAGCGCCTGGGGGTGGGGTCGAAACACCTGGCCCAAAGTGGACGGCATGCCTTCGATCGACAACTATTACCTTCTGCTGGCCATCATGCACGGCGTTCCCGCGCTGGGATGCCTCTTAGGAATCTTTCTGACAATGATGGTGCGCCTGTTCTTGTTCGAAATGTCGACGCCGCCGCTGATGCCGCGCGGCAGCTCGCTCGGCTTCACGCTCATGTCAATTTACGCCGGGGTCGGATGGACGATCGCCACCGTTTATCTGGGCGCGCAACTGATGCCTTTGCTGTTTGTGATCACCGGCTGGTCAGAGGGATATCTGTTGAGCAAGCGCCAGTCGCTCGGGACAGCGCCGGCAGCGGCGCCCGTCCGGCTGTTTAATTTCCGGCGGGTGATGGCATGACGGCTGACCGTCCACTGCGGCTGGCCTATCTGGTAAGCCGGTATCCCGCGGTGTCGCATACCTTCATTTTGCGAGAGGTGCTGGCGCTTCAACAGACCGGGTTCGCCATCGAGGCGGCTTCGATCAATCTGCCGGACCGTCCGACGGAAGGCCTTACCAGCGAGGAGCGCGCGGAGGCGGCCCGCACGTTCTACATCAAGAACGCCGGCTGGCTCGCCGTGGTGCGCGCACATCTTGCCGCCCTGGCCATGCGGCCCGCGCGGTACGTGGCCGGCCTTGTTTATGCGGTGTCGCTAGGCGGCGCGGACCTGAAGAAGATCTTATATTGCTTGTTTTACTTTATCGAGGCAGTCCTTATCGGCGATTGGATGCGGCGGCGGCGCCTGAGCCACCTGCACGTCCACTTTGCCACTCCGGCGTCCACAGCCGGGCTGATCGCAAGCAAGATCTATCCGATGACCCTCTCCATCACGGTCCACGGCCCCGACGAGTTCTACGACGCGCCCGGATACCGCCTGCTCGAAAAAATCGAGGGCTCGTCGTTTCTGTGCGTCATCGGACGCTATGCCCGCAGCCAGTTGATGAAGCTGTCGCCGGCGTCGCAGTGGTCAAAGTTCGAGGTATCGCCGCTGGGGGTGGATCCGGAGCAGTTTGCGCCGGCGCCCTTCCGGGAAGCACCCGGAACATTTGAGGTGATTTGCGTCGGACGCCTGACGCCGGCCAAGGGCCAACAAGTTCTGATTGCGGCAATTGCAAAGCTGGTCGCAGAGGGCCGCGACGTGCGGCTGCGCCTGGTGGGTGACGGGCCGGATCGCGCGGCTCTGGAGCAGGATGCACGCGCGAGAGGACTCGCCGGCAAGGTTATCTTTGAAGGCGCTGTCAATCAGGATCGGATTCGCGCGTTCTACCAGGGGGCGGACGCCTTCGCGCTGGCCAGCTTCGCCGAAGGAATCCCGGTGGTGCTGATGGAAGCGATGGCGATGGAGATTCCCTGCGTCACGACTTTCATCACCGGCATTCCGGAATTAATCCGGCCGGGAGTGGACGGCCTGCTGGTGGCCCCCTCCGACGACGATGAACTGGCGTCCGCCATAGGCACGCTGATGGACGACGCGAGCCTGCGCCGCCGCTTGGGACAGGCGGGCCGGCGCAGGGTGATTGAGAAATACGACTTGCAGACGAACACTGCGCGCCTGGGAGCGATCTTTCGCCGCCGCCTGGGGGCTAGCCAATGAAGTTGTACGCCGCCGCCCTCCTTGCCGCTCCGCTTTTGTGCGTTTGCGGAAAACGGCTTGCACAAAGCGACCCTGTCGTCGAGATCGGATCGCAGGTTGTGGTGAGCGCAGTAGAGCGGTTCGGAGTGAACGTCGGGCTTAGAACTTCGTGGGGCGCCGAACAGCTCATGTCGAACGTGATCATGAACCCCGGATTTGAGGGCGTCGTTGACCGCACTCTGGTATTCGCCGGACGCGTTGGCCTGCACCGCTTCTCCGACGACAGCGCCAGACTGGCCCGACCCGATTCGTTCTGGGCCGGGGCCGGGTACGACGTTCGCACCGGAGACGCGGCCGGACAGAAGGGCCGCATTATCGATTCGCGCGGCAACAACAAGGACGGCCTCCCCGACTTCACCACGGAAGGCGAGTTTGCGCGCGTTGCGCCGGGCGATGTCATCGCGCTGACGCGGGTTTCCGAGACCGAAGCATTGACGCAGTGGTGGGTTCCCGAAGAGGCTGCGTCCCAGGTCGGCGCACAGGAACGGGCCCCCCCTCCGCGGAGCAAAGGGCGGCGATCGGCTGTTCTCCGTCCCCGGTCCGGCCATCCGGCTACGTTGATCTCCTATCTTGATGCGATCGGTGAGCGCGCAGGAAAGATGCTGCCGATTCGCGGAGACTGGCGGCTCGCTTTCTGGTCGCGCGGGCAGGCAGGAACGCGGCTTTCTGTGCGGTTCCGCCGCGAAGGGAGCGCCGCATTCCTGCAGCGTGACCTGACACCCCAACAGAACTGGACGCTGCATCAGTTCGAATTTACCGCTAGCGATGAGGGACCGGCCGGTATCCTCGAACTCCGGTTTGAAGCCACGGGCGACGGCGAATTGCTGCTCGATGACGTGAGTCTGCAAAACGAGGCGGATGCCGGCTTCCCGTTTCGGAGCGCGGTGGTCGACACACTGCAGCAACTGCACCCTGGCTATTTGCGAGATTGGCAGGGGCAGTTGGGAGACACCTTGGAAAACCGCCTCGCGTCGGCAGACGCGCGCCGCTCCTGGCGCTATCGTCCCGGGGGAGCGGAGTCCACCGATTTCGGCTACTCGCTACCCGAGTTTCTGGATCTTTGCGTCCGGGTGGGTGCCAAACCCTGGGTGGTCGCGCCTACGACATTTTCCGATCAGGAGTGGGTCGATCTCGGAGGTTACCTTCGGGACCGCTGGGCGACCGACCACTTCCCGGAGATCGTGGTCGAGTTCGGCAATGAGAACTGGAATCCTATTTTTCGTCCGGCGGGAATTGCCGATCCGGCGCGGCACGGAGAAGCTTCCGAGCGAGCCCTGGCAAATCTGCGCAAGGGCGCGGGCGGGTTGCCGCTGCGCTGGGCCGTTAACGGACAACACGCCAACGTGAACTTCGCGCTTCGCTTCCTGGCCGAGTCCCCGTCGGCTTCCCTGCTGGCCGTCGCTCCTTACCTGCTCCCCGATTTGCGCGGAGGCTTATCCGCGGCTGACCGTACTTCCCTTCTGTTCGCAGGAGATGAGGGAAGGCTGCAACAGCTAGCGTCCGGCGCCTCTCAGGCTGGCCGGGAACTGGCGGTGGCGGAAATCAATCTTCATACGCTCGGCGGAGACGCCACGGCGGCGGAGCGCGATCCGATTGTCGGCGGCGCCTGCGCCGGCGCGGCGCTCGCCAAGCGATTGCTCGAGGGGTTGAAAGCCGGTGCCCGACGGCAGTGCGTCTACACGCTGGCGCAGTTCGATGCCCGTGAATACACGCGCGATGAATACGTCCGGTTGTGGGGCATTGTGCGCGACTTGGGTGAAACGCGGCGCATGCGTTCCACAGGACTCGCGCTCCAGATGTTGAATCAGGCCATCGGCGGCGATCTGCACAGCGTTCGGGGCGGCGACTCTGCGCTGCTTGTGTCGCCGTTCCGGACTTCGGCTGGGTGGACGGTCGCGGTGGTCTCCTCCTGCGGCGAACCCAAAGAGGTCGTCCTGCGCTTTCCCGCGGCCATGGACGCCCCGCTGCCACAACGCCTGCTGCGCCTCGCAGGAAAGGCAGACGCAACGAATGAAGACTCGGAGCAGGTTCGCATTGCCGCAGAAAATCTGCAGCCCACGCGCGGAGTGATCCGCTTTGTGGCGCCCGCCTGGGGCCTGGTGATTCTGCTACCGAAGGAGAAGCCCTAATGACCGCCTTTTGGTATGTCGTGCTGGGCGTGCTGGCCTTGGCCACCGTTCCGGGAACGATCGAGCTTTTGCTGGTGACTCTTGCCGGAGCGCTGCCGCGGCGGCGACGGCCCGCCCCGGCCGCGCTGCCCGGCGCCGCAGTGGTGATACCGGCGCATGACGAAGAGTCAGGAATCGCCCGCACGGTGCTCAGCTTACGCCAATCCGAGAGCGGCGCCCCGGCCCCGCGCATCGTCGTGATCGCCGACAACTGCTCCGACAGCACGGCTGCTCGTGCGCGTGAGGCAGGCGCCGAGGTATTCGAACGGCGTGACGAACTGCGGCGCGGCAAAGGATTTGCGCTCGATTTCGCCTTTCGGCTGCTGCTTCAAGAACCGATCGACGGGTTCATCATTGTCGACGCCGATAGTGTCGTCGATCCCGGAACCATTGAAGAACTACGCCGGCACATGGCCGCCGGCGCCGATGCGGTGCAGTGCCGCTATGCGGTCGGCAATCCGCAGGCTTCTACGAGAACACGTCTGATGCAGGTTGCGCTTTGGGGCTTCAATGTCCTGCGGCCGCGCGGGCGCGACCGCCTGGGACTCTCCTGCGGCATACTCGGGAACGGTTTCGCGTTGACCCGTGAGACCTTGCTCGCAGTGCCCTACGAAGCGCGCTCGGTGGTGGAGGATCTGGAATACCATCTGCGGCTGGTGCGAGCCGGCCGCCGGGTTCGCTTTGCCGACGCAGCCACCGTGCGCGGAGAAATGCCCACGGCGGGAAAAGGCGTGGCCACGCAGAGAAGCCGCTGGGAAGGCGGCCGGTTGCGCATGCTCGGGGAATGGGGCCCCTGGCTTGTGCGCCAGATCGCGGCCAGGCAATGGCGGCTGATCGAGCCTTTACTGGACCTGCTGCTGCTGCCGCTGGCTTTCCACGTCTTTCTACTGTTGCTGACACTCGCGCCTCCCATTGCCGCGGGCCGCGTCTACGCGGCCGGGGCTCTGGCTGTGGTCGGCGTCCATATTCTAGTGGCAGTGTGGCGCGGCGGGGGCGGATGGAGGGAGCTGGCCGCGCTGGCCTCCGCGCCGTTTTACATCCTCTGGAAGCTGACCTTGGTCGGCTCACTATTGCGCTCGGCGCGGCGCGACGCCAGCTGGGTGCGCACCGCGCGGGAAGGCGCGGCTCAAGGAAAACCATGAATCAGATACCCGAAGTTTCGGTTGTGATCGTATCGTTCAATACGCGCGACCTTTTGCGCAGCTGCCTTGAGACGCTGGAGCGGGAATCGGACGGCATCGCCTACGAGGCGGTCATCGTAGACAACGTCTCCCGTGACCAATCCGCGGAGATGGTGGAGCGTGAGTTTCCCCGTCACAAGTTGCTGCGCAGCCCGGTCAACCTTGGCTTTGCCGCCGCCAACAATCTCGCTTTTCCCCACTGCCGCGGACGCTACGTGGCGCTGCTCAATTCCGACGCGTTCCTGAAACCCGGAGCGCTGCGGCTGGCGGTGGAACGAATGGACCACGATCCGGGCGCCGGCCTCGCGGGGGGCCGGCTGGTCGGCCGCGACGGCTCCTGGCAGCCTTCGGCGCGCCTGTTTCCCTCGCCATTGAACGATTTCCTGCTGCTCTCCGGACTTTCCATGCGTTATCCGCAATCGCGCTTTTTCGGCCGCGTCGACCGCACCTGGGCCGCGCCGAGTGAGGCCGCTCAAGTCGATTGGGTCCCTGGAGCCTTTTCGCTCATCCGGCGGACCGTTCTCGAGGAAGTCGGCTATTTCGACGAACAGTTCTTCCTCTACTACGAGGAAGTCGATCTGTGCCGGCGCATCAAGGCCAAGGGCCACACCATCTGGTATTGGCCGGACGTAATTGTGGAGCACTTGGGCGGTGAATCGTCGAAGACGATACAGAATCTGACGATGTCGTCGGCCGGATCTCAATTGACGCTGTGGCGCATGCGCAGTGCCCTGCTTTACTACCGCAAGCACCATGGCCCGGCGGCGTGGCTAGCCAAGGCCATGGAAACCGCCTGGCACGGCGCGCGAGCCTGGAAGAACCGGTTCAATCCATCTGCGGGCCAGCGCGCCAAGGCGGAAGAATCTCAGGTGATCCTGCAACTCATGAAACGGGCATGGACGGAAACCCAGGGCGGCCGGATCTCTCCGGCCCGCCCGTGGTAGGAGAGACGCATGTTTGAAAATCTGCGGGAAGACTGGCGCACCCATGGGCGCGACATCACACGCCAGGGAATCTGGGCGCTGGCGGTATACCGTTTCGGCCGATGGCGCTACGGGGTCCGGCCCGCTTTCCTGCGCGTGATCCTGTCGTTCTTCTACAAAGTGCTGAAGGTCTGGAGCCAGATCCTGTCGGGAATCGATCTGCCCTGTGAAGCCGACATTGGCCACCGACTGACGATCGAGCACTTCGGCGGCATCATCATCAGCGGGGACACCGTGCTTGGTGACGATGTCACGATCCGCAACGGCGTGACGATCGGGCTGCGCCGCAAGGGTGTGCGCGGCGCGCCAGTCATCGGCAACCGCGTCGACATCGGCGCCGGAGCGAAGATCCTTGGGGCCATTCGTATCGGCGATGACGTGGCGATCGGCGCTAATTCGGTGGTGCTCACGGATGTACCGCCCAATTCGATCGCGGTCGGCGCCCCGGCCCGCATTTTGCCGCGAAAAAGCGCGGCGTCGTCCGTATCGCTGGCCTCATGATTATGCCAAAAGAACAGGGGAGAGAAAACCAACCATGTCCATCTTTGTAACCGGCGGCGCCGGATTCATCGGCTCACAGTTCATTCGCGATTGGGTGTCCCGGTATCCCGATCAACCCGTCGTCAATTTTGACAAACTCACCTACGCCGGCAACCTGGAAAATCTTGCTGCCGTGGCAGATCATGCGGGCTACAGCATGGTCAAGGGCGACATCTGCAATAGCGACGAAGTTCTTGCGGCGCTGCCGGATCAATGTGACGCGATCGTCCACTTTGCCGCCGAATCGCACGTGGACCGCAGCATCTCGAGCGCGGCGGAATTTGTCCGCGCCAACGTGGAAGGAACGCAAACGCTGCTCGACGCCGCCCGCGCCCGCCGGGTCCGGCGCTTTCTGCACATCTCGACGGACGAGGTTGGGGGCAGCATGGCACCCGGCGGCTGGTTTGACGAACAATCGCCGCTCGCGCCCAGCAGTCCCTACGCCGCCAGCAAGACGGCGGCGGAGCACTTTGTGCGCGCCGCCGCCCACACCTTCGGCATGGACGTTGTGATCACTCGCACCAGCAATAACTATGGTCCGTATCAGTTCCCGGAGAAGCTGCTGCCTCTGGCCATTACGAATGCTCTTGGCGGCCGCCCCATTCCGGTGTATGGCGACGGGCTTCAGGTGCGCGACTGGATTCACGTCGCCGACAACACACGGGCGCTCCTGCTGACTCTCGCCAGCGGCCGGTCTGGAGAGACCTATCACATCGGGGGGCGCAACCCGCGCACCAATCTGGATGTGCTGCGGCTCCTGTTGCGCATTCTGGACCAACCGGAATCGCTGCTCACCACCGTTGCCGACCGGCCGGGCCACGATCGCCGCTATGCCGTCGATTGTTCCAAGCTCGAAAAGGAATTGGGGTGGCGGCGCGAGATTCCGTTTGAGGACGGGTTAAAGGAAACCATCGCGTTCTACCGCAATAGCCCGGAGTGGGTCGCACGGACACGGAGCGGAGAATATCGGACTTACTACGAGCGCATGTATGGCAGCCGACTGGCGTCCTGAACGTCTTCTGGGGTTGCTACGGGCGTTGCTACCGGCGTTGCTGACGCTGAACGAGTGGGCACCGACAACCTGGGCGCAGACCGCCGCGAAGCCCGATGCACGGCCCGCGCAGTTTGACATCCGATACAAAGACCGGCGCTACACACCTCTGGACCTGCTGGCTAGCTTCTCGGCGCCGGAAGGGGGGCCGTATCAGATCGGCGAGGGCGATGAGATCAGTATCGAAGTCTGGGGTCGCCCGGAGCTGTCAGGGAAGCATGTGGTAGGCCCGGACGGCCGCATCACTCTGCCCGTCGCCGGCGACGTAAGCATTCTGGATTTGACCCGCGAAGAAAGTGTGGAGCAGATCCGAAAGGCGTTTGACTGCTGTTATCAGAATTTATCGGTGATGGTGCGGGTGGATCGCTACGCCTCGAATCGTGTCTTCATTCTGGGCCGGGTGACCCATCCTGGCGCCCTGCTTTTCGAAACACAGCCCACGCTGCTTGAAGCCATCACACGCGCCGGCGCGCTGCCGGTGGGCGGCATGGGATCGGAGAAGGCGGCGCTCACGCGCTGCGCCATCTTTCGCGGCCGCGACCAGGTAGCGTGGATCGATCTGAAGTCCCTTCTGGTCGGCGGGAACATGGCGCTCAACGTCCGCCTGCGCCGCAACGACCTGATCTATATGCCGGACGCGGACGATCAACTGGTGTACGTGCTGGGTGAGGTACGCACACCGGGAGCGATGCAACTGACGCCCGATATGTCGTTCCTCGACGCCTTTGCCAAGGCCGGCGGCCCGACGGAGGACGCCTCGTCCTCTTCGATTCACGTGATCCGGCCCAGCCGCAACTGGAATCGCGAATTTTCGCTGGCGGATCTGCTGCAGCCGAATCGCGCGCTAAACATAGCGCTGGAAGAGGGCGATGTGATTTACGTGCCGAAGAAGACTCTCGCCAAGATGGGATACGTTCTGCAGCGGATCGGACCGATCACCGGGCTGACGGTTCTGGGCGGAGCGTTCCTGAAATGACACCCGCGGCGCCGCCGGCAGCGGCGGAAGATGCTCCGAAACTACCCACGCGCGGCATTCAGCCGCTGCGAAGCTGGAAGGCGCATAAGTTTCTAGGTCTCGCCGTCGCCGTGGTGGTGACCGGGATCCTAGGCCCGCCGGTTGTGTGGTTGAAAGGGAAACATTACTACACTGCCGAGGGAGTCATCCTCATCTCGCCGCGCTTTGCCAAGAACCTGGAACAGGACCAGGAACTGGAGATGCAATCAAACCAGCAATACCGCGAGTTCGTGCAGCAGCAGGTCAAGACCATCAACCGCTACGACATTGTCTATGACGCAATCGAGAAATTGGGCGATAAGAAGAGTTTATGGACGAAGAAGGACGAGCCCGATCGCATCGCCGCCGAGAGACTCCAGGGCGCGCTCGACATTAAGCCTGTGGCCGATACCTATCAGATCACGGTGGGCGTAGAGGGTACAAAACCCGAGGGCCTGGCAGAAATCGTCAATTCAGTGATAGACACGTATCTGTCGCGTTTCAAGGACGAAGCGCTGTTCGGGGCCAAGGGACGGGTCGAAAACCTCAAAAAGGACCGCGTGTCGATACTGGCGGATATCGGCGCGAAATCGGATTGCCGCGCCGATGTGGCGCAGGAACTGGCCGTCACGACGTTTACCGAGAGCAATCCCAATCCTTACGATCAGCTGCTGGTGAAATCGAAAGAGGCGCTGGCGGCCGTGCGGCGGCAGCGTTTTGACGCGGAGGCGCAACTGGGCGCCGTTGATCACGACTCGAGGCCGGAGGGCAGCGAAGCGCTGCAGAGCATGGCTCAGGATCAGGCCGCCCGGGATCCGGGCCTGGTCAGTCTCAAGGCAAACCTGAATCAGCGCCGCGCGGATCTCCTCACCAAAGCGAGTGGGCTCAGCGCGAAGCACCCGGGCCGGCAATCGATTGAACAGGAACTTAAGGAAAATGATGCCGAAATTGAGCGTATCAACGCAAAGTTGGTGGCGTCCTTCTCCGGCATGCTCATCGAGCAGCGGAAAGCGGAAGTGTATAGGACCCGGCGACTGGAGGGCGATCTCGAAAAGGACGTTCTGGCGCAGACACGGGAAGCCAACGGGTATGCGGACGGTTACCAGCGCGCGCTGGAGTGCGGCAAGGATCTGGACCGGCTTCGCAAGCGTCTCAACGCCATCGAGGACCGCCTGGATTTTCTCAGCCTGGAGAACTCCGCGCCCGGATTCGCCCGTGTTTTTGCCCGCGCCCGCACTCCGATGGTACCCTCGCGGGCCGGGCACAAGAAGATGGCCATCCTGATGATTGTTGCGGGCCTGGCGTTGGGTTTGATCGTACCGATCGCGGCGGACTTCCTCGATCCTCGCGTGCACGATCCGAACGAGCTGCAGAATCTCTTGGGATTCGCACCCATGGGCTGGCTGCCGGAAAGGAAAGCGAGGGGGGAGAGCCTCTATGCCGACCAGCGGACACGGCTCGCCAATGGTCTGCTGCGGGAGCATCGCGGCAAAGGAACCCGGATCTTCCTGCTCACTTCCGTAAAACCCGGCGGGGGAACTTCTACGATTGCTCTCGATATGGCGGTTGAACTTTGCCGCCTGGGAGTCAAGGCGCTGGTCGTGGAAGCAAATTCCATGAAACCGGACGAACGCTACCGGAGTGACGGTTCCACCCTCGATGACGTACTGGCCGGAAATCAACCGATTGCATCCGCTGTTTTGGCGGCGAACGATCGCCTGCCGCCGCGGATCGGGCTGGCCCGGCAGGATGCCGCTACGCGGCTGCGCCAAATCGGCCGACTGGCGGAGGCGCTGCGCGCTTTGACAGACTACCCGGTCATTCTGCTCGACACAGCGCCTTTAACTCTCTCCGCCGACACCGAATATCTGGTGGGAGTGGCGGATGCCGCCCTGGTGGTGGTGGAGGCAGAGTCCGTGAGCAAGGCCGAGATCAAGCGGACCGCCCGGCTGCTGGAGCACCTCGCCCCGGCGGCCGTGGGCTCGATTCTGAATCGCGTCCCGGTGTGGGAGTCCGGCGGTTACTATCGGGAGCGCATCGAGGAGCGGAGCTCCGGCCGTAAGGCCAAGGCGGCCCGCATGGCGGCGCCCTGGTTGTGGAGCTAAAACCATGCGCATTCCACTCGTTTATTCTCTTCACAGCGGCAACCTCTATGGAACCGAACGCATGGCCCTGGCGACGGCGCAAGGGTTGGCCGCCGATTTCGAACCCATATTTCTGGCTCCCGCGGGGCCAGCGATCGCGGAAGCCGCCCGGCTGGGCTTTGGAGCAATCAATTTCCACAATTCACGGGATTTCGCCTTGAAACTGCGGCGCTTGATGAGCCTTCACCCGCGGCTGGCTTTTCTGGCGACGGGCGTTGTGCACTCCTTGGCGCTGCTTGCCTGGAACCAGCTGTATCGCCGGCGCGTGGCGCACCTGCACATGGTTCACGGCGGGACCGACGAGCGTCTCAGCTACGGCCGCAAGCGCTGGCTCAATCACCGCGACGTAACTCTGGTGGCGGTGTCCAAGTTTGTACGCGAGCGCCTGCTGGCGCATTCCGTCGAGCGCCGGCAGATCGAGGTCATCGAAAACTTTCTGCCTGCGGCGCAGGTCCGGACGGCCCCCCGTCGCGCTGGCTTTACACAGCCCGGCGTGCGGCAGGTGGCGGTGATCTCGCGCATCGACCCGATCAAGCGCGTCGATCTTCTGCTCGATGCGCTGGATCTGGAGCCGGGACTGGGCGGCCTGTCGTTCCGAATCTTCGGCGGGGGATGGGACCTGGAGACTCTGCGCGCGCGCGCCGCTTTGCGCCATCCGAATGTCACCTTCCTGGGATTCCAGAATCAGGTGGACGTCTCGCTGGCACAGTCCGACTTATTGCTGCACCTGTGCCCGGTGGAGCCTTTCGGCCTGGCGCTGCTCGAAGCGATGGCCGCGGGCGTGCCGGTGCTGGCTCCCTCGTCCGGAGGCGCGGGCGATCTGGTGGAAGAAGATGTCTCCGGCTTTCACTTCCACGCCGATTGCGCCGCCTCGCTTGCCGCCCGGCTGACGGAACTGAGCGCCGCGCCGGCGGACCGTCTCACCACCGTCGTCGCAGGCGGGCACGCCGCGCTGAACCGCCGATTCGCTGCCGCGGCGAGAATCGCCGATTACCGGCGTCTTCTCGAAGGAGTTCTGTGATGGGTCTGCATGTCTCGGTGGTGATTATCGGCAGAAATGAAGGCTCGCGGCTGGTGCGCTGTCTGGATTCGGTGGCCGCCGCGCGCCTCGCCGGGGACGCAGAGGTGATCGCCGAGGTGATCTATGTCGATTCCGAGTCGACCGACGGCAGCGGGGAGGCGGCCGGGGCGCGCGGGGCAAAGGTGTTCGTCCTCAAGTCCGAGAGGCCCAGCGCGGCCAGGGGACGGAACCTTGGGTGGCGCGCCGCCCAGGGGGAATTCATTCTGTTCCTCGACGGCGACACGATTCTCGATGCGGACTTCGTCGACGCCGCGCTGCCGGAGTTTCACGATCCGTCGAGAGCCGTCGTGTGGGGGCACCGGCGCGAGATCGAGCCACGCGCGTCGGTCTACAACCGTGTGCTCGATCTGGACTGGATTGCGCCTGCCGGGCCTTGCGACTTCTGCGGGGGCGATGCGTTGATGCGGCGCTCCGCGCTGGAACAGGTGGGCGGCTACGATGAGACGCTGATCGCCGGCGAGGAGCCTGAAATGTGCCGGCGCATGCGCGCCTGCGGCCACACCATAATGCACGTGGATCGTCCGATGACCGGTCATGACCTGGCCATCACCCGTTGGAATCAGTATTGGAGGCGCGCCGTACGGACGGGCCACGCCTATCGCGAAGTGTCCGAGCGCTTTCGCGCGACGGCGATGCCGCTTTGGGAACCGGAAGCCAGACGCAACCTGACTCGCGCTTCCCTGCTGATGGCGATTCCATTGCTGGCTCTGGCCACCGCTCTGTTGTTCCGTTCCGCATGGCCTCTGTTTGCGGCACTGGCCGTGCTTATGGCACTGGCTTTGCGCTCCGCTCGCCGGTTCTCCTGGAAGGCGTCCGATCCGCTGACCGCATTGCTGTACGGCATCCACTCACACGTGCAGCAGATACCGATCTTCTTCGGTCAGATCAGCTACTGGCGAGCGCGCCGCTCCGGCCGGCGCCGCAAACTGATCGAGTATAAGGGGACCGCCGCATGACCCGGCTAACTTCGATCGAGCGGCCGGATGATGTCATCTCACCTGCCACAACGCCGCCGCGACTGCTGCTCTCGGCCTACCAGTGCGGGCCGGGGATGGGCTCGGTCTCGCAAATCGGCTGGGAATGGTATTCGAGGCTCGCGCGCAAGACCCGCGTAACCCTGGTGACGCATGTCAGAAACCGGCCCGCCCTCACCGCCGCCGGAGCGCCGCTTGAAGGGACCGAAATTATCTATATCGACACGGAATGGTTTGCCGGTCCACTGTATCGCCTGGCGACACGCCTGTTCCCGAAGAGCCAGCACTCGGTTTTCCTGCTGTCCTCGCTGGATTTTTACGTCTATGACGCCGCAGTCCTGTCGCTGTTGCGCCGCCGCCTCGCCGAAGGGGAGAACTGGGACGCGGTACATGCTGTCACGCCCGTCTCGCCGGTGGCCGCGACGCGGTTGCATCGCCTGGGTCCCCCTCTGATCGTCGGCCCGTGGAATGGCGGCCTGCGATCGCCCGACTGCTTTGCGGAAATCCTCAAGGGCGATTCGGTTTGGCTTTATCCTTTGCGCAACCTGGGCCTGCTGGCAGATCTGTGGTTCGGCTCGACGCGCGGCGCGGCGCACATACTGACCGCCACGCGCGCCACCCTGGAGAGCATCCCCAAGCGCTGCCGGCCGCGCTGCTACAACATGCTGGAAAATGGAGTCGATCTCGACCGCTTCCACGCTTCCCCGTGGCCCGCCCCACCTGGCGATGGCCGTCCTCTGCGCATCCTGTTCACCGGCCGCCTGGTCCCGTTCAAAGGACTCGGGATGCTGTTAAGCGCGGTGGCACGTGTCCGGACCGAGTTCCCGGTCGAGCTCACCATTGTGGGGGAAGGTCCGATGAAAGCCGAGTGGCAGGACCTTGCCGCCCGATTGGGATTATCCGCTGCAGTTTCCTTCGCCGGCGCAGCCACGCTCGACCAGGTAGCCGGCCACATGCGTCATGCTCATGTGTTCTGTCTGCCCTCGGTCCGCGAGTCGGGCGGAGCTGTGTTGATCGAAGCCATGGCATCAGGCCGCCCGGTAATTGCAGTCGCCTACGGTGGACCGGCCGAACTGGTCGATGAGGAGGTGGGGCGCGGAATTGAACCGGTCAACACCGCCTCGGTTACGGACGGCCTGGCGGATGCACTGCGCGATGTTGTGCGGCGGCCGGATATCTGGCGGGCCCGCGGCGAGCAGGGCCGGCGCCGGGCCGAGTCCTGTTTCGGCTGGGACGCCAAGATCGACGAGGCAATGTCGCTGTACGGAAGGATGACTCGATGACAAGCGCGGATTTTCGTTATTTGCTGGTGACGCACATTCCCTTCGCCCGGTCGCCTGCGGGCCATGTCGTAGTAGACAGCCTCTGGGCGCGCGATCTGCAAGGTCTGGTGTCGTCTATCGGGCCGATTCGCGTAGCGGCGCCGGAGATGGGCGATCCGGAAACCCTCGAAACCTGGGGGCCCAGCAGCACGACGCTCGACCCGGGCTCGGGTATCGAGTTCGCCGGTTTTCCCGCCATCGCGGCGCGCACGGATTACTGGAAGTGGCTCGAGATCCGCTCCGTGCTGAGCCGGGAAGTGAAGAGCGCCGATTTGGTCCACACGTCTAACTTTTTCAGCCCCTATGTCCCTCTGACGTACGCGCACGACCTGGCCGTGCGGTTGGGCAAGAAGACTTTGTTCGTCATCGCCGAGGATTTTCACGACATGCTGGAGTGGGAGTGGGTCCGGATGGGTGGCAGTCCGCTCGAACGCTGGCGCCGGCATGCCACGCTCGAAGGTCTCGATCGACGGGATCGCCGGACGGCCGCCAGCGCCTCGCTCACGTTTCTGCACACACCCGCGGCTGTTTCCCGCTATCGCCTCAACGCGAGGCGCGGCGTCGCCATACGGCAGCCGGGACACGAGCGGTGCGATGTTATCGACGAAGCGCGCTTGCAGATCCGCTGCGCCGCCTTGGAGAATGGCGCGCCTCTGCGGATCGTGGCGGCGTGCCGTCACAAGCCGCTCAAGGGTCTGGATTTTTTGATCGCCTCCATCGCCTGTTTGGCCGAAGCGGGCGTCCGCGTGGAGGCCAGCATCTTCGGTCAGGGCGAATCGACCGGTTCGCTGCAGTCGCTGACCGCCCGCCTGGGTCTGGCCGGCAGCGTGACGTTTCCCGGCGCGCTTGAACCGGGGGCGGCAGTCTATGATGCGATCGCCCAGGCGCACATCTTCGCCATGCCGCACCGCACGACCGATTTCGGCCGCGCTTTTTTTGACGCCATGGCCGGAGGCGCCCCCGTTCTGGCGTTCCGCTCGCCCGCCAGCCAGGACACGGTTCGTCACGAAGTGGATGGCCTGCTTGCGCCGCCTGACGATGTGGAAGGTCTGGCGGCGGCGATTCAGCGCTTCCATGACGACCGCCAGCTGCTGATTCGCGCCTCGTGGTCGGCGCGGTCGCGCGCGCTACTCAACACACGCAGCGCCTGGTACCGCTGGCGCGCCGAGTGGATCCGTTCTCTGTTCGAAGCGGAGGCGGCGTCGGCGGCTTAGGAGCATTCTTATTATGGAAACCGTGGTTCAACAGACACACGAGGAATCCGTTCGCAGCGCCATTTCGAACAACGTTCTGATCAGCATCATCGCCCGCGTCGGCTACCTGGTCACGCGGTTTTTCGTGCCGCCATTCGTTCTGGGGCACGTCACGCTGGAGGCTTACGGATTGTGGGCCACCGCCTTCATCCTGGTCTCCTACGTCGGTGTCTCCGCCATCGGGATCTCCAACGTCTATATCAAGTACGTTGCCGAGTATTCGGCGAAAAAGGAATTCGATCGCGCCAACTCGCTGCTCTCGACCGGCATGCTGATCACGGTTCCCGCCAGCGTGGCCGTTTTTGCCGGCATCTGGAGCGCATGGCCGAGCCTCTCGGTATGGCTGAAGGTGCCCCCGGCTCTTTATGGCGACGCGCGGGAAGTGATCCTCATGGTAGTCGGGATTTTCCTCGCCTCGCTGGCCCTTACCGCGTTCACGGACGCGCTCAGCGGCGTGCAGCGCATCATGGCGGCGCAGGGTATCTGGGTCGTCGCCTATCTCATCGAAACCGCGCTGATCTTCATTCTGGTGGGGACCGGCCGCGGTATTCGCGGTCTGGCGGAAGCCTACCTGATCCGCACGATTCTCGAAATCTCACTCTCGGCGGTTCTCGCTTACCGCACGATTCCGTGGCTGCGAATCTCACCCGTTTTGTTTTCGCGCGACGCGTTGCGAACTCTCTACACCTTCGGCGGCGTGGTCCAGCTGACCAGCCTGATGGCCATCGCACTGAACTCGGTGGAGCGGGCGCTGGCGGTTCCTCTGGTCGGATTGCAGGCTGCCGGCTTGCTCGACATCGGCAAGAAGCTTCCTTCCATGGCGGCCTCTATCCCCAGCGCGTTCGCCAACTCCTTGACTCCGGCGGCTTCCTATCTGCAAGGCGGGCTGGAGGGAACCGAGCAAGGCCGGGAAGCGCTCAACAAGCTATTCCTCAAGGGCGCGCGTTACATGAATCTGGCCGCGGCCTACTTTTACGGACTGCTCGGCGTGGCTCCGGTTGCGCTGCTTGGCGTGTGGCTGGGAAAACACTACGAAGGCGCGGCACTGCTGGCAACAGTCTTCGCCATCTCCACGCAGATCCACCTTATGACCGGACCGGGAACATCCATCCTGAAAGGTTTAGGCCGGCCAAATGCGGAATTTCACTATTGCCTGCCGAATCTGCTGGCGTTGGTTGCTTTCATTCCCCTTTCCAAGATTCTGGCCGGCAGTTGGACCGCAACCGGAATCGGCATTGCTGTCGCGGCTTCGACGATCGTCTCGGCTGCCTACTTTATATGGCGGTCCAACCGCATTTTGGGGATTTTGCCATCGGACTACCTGCGCCGCGTAGCCGCTCCCGGGGTGGTTCCGTACCTTGTTTGTATGCCGCTGGCGCTGCCGGCCACCTATGCGGTAGCCCACGTCGATCGCTGGACGGGGGCCGGAATCGTGGTCATGCTGGGAGCAGCCTACACCCTAGTCTTAGCCGCCGTGGTCGACCGCTGGATTTTTGATCCGGGCGAACGGCTTTGGTTCCGGGCAGTCCTGCAGCAGCGCCTGGCCCAAGTTCGTGGTTTGCTCCATTTCTGATCTCGCACATTCGTTTTCTGCCGATGAGAGAGCCAATGGGTGTTAGAACAACCATGAGTTTTTCCGGTCACCGTTCACAAACCGAGTTGGTCGATGAGTTGCTCCGCCGGTACGGGGACAATCCCGGCTCGCGCCGCCTGCTGCGTTTCTGGTGGAAGAAGCACGCATGGTCCGCCGTGGTCTCCGGCGCCCGCGGCGTAAAGCGCGGAATCGACATCGTGGCCGCGGGCGGAGCACTCTTGTGTCTCTGGCCGCTGTTCGCCGCCGTTGCTATTTGCATCAAGTTGATCGACCGCGGGCCTGTCTTCTTCTGGCAAACCCGTGTCGGACTGTGGGGGCGCGAGTTCCGGTTTCCAAAATTCCGCTCCATGGTTATCAACGCCGAAGTCCTGAAGGACAAGCTTCTGACACAGAGTCATCACACCGGCAGCGTCACGTTCAAGATGCGCAACGACCCGCGGGTTACCTGGATCGGCCGTATTATCCGTAAGCTTAGTATCGACGAATTGCCGCAGCTGTGGTGTGTTCTGTGCGGAGACATGAGCCTGGTGGGCCCTCGTCCACCCTTGCCACGGGAAGTTGCCAATTACACTCTGGCCGATCGCCGGCGCCTCGAAGTAACGCCCGGACTGACCTGCATTTGGCAGGTGAGCGGCCGCGGCGACATCCCGTTCCCGCAACAAGTGGAACTGGATCGCCAGTACATCGAAAGCCAAAGCATCTGGCTCGACATCCGCCTTCTGCTGGAAACGATCCCCGCCGTCCTGTGGGGCAAGGGAGCGTACTGATCTATGAGGGGCGTCCCGGAAGCCACCGAGGTCGCAAGATCCGCCGTTGCCGATCGCCTGGCCCTGATCGACGATCTGGACCGCCGCTTTTCGGCCGGCTGCCTTCGTCGCCGGCGGGTGCGGGGGATGATTCAGGCATCCAGCTGGCTGCTCATCGTACAGGTGCTTGGCGGCGCGAAACGAATGTTCGATTTCACGCTTGCGCTGGTCATCCTGCTGCTCACCTCGCTTTGGTGGGTCCGGCTGATCTTCGTCCTCCGTCTGAGCGGACGAATACTGGACCGTACGCCCCGGGTGGGACGCTGGGGACAGGTATTCGACGAGTATTCCTTCAGCGCGCTGGGCAAAACGGGCCGGCTCCTGACCAGATTGCACTTGCGCCGGACACCGGTGCTATTGAATATTCTCAAGGGCGATATGTCGTTCGTGGGGCCCCGCGCCGTAAGCCCGGGAGAGTTAAGTCCCGCGGAGAGACTCGCCCGGCGGCGCTACGATGTCCGCTGCGGATTGATCTGCCTGTGGTGGCTGCGCCAGCGCTCCAACATCGGCTACAGCGGCGAGGCGGCGAGCGACGCGGACTACGTGGAAGACCACAGCCTGTGGAGTGATGCCGGTATCGCGCTGCGGGCCATTCCCGCCGTGCTGTACGGTGGCGGCGCCTCTGTCGCCGAAGATGCGGTGTCGATCCTCGGAATTCGCATGCACAACCTGACCATGAGCGAAGCGGTGGATGCTTTCATCCAGGCTTCCTCGGCGGAAACGCCGTCCCAGGTTTGTTTCGTCAACGCCGATTGTGTCAACATCTCCTTTCGCGACCCGGCCTATCACCGGCTGCTGGCGGGTTCGGGCCTGGTCCTGGCCGACGGAATCGGAATGAAGCTCGCCGGTAAGCTGCTGCGCTCGGAAATCAGGCAGAATGTCAACGGCACGGATCTGTTTCCGCGGCTGTGTGAAGCGCTCGAAGCAAGCGGCGCGGGGCTCTATCTGCTGGGCGGCCGTCCCGGCATACCGGAAGGCGTCCAAGATTGGATCGCCGCAAACTACCCGCGGGCACGGGTCTGCGGACTTCGTCACGGGTACTTCTCCGACGCCGAAGAGACTGGCGTCATCGAGGAGATCCGCGCTTCCGGCGCGAGCATTTTGCTGGTGGCCATGGGAGCCCCGCGCCAGGAGAAGTGGATTGCCGACCGCCTGTCACGCTTGGGCGTCCCCGTGGCGGCCGGAGTTGGCGGCCTGTTCGACTTCTATTCCGGACGCATTCCGCGCGCCCCCCAGTGGCTTCGCGAGGCAGGGATGGAGTGGATCTACCGCTTCTGTCAGGAGCCGGGACGCATGTGGAAACGGTACTTCGTGGGCAATCTGGTTTTCCTCTTTCGCGTCCTGCGCGACCGTCAGAGCAAGCGCGCCCACGCAATGGATAGTATTTCGCATTCAACCGTAGGAAACCGATGAGAGCCATTATTATCGCCACAGGATTTTCCGCAGGCCAGCCTCCTTTAGCGGAACGCATGCCCAACTGCCTGCTGCCACTGATCGATCGCCCTTTCGTCCAGCACGTAGTGGAATACCTCGCCGAGGAGGGCGTCAGGGAGGTGGACTTTGTATTAAGCCATTTCCCCGAAAAGTTTGAGGAGCTTCTCGGCGATGGCAGCCGTTGGGGTAGCCAGTTCCGGTTCCACCTTGCACGGGACGGAGCGAAGCCCTTCGGAATCGTGCGAGCGATCGCCGCCGGTGCAGGCGAGCCGGTGCTGCTGGCCCAAGCCGACCGTCTGCCGAAGATCCGCGTTAAGGATTGCCGCCCGTCGCAGGAGAACCCGGGGCCGGTGGCGATCTGCTGCGGTGGGGGCGAAGCGGACGCCTGGACGGGCTGGGCCTGGCTGTGTCCCGGCACGCTTCAAGCGGGCATGGACCAGTGGGATCAGCAGGCGGTCGGCCTTTCACTCGTGAAGTCTGCTCTGCCAGACGGCGGAGGACTGATCCAGCAGCCCCTCTGCCTGCGCGGCAGTACGGCGGCGGAGCTGCTGGAAAGCCAGCGCCTGGTTCTTAACAAGCGATTCACCGGCCTGCTCTATTCCGGCCGCGAATCGCAGGAAGGGATCTGGATCGGGCGAAACGTTGTCTTGCATCCCACCGCCAGGCTGGAAAGTCCGGTTTATCTGGGCGAGAATTGCCGTGTTGGCGCTGGCGTACTGCTGGGTCCAAATGCCGTCCTGGTTGCCGATACAGTGATTGACCGGCACTGCTCGGTGACGAACGCCGCGGTGCTTCCGCGCAGTTACGTCGGTGAGGCTTTGCATCTCGAGAACGTAATCGTGGACCGCAACAGACTGATCAACGCGGAAGTGGGCTCGGACTTCGAGGTGGTGGACGATTTCATCCTGGGAAGCCTTTCTCATTCCCGGACGAAGGAAAGTTTTAATGCCGCCGTGTCACGGATCACGGGGATCGCCTTGTTTGCTCTCCTGTCGCCGGTGTTGCTGTTGACGGCGCTGCTGTGCCGAGTGTTTCGCCGGGGTCCGGTAGTCTTCAAACGGGAAGTGGTTCAACTGCCCGCCAGCGGTGGGAGCGAGACCTGGAAGAGTTTCTCTCTGTGGAGCTTTTGCGCGGGCGCGCAGGGATCGGGTTTGTTGGATCTGCTGCTACGCGTATTGCCGGGTCTGCTGAATGTGGCCCGCGGGGAACTCCGCCTGGTAGGTGTGACGCCCCGCACGAGCGAAGAAACCCGCAGGTTGCCCAGCGACTGGCGCTCGCTATACCTGCGCACCAAGGGCGGCCTGGTGACCGAGGCCGGCCTTCTTTACGGAGCCGCCGGAAGCCCCGACGAATTGTATTCCGCCGAGGCATTCTATGCAGTCGCGGCCGGCCCGCGGCATGACATTCGGCTGATGGGAAGCTACCTGTGCCGGCTTTTCGGATTCGGAAAAGGAAACCGGCAAGCATGACCGTGTTGGAGCGAAAGCGGCGGTGCGCCGAACTGACTCGCGTGGAGAAGTGGTTCAGCGAAGGACCGCGGTATTTTTTATTCGAACACGAAAACATAATCCGGCCGCTGCTGCGGACCGGGCTCGCGATGTTGGGCCTTCTCGGGCGCGGCCAGCGCAATGCCCTGAGCCCGGTGGTACGGCGCATGCAGTTCAGCTTTGACTCACTACCTGAAGAATTCTGCGGATTTCGTTTGATGCACCTGTCTGACCTGCACATCGATGGCGTACCCGGCTTAGCCGAGCGTGTGGCCGAACTGGTGAGCGGCATTGAAGTGGACCTCTGCGTAATGACCGGCGATTACCGCTTTGCCACACACGGCCCGTGTCACAACGTCTATCCGATGATGCGCAAGATTGTCGGCGCCATCCGCTCGCGTCACGGCATCCTGGGGACGCTTGGCAATCATGACTTCGCCGAGGAGGCGCCGGAACTGGAAAAAATGGGCGTGCGCATGCTGATGAACGCCTCGGCAGAAATACGCAATGGCGAAAAGAGCATTTGGTTCGCCGGGGTTGACGATCCCTACGACTATCAGTGCGACGATCTGGACGCAGCTTTCGCCGAAGTGCCCGCGGAGGCTTTCAAGATTCTCCTCATCCACGCTCCCGAACGGTTGGAGGAGGCGAGCCGCCGGGGAGTCCATCTCTATCTCTGCGGGCACACTCACAATGGCCAGATCCGATTGCCTGGAATCGGCGCCGTCCTGGTCCCAGCCAACTGCCCGAGAACCTATATCGGAGGCGTTTGGCAATACAAGAACGTCAAGGGATTCACCAGCGCCGGAGTCGGCTGCTCCCTGCTACCGGTGCGCTTCCTGTGTCCTCCGGAGATCGGGCTGATCGAGTTACGCTGCTCTCGCCATGCGGATGGCCAGTCCTGCAGGGAGTACAACTCCCTGGTATCTCAAAAGGATTATGCACGGATGATCCTGACCGGAGCGAACAGATAACGGCTGGAAACACTCAATTTGGATCGCTACGTATCGGAGAGAAGGAATATATGAATTGGAGAAGGAATATATGGACAAATTAACGATACCCCAAGGCGCAACACTGGAACGGGTTGGCGATATCGCGGTGGTTACAATCCCCGGCCGCTCTCTGGACGCCAGCAACAGCCGACAGTTCAAAGAGTTCGCCGCCACTGAAATGATTGGCGAGAAGAAAGTGGTGATTGATTTGAGCCAGCTTCGATTTGTGGACAGTTCCGGCCTGGGTGTGCTGCTGTCGTGTTTTCGTCAGGTCAAGTCTTCCGGTGGTGCGCTAGGACTGTGCGGAATGTCAAAGCCCGTTCGCTCGCTTTTCGAGTTGGTGCGAATGCACCGGGTCTTCGACATCTACGAAACGAAAGAGCAGGCGATTCAGGCGTTGTGAAACCTCGGCTACACGCACTACTGGGCCATATAAGACGAGTTTGGAATGTCGCGGCAGGTTTGAAGAACCGAAAATATGGAGCCGGCGGAGGGATTTGAACCCCCGACCCTCTGATTACAAATCAGATGCTCTACCAACTGAGCTACGCCGGCGTCTAGCGGGAATCGCCTCAAGCTGAAGAGGCTTTCCTCCACATTTTAGCACCGTCTCCGGATGGTGCCTAACTCGCCACGAATCATGTCGCCACGAATCAAAGGCCCTCTGGACGCGGCGTGTCCGTATCCAACGGATAGATGGGCCGAGGGACTCGCCGGAATGGCAACTTCTTCAGGTTGGCCGTGCTCACGCCGGGTGTATCCACCAGGAAAATTGCCTTGGCGAGAGGTTCATAAGCCGCCCGGAAGCCGTTTGGTGATTTCACGACCACAATCTGGCAATACTCAGGCTCGATTCCATGGCTCCGGAACAATGCCGGATCCACCGTCATCGCGGAGCGCTCGGCAACCAGGATCTGCACCTGCCCGACCTCGAGAACAGCGCTTCGCCCCATGTGAGTCGTGATGCCCGTGTTGTATCCTCGCGCCCGGGCGATCCATCGTCCGTCCGATATCAGCCGCACGTAGGCAGTTACCTTCACCGGCTTGGAATTCCTCCTGTCCAGTGCGCCGCCGATCTTCATGGTGACGGTGGATCCCGGTCCCGCCTCTACGGCCCGCGCGACGGCTCCGGGATCCACCAGAAAAATCGCCGCCGGACGGGTTAACGGCGCTTTTACAAGATACTTGAGAACTCCGGTGCTATCCCCGGGGGAGCCCGAACCCGTGCTGTCGGAGGATTCGGCCAGGACGACCAGTCCGTCGTTCACCTTGAGGGCGGCTGCGATGGCATCCTCCACGGACGTCAACTTCACAACATAGGCTTCTTTGTTGTCCCAAAGCCGGCGCGCGAGGGTATCGGCCTGCCGCTGCGCCAGCTTTTGGTTATCGTTCGTTACCGCTACGATGGCGCAGCCCATCTCGTCAATATCCATCCAGGGTTGGACAGGAAAAACGGACA
>JBDUEM010000026.1:0-42369 GCA_040002435.1 Bryobacteraceae bacterium
ACAGGACATTTCTATTTGGCAGAGATTAGGACATTTCTATTTGGCGTTGACAGGGAAAAGTTAGGATTCCGGTGCGGGAGCCGGGGCGTGGCCGCCCGTGACCCGTCACGCCTTAATCTAATCAGCTTCGCTGGTTGCCGGAACACAGGAAGTAGAACGGTAGACGCAATTCCAAAACGGCGGGATAGTCGCCGCCGGGTGCCCGTTTCGCCAATCAGGTGGGGAGTACCGTTGCCTTCGATCGATGACGAAAGGGTAACGTGAAGTGGCGCCAATATCATTTCGGAATTGAAGTTGGTTTATATCTCGCTAGCCAGCGCCTGCGGACCAGTGCCACGATTCTGTGTTCAGCGAGGTGGACCGCCGTCCGTTTGGGCGAAAGCGAAGTGACGCGGACCCGCTCCCGCCGAAGAAAGAATGCTCCTCGGAATCGACCGCTTCCCCTCGATCTTGCCAGACTTCGGTGTCGTTCCTGGCGGCGGAGCCGGATGCAAAAGCGCCGGACGCCCGGATAGGCAGGTGGATTAAGCAAGCGATCCGAGGAAAGCGCTATTTTGGGCGCGGCGGCAGGTAAAAAACTATTTCGCTTCGAGGCTGCGCCAAAGATACCAACTGGCTATAGTGCAGTACGGATGCCAGGATTTCGCTCGCTTCTCGACATCAGCGGGCGTCGGCATCTTGCGCATGCGGTAGGCTTTTTTGACGGCATTGCGGATACCAAGGTCACCGGTCGGCAGCACGTTCGGACGTTGCAGGGAGAACATGAGGAACATCTGGACGGTCCATACGCCGACGCCTTTCACTTGGGTCAGCAAGTCTATCACCTGCTGGTCATCCAGATTCTGCAGAGCTGGAAAGTCGATTTCCATGCGGTTGGTTCGCTCCGCAAGGTCGTAAACGTAACGGGCTTTCTGCGTGGACAATCCGACGGCCCGCAACTGTTCGTGAGTCAACTGGAGCACGGCCTCCGGCGTGAGAGGGTCTGATGCAGCGGCGGCCAAGCGTCCATAAATGGTACCCGCGGCTTTTCCGCTCAACTGCTGATACACGATCGAGCGAGCCAGTGCCTCGAAAGTAGGCTCGGAATGTACCATTTTGCAGGGTCCGACCTGTTCGATAATGGAAGCGATGACTGGATCGGCCTTTTTGAGGTGATTGATTGCTCGACGCATGGAACTCAATGATTCGCGGACGCATCTGTAAGTTTATGCGAAAACTTCCGCTCGCCGCCGTTGGCTTGCTTGTGGCGCCGGCCATCTTCCTGTTGGCTCAGGAAGACAAAGTACTGAAGGTCGATGTCGATGTGGTCAATCTGTTTTTCACGGTCCGCGAGAAGAAGGGCGGACTGATTGGCAACTTGAACAAGGAAGATTTCGGCATCAGTGAAGACGGTAAGCAACAGACCATCAAATACTTCACGCGCGAGAACGATCTGCCGCTGACCATTGGCCTTCTGGTGGATGTTAGCGGGAGCCAGGCCAACCTGATTGACGTAGAACGGAACGCGGCATCGCAGTTCTTCTCGCGAGTTCTGCGGCCAAAGGACATGGCGTTCCTCATCAGCTTCGGAGCGGACGCGGAGCTACTGCAGGATTACACCAATTCGACAAAGCTGCTGAAGGCGGGACTGGAAGGCTTGCGGATGAATTCCGACGTGAGCGGCGCGGGAGGGAATTCGGGCCCTGTGCCTACGGCATCGCATCCGCACGGAACCATTCTCTACGACACCGTCTATCTGGCGTCGCACGATCAACTGGCAAACCAGGTTGGGCGCAAGGCACTGGTCATCATTACGGACGGCGTGGACCAGGGCAGCCGCTACAAGATCGAACAGGCAATCGAACAGGCGCAGAGATCGGACGCGATCATTTACAGCATCTACTACGTGGATAACCGGGCCTACGGCGGCGGCTATATGAGCTTCGGAGGCGGCGGCGAAGGTTATCTGAAGAAGATGTCTGAGGAGACCGGCGGCCGCGTGATGAAGGTAGACCACAAGAACTCGCTACAGAACATCTTCGATCAGATCAGCCAGGAACTGCGGAGCCAGTATTCTATTGGCTACACCCCCACAAACCCGAGTTCCAACGGCGGATTCCGCCGCGTAGAGATTCACGTGCCGCAACGGGAAAAAGATGTGAAGGTGCAAGTCCGCAAGGGTTACTACGCGGCTAACGCGTCCCGCTGAGGATTTCCTCACGGGCAGCCAGGTAGCTCTTCACCGCGTCTGCCATGGAAGGCATGGGTGCAATGCCCTGACTTTCCAGCTTTGCATTCGAAAGGGCGGAAAATTTCGGCCGGCGGGCCACAGTACGGTACTCTTTCTCGTTGGTGGGCCGAAGTTCTGGAGTAAGAGACGCCGCCGCGAAGATGAGCTTCGCCCATTCAAACCACGAGATAGGTACGCCCCCGCCGATGTGAAAGATACCGGAGTGATTCCTCTCCACCAGATCAGCCGTCCGCGCAGCCAGCGCGGGGGCATAGGTGGGCGACGCTACGTGATCTTCCACCACGCGAATCGGCTGGCCCGATTTTGCCAGGCGCAACATAACTTCTACGAAATTTCCCCGATTGGTGCGGCAGCCCGCGGGACCGAACACACCGGACGTCCGAACGATGAGGGGATTATCGAGATAGGCCCGCGCATAAAGTTCCCCCGCCAGTTTTGACACGCCGTAGGCACCCTGCGGATGCGTATCGTCCTCCTCGGTATAGGGGCGGCCCGCGGCGCCATCGAAGACATAATCTGTGGAGAAATGGACGAAGCGCGCATCCACCTGGCGGCAGGCAAGGGCCAGATTCCGGACTGCCAGCGCATTTCCGGCATAAGCAGCCGCGGGCTCCTGTTCCGCCACATCCACCTGGTTATATGCGGCTGAATTCAGGACAATTGCGGGATCAATGTCGGCCAGCGTCTGCTCCACCTTGCTGCCATCGGTTACGTCAACGGCGAATCGATCGAATCCCGTCACCTCATAACCGCGCTGCGTGAACTCGCGGACCAGTTCGGTTCCCAACTGCCCGCCCCTCCCGAATACTACGACACGTTTTGCCATTCATGGGAAAGGATATCAGCAATAGGACCGGATGCCATAATGACTGGATATGCAGCAAGTGAATGTGGGCATTGTCGGGCTCGGCAATGTGGGTACGGGTACGCTGGCAGTGCTGACGGAGAATGCGGCGCAGATTGCCTTGAAGCTGGGATTCAACCTTTGCGTGTCCGCGGTATGCAGCCGCGGAGTAGCCGCAAAAGAACTGCCGGACTCGCTCAACGGGGTCTTCCGCACCACCGACTGGCGTGAGCTGGTGGCGCGCCCGGATGTGGATATCGTGGTCGAGCTTGTCGGCGGCACGACGGTGGCTCGGGAGATTGTGAACGAGGCAATCGCCCGCAAGAAGTCGGTCGTCACTGCCAATAAGGAGCTGATGGCTGCCTCCGGGGCCGAGATTTGGGACAAGGCTATCGCCGCGGGCATCAACCTGGCGATGGAGGCTAGTGTAGCGGGCGGCATTCCGATCCATGCCGTGCTGCGGGAAGGAATCTCCGGCGACCGGGTGACGGCGCTTTACGGCATATTGAATGGCACTTCCAATTTTATTCTGACCGAGGTGGAAAAGAGCGGCGCGGCCTTTGACGATGTGCTGGCCGAGGCGCAGCGGCTGGGTTACGCCGAGGCCGATCCCACGGCCGATGTTGATGGTTACGATGCAAGGTCAAAGCTGGCCATTCTTGCGGCGCTGGCTTTCGGTGAGAAAATCACACCGTCCGACATCTACACGTCGGGCATTCGGCGGATCTCCCCGATGGATTTTCAATATGCGCACCGCCTGGGGCATACCATTCGCCTGCTGTGCGCCGCGCGGCAAACTCCCGATGGATTGATCCTCTCGGTGCGGCCCTCGCTGATTCCCCAGTCGACGATCCTTGCCAGCGTACAAGGCGCCTACAATGCCGTTTGGGTGCGTGGACATTTTGGAGAAGATACGTTTTATTATGGCCGCGGAGCGGGACCGAATCCGACCGGCGTCGCCGTCGTGAGCGACCTGATGCGCGTGGCGCGCGAGATCCGCTCCGGGAGTCCGGATCGCGTCTCGCCGTTCGCACATCCTCGCCTTGGGGAATACCAGCCCATACCGGTCACGCTGCAGAAGAGCGCATACTATCTGCGGTTCCTGGTGAATGACCGTCCCGGCATCATCGCTTCGCTATCGGCAATACTTTCCGGAAAAAATATCAGCCTGGATGCGGTGCTTCAGTTGCCTTCAGTTTCCAAGCAGTCGCTGCCGTTCGTCATTACCGTGGAGCCCACTTCGGAACAAGCCATTCGCGACGCCGTAGCGGAGATGAGTGAACTGGACTTCCTGACGGAAGCTCCGTTAGCATTACCCATGGAGAAAGCCCTATGAAGTATTGCCTGATGTTATTGTGCTTTTCGCTTTCGGCGCAGGTTGCCGAGAAAGCCAACGAGGGTTACAAGACTCCGGAGGCACGGGCGCGCGTCGGTTCGACCCTGGCGGCGCCTGACCGCGATGCGCGCCAAAAGCCGAACGAATTAGTGGCAGCGATGGGCCTGAAGCCGGGCATGTCGGTTGCCGATGTGGGTACCGGCGTCGGCTACATGCTGCCCTTCTTGAGCAAGGCCGTGGGAGCCGGCGGTAAGGTTTATGCGCAGGATATTTTCCCGGACTTTTTAGACAAGGCGCGGCAGCATGCGGCCGCCGAAAAGTTGACCAACGTGGAATTCGTGTTGGGGAAAGCCGATGATCCGAAGCTGCCTGAGGGCTCGCTCGATGCAATTCTGATGCTGGATGTGTACCACCACATCGACTATCCGGCGAAGCTGCTGACGCAGTTACGGAAGGCCCTGAAACCGGACGGGCACCTGGTGATTGTGGAATACCACAAGAACGAAACAGCGATGGCCAACGGCCGGGCGCTGCAGCATATCCGGTTGGCTGAAGGCGATGCGGAGCAGGAGATCGAATCGAACGGGTTCCGGCTTCTCTCGCATCACGATCATGTGCCAAAGGTACAGTGGATGGGGATCTTCGCCAAGAAGTGAAATAAAGCCGATTGGCGTGTTACCATCGCTAGAGTAATCTTCAACAGATCGGAGAGGTGGCTGAGCGGTCGAAAGCAGCGGTTTGCTAAACCGTCGTAGGCCTTTAAAGTCTACCGGGGGTTCGAATCCCCCCCTCTCCGCCAGAAATTCTCCTCGACGATCAATGCCTTGCGGACTTTGGAACTCACGTTTAATATGCATGTGAGACCAATAATGCTGGATCAGTCTATACCGACGCGACGAATCGCACTCGCCAGTGCCTAGACCGTTCCTGTCCCTGTCGCATCCACACGGACCATTGCCTGTGTTAAGGTGTTATGTCAAGTTCTTTTCACTGTCAAGGACTTGTCAATACATTAGCCGTAGCTTCTTTATCATTACTCCAAGCGGACAGGAGTTACCCGGTCTAGCCTTGATCTCGCGGTTGTGATCAAGCCAGACGAAGTCCTTCTCACTGGAATACGCGAATCGTTCAGCTTGATGAACTCCCTGCCGTTGTAATAAGCGTCGTATTTTCGCTGGATCTCCCCGTTCACTGCTGGCCCATCTAAGAAAAGTCTAAGTCGAAAAGCCCGGTTCCGAACCCATACAAGAGTCAGACTACGGTACGTGAGGCTAGTGATGGCAAAACCATGACAAATACTCAAAAAGGCACTGACGCAGAAGGCAAGCCGCTCAGTGTTAGCATCGCGTACGACAAGCAGTAAACGCGGCGGGGGGAATCCGCGTGGTTCCCCGTTTCGCTTGTCTGTAGCGAGTTTGAACGGCTGCTATACTTCCGGCAATGACAGAGCAAGCCATGGTGGAGCATTTCGCAACCTTGGCAAAGCCCCGCCTGATGGACTTGCTCAAGCTAAAAATCAGACATGTATACGAAACGACTCCGGGCCATCCAAACTCCAAGCTCCTCGTGGACGGCATCGAAGTCGAGTTTAAATCCCAAATCACTTCCCAGCCGTACAAGCACATTGAAAGATTCCTTGCCGAAGATAAGGTAACAGGCTTTATTGTGAATCCAGGCTTGCTTCCAATCGTCAAGGCTATTTCGACGGCCACGCGCGGGAGAAAGTTGCTGGTGACGCGCAAGATAGCGGAGAGGAACGGGGACGCGGGCCTGGTGGCCCACTTAAACGAATTTGGGATCAGAATCATGATGGCATTCGATTCAGAATCGGACGAAACTACTATTACGTGGGAATGTTTGTACGCTGTTGCCTAGCAGCCGCTTCATCTTCCCTCCGCGCCCACCTAATCTGCCCCGCCAAGTTCCTCCCATATCGTATACACGGATTGCAGGAATCCCAATAACCCCGCCTTTTCCAGACTATGCGTATATCACGTCCGTCGTGGGCAGAACCGACAATCTGGGCGCATCCAATATTCCGGTGTCCGGGCGCGGCGATCCGAGTCGGCTGTTCACAATTGCCGGGACCCCAGGTCTCTACAACGAATCCCACATGTTTGAATTTGTGAACGCCGCGCCGATCCCGCTGGTGCCCCGCACGGTGGATGCTTGCGAAAAATGCACTGTAGCTCGCCAACCTCATCAGTCGTTCAAATCCGGTCGGTGTTCGAGAAATAGCTTTCGAGCCGCTCGTGCCGATTACGAATCGGCACGAGTCGGGAGATCGCCGTGTTCGCTTTATGGTACGAGGGGACCTAAGGACTCAATCAGCATTTCCGCTCCGCCGGGACTCAATAGCGTCGCCGCCACAGGCGGGTTCGCATACAGTTGAAGGTCCACCGTGGTGCCCCCCGCCAGAGATAGTGTGGTGGCACGGCAGAATTTGTCGGCACCCTGTGGCGGACTGATAGCCGAGGACGTAACCCCCGCGCCATTTACAAGAAGCCTGCTGCTCATACTCAGGGAGGCAGTGGTGCGCACACAATAGCTCATTCGGTAGACCCCGGCATTGACAATAGTCGCTGTGGTACCGGTGTAGCTGATATTCAAAGACGCAGTGGTTGACAGAGGAATGCTCGTACCGCCAAGTATCACGGCTATGATCGAACCGGAATCGTTAGAGAAGCTTCCATATGCCAGCAAACCCGCACCGGCAGCACCCGTCGCGCCAGTAGCTCCAGTGGCTCCCGTGGCGCCGGTGGCGCCAGCAGCGCCGGCGATTCCGGGGGCGCCGGTCGGTCCCGCAACACCGGCAGGTCCGACCGGCCCTGCGGCCTGGTCAACGTAGAAGCCGTTGACGTCAATAATGACCTGCGTCGCCTCAGTCACAAAGACCGACACCGACCCATTGGTTCCTGCAGGCACAACCGCTGCGTTAGCCACGATCTGGCCTGTGAGGGCGTTCAGCGTAGAGACGACAGGAATTGTTGCGCCCGTCGGCCAGATCGTCAGATAAGATAGCGTCGCCGCCGGAACTACGGTGACATTCACTGAGTAGGCCCTGACATTGGATGGGATCCCAAGGCATTTTGGACTCTGCCAAAGCGGGAACGGCCGAGTCTCGCGGCTGCCCATAATGGGTCCCCCGAAAATTCCGATCTGCCCTGTTTCACCTCGCGTATCGACCGGCCGGCACGGTTGGATTGCCACAAGAGCCAATTGGCCTGCCGTGTCGGGAACGGTCTTCGGCTCTTCCGTGCCGGCAGCATGCAGCAGCGTGGTAACGGTGGAATCTTCTGCAGCGGGTGAATGCCAGTAAAGGGGCGCAGCCCAATTCTGAAGGGGAATCGAATCTTGGGGTTGCGCCCAGATAACGGGGGCGAACACAATGCAGGCTCCTGACAGGAGCGCAGTCTTAAGGAGAAAGTCTACGGGATTTGGATTCATACAACATTGGGGTCGGATGGCGCCGAAGAGCCGGATCGCCGCCCGCTTCAGGACTATAGTGGCGTTTTCGCGTCGAACTCTCACGCGATAAGCGGGCAACGATCGCGATCTCGATTTCCAGCGTGGCGTAAGATACACGAAGTGCTTATCGGACGCGTCGCGGCCAAATTTATTCTTTTTGCTTTGATCGCCATCTATTATTTATGGACAGTTGCGCCCCATTTCCGCCCTGAACCACAGATTCCAGACATATACGGCTTGCTGGCGGACGCATTTGTCCATGGCCAAACGAGCATGGTGACTACCCCGCGGGCCGGACTACTAGCACTGTCAGACCCGTACGATCCCGCACAAAACGGCACGTTGCGAATTCACGATCTGAGTCTATATAAGGGACACTATTACGCGTATTTTGGCCCCGCGCCCGCGATTTCGCTCCTGGCGCCTTATCAGATTGCGACGGGCAAACCCCTTCCGAGTTCCATTGCGGCGGCGCTATTCGCAATGGGAGCTTTCTTTGCAGGCTGCTGGGTTCTACGCCTGCTGCTGAATCGTTGGTTTCCTGCGGCGCCCGCCGTCCTCTACTATGGACTTGCGGTCACGATGGGGTTTTGCAATACGTTTCCCTTCTTGCTTCGCAGGCCCGCGGTTTACGAAGTCTCCATCGCCTCGGGTCAGTTCTTCCTGTTGACGGGGATTGCCCTGGTAATTAAGGCCTCTTTTGAACATCGTTCCGTGGTTTGGAACGTGGCCAGCGGGTGCTTTCTCGGGGCGGCCGTACTGTCGAAGGCGAGTTTGATGCTCGCAGCCGGATTTCTGTTTCTCCCCCTCCTCCTGAACAGCGGTCGTCAGCCAGGTAAAAACTGGCAGCGATTTTTCGCCGGGGCCTTGCCGATGGCTGCCGCCGTTGGATTATTCCTCTTCTACAACTGGGTCAGGTTTGATTCCCCATTCGAGTTTGGTACGCGGTACCAGCTGGCGGCAGTTCATTCCATGAAAACCATTCTGTTCAGCGCTGCACGCATACCGCTTCAAAGCAGTCTGTTTCTCGCATATCCGCCACAGCTCAAAGCCGCATTCCCGTTTCTGTTCGCCAGCAAACCCGCTTGGGAGCCAGGCAGCAAATACCTTTTGTTCGAGACTGTAACCGGACTGCTCTGGCTATCGCCGTTGTTGCTGTTTCTGCCTGCATTGCTCTTGCGTCGGCGGCTGTTCCGCTCCGAACATGTGGCTATACTGTCGTTGCTTGTGGGAACAGGCTTGCTGCTGCTTTTGCTCGATGCCTCTGTCATGGCGACGATGCGCTATGAAGCAGAATTCGCCACTTTGTTCTTTCTGGCTGCCGCTGTCGCCGTTGCTGGAATCGGTGAACAGCTGTCCTTGAAACGGCATAGAATCGCGTTCGGGATCATTGTAGCCTCACTATCGTTATTTGGGATCCTTATAAACTCGGCAATTGGACTCGCCGGGTACTATAACGGATTGAATGTTTCCGCTCCCGAACAATTTGAGACCCTACGGAGCCTTTTCGCTCCCGTTGCGAGTGCTCTGGCAGCCCTCGGCTTCGCGCGTTAGCTCGGGACTATTCTGCCATTTAAGAACCCTGGCGTGGGTCCAGCTTCCACATTTCTTCCAACAGAAACGCCTCGTTGCGGTCCATTGCGGCTCGATGCTCGTCGCTTATGGAGGCGTTGAGCGCAAGTTCGCATCGTTCGGCGGAAATATTCGGATTGGCCACAAATTCACCATATATCTGGAAGGCCTCCGAGACAAGCTTCTTCTCGTCCGGCGTGAGCCTGGCGACAGCTCTTTCCATTGCGGCTTGTACGTGCGGGTCTTCCGGGTTGGGCGGAATGAACCACATGGCCCGCTATGCCAGTAGTTTGTCGATCACCTTTCCGCCAACGTCCGTCAGCCGGAAATTGCGGCCCTGGAATTTGAATGTCAGCTTGGTATGGTCGAGCCCCAGCTGGTGGAGCAGCGTGGCTTGGATGTCATGCACGTGAATAGGATCGACGGACGAGAAACCCAGTTCATCGGTTCCACCCACCATCTGGCCGGGTTTCACTCCGCCGCCCGCCATCAGGAACGTATAGGCGTCGATGTGGTGATTGCGGCCGATCTTCGTAGTGTCATCGCGTGTCTCACCCATCGGCGTACGGCCGAATTCCCCGCCCCAGACAACCAGCGTCTGGTCAAGCAAATTTCGCTCTTTCAGATCCTTGATCAGCGCGGCGGTGGGCCTGTCGATTTCGCGGCAGACATTGTCCAGCGGGGCGCCGAGGTCGGCGTGATGATCCCAATCGGTGTGATAGAGCTGCACGAAACGAACGCCGCGCTCTACCAGACGGCGGGCGAGCAGACAGTTGTTGGCGAACGAGCTCTTGCCGGGTTCGGCTCCGTAACTTTGCAGCGTCTTCCGGCTCTCCTTACCGAAATCGATCAGCTCCGGCCCGCTGGTCTGCATGCGGTAGGCCATTTCATAGGCGTTGATGCGGGTGGAAATCTCTGGATCGCCGGTCTCGGCAAGCTTGCTCAGGTTCAGATCGCGAATCGCTTCCAGAGATTGTTTTTGCGTGTTATCGGTAACACCCAGCGGACTCGAGAGATCCAAAATGGGATCTCCGCCCGAGCGGAACGGAACCCCCTGGTAGCCGGTGGGCAGGAAACCGCTGCCCCACAGCGCAGCGCCGCCTCGCGGACCTCTCGGACCCGATTGCAGAACCACGAAACCCGGCAGATCCTTCGATTCGCTGCCGACGCCGTACGTCACCCAGGCGCCGATGCTCGGCCTGCCGAAGCGGGTGGAGCCGGTATTGACGAAGCACTTTGCCGGACCATGATTGAAGTTGTCCGTGTTCACGCCGCTGATCATCGCAATGTCGTCGGCACAGGTGGCAATGTGCGGAAGCAGGTCTGAAAAGTACAAGCCGCTTTTGCCGTGCTGTTTGAACTCACGCCGCGTACCCAGCAGCTTCGGCGGCGCCTTGGAGAAGGTGTCCATGAACGCGAACCGTTTGCCTTTCATCAGAGATTCCGGGGCGGCTTTCCCGTTGTACTCCTGCAGCTTCGGCTTGTAGTCGAAGAGTTCAAACTGACTCGGACCGCCGGCCATGAACAGGTAGATGATGTTCTTGATGCGCGGTGGAAAGTCCGGCTGCCGCATTCCAGCGGCGGAAAGCGTATTTTCGCCCATCAACGAAGCCAGTGCGATGCCACCGACGCCGACCTTGCAACGGCTGAAGAAATGACGCCGGGTTACGAATTGTAAAAGTTCTTCTTCGGTTTTCATTGCTAAGCTACTCCCTGGTCATGAAGTCATCCAAATTGAATAATACTCTCGACACAGCGGTCCAGGCTGCCAGTTCCGGTATTTCCTTAGGATCGATGACCGCTTGTTCCTCCAGAGCGTCCACGGGCGAGGAATCGAACACCTGTGGCTTCATCACGAGCAGGCTGGCGGAGGTGGTATCGGTCCGGAATTCGTCGCGCTGCAGGACGAGGAATCGGGTCAGACGTTCCAGTTCCGCGGGCTGCGGCTTACGGCCCAGGGTTACCAGAAACGCGTAGTTCAACCGCTCCGCATCTGTCTTGCCAGCCTCGGTTTCAATGCGCTTGGCCAGAGCGCGCCCGAATTCAATATAGGTCTCATCGTTCAGGATCGTCAGCGCCTGCAGAGGGCTGTTCGAACGAACGCGGCGGGTACAGGCAGTGGTGGCATCCGGTGCATCGAATAGCCCCATGCCCGGATAGGGCGCGGAGCGGTAAAAGAACGTATACAGACCCCGGCGATAGCGGTCCTTGTTTTTTGCCACAGGCCATTCCCGCTTCACCTGCGTTACCGCCATGGCTCCTTCCGGAATCGGCGGATAGACGCTTGGGCCTCCCACAACCGGGGTAAGTAAATTGCTGGAAACCAGAGCGGTATCGCGAAGAATTTCCGCTTCCAGCCGCATTCTCGACTGGTGCGCAATCAGGTGGTTGTCGGGATCGATCTCGTCGAGATCCTTGCGATGACGCGACGACTGACGGTATGCCGTAGACGTCACTATCAGCTTATGCATCGCCTTCTGGCTCCAGCCGCGCGCCATGAATTCCGTGGCGAGCCAGTCCAGCAGTTCCGGATGCGTCGGCTTGGCGCCCAACAGCCCAAAGTCGTTCTCGGTTTCCACAATGCCCTTTCCGAAATAGAACTGCCACATCCGGTTCACCGTCACGCGAGCAGTGAGCGGATTGTCCGGGTCCACCAGCCACTTGGCCAATTCCAGCCGGTTGCCTGTGACAGGTTTGGAGGACAGCACGGACGGAACACCTGAGGTTACCGGGGCACCGCGGCGAAGGAAATCGCCCCCAAGGTGGATATACGTCTCGCGCGGCTTCGGCAGTTCGCGCATGATCATGGTGGTGGTAATCTTCGGCTCCCGCTTGGTTAACGCTCGAAGGTTCGCCACGCGTTCCTGCAAGCCGGGGTCCTTGAAGCGCGGAGGATCATTGGGGCCAACGGGCTTCGCCGCTAGCGTCTTTACGTAAGTGGCGAGTTCATGACTCAACATCACGCGCTGGGCGCGGTAGGCCTCCAGACGAGCGGTCTCTTCCGGTGTTGGCAATTCCAAAAACGGCCGGTTAAAGTCGTAGCGCTCCGCTTCACTGCTGATCTCATCGGTGTTATTCAGAAACGCGAAGAGCTGATAAAACTCGCGCTGGCTGATGGGGTCGAACTTATGATCGTGGCAACGAGCGCAGCCGATGGTCAAACCGAGAAACGCCGCACCGGTAGTCGCCACGCGATCGGCCACAGCCTCTACGCGATACTGCTCGAAATCGATTCCGCCCTCATAATTGCTGGGCGTGTTGCGGTGAAATCCAGTGGCAATGAGTTGATCGGTCGTGGGATTCGGTTCCAGGTCGCCCGCAATCTGATCAATTACGAATTGATTGAAGGGCAGGTCACGGTTAAGGGCGTTGATCACCCAATCGCGATATTTCCAGATGGGCCGCGCAGCGTCGATTGTATAGCCGTCGGAATCCGCATAGCGCGCGACATCCAGCCAATGCCGTCCCCAGCGCTCGCCGTAATGGTCAGATGCCAACAGCCGGTCAACTACCTTTTCATAAGCGCCGGGCGACCTGTCAGCCAGAAATTCCTGAATCTCTTGGGGCGTAGGCGGAAGGCCTGTCAAATCGAGACTCACTCTGCGCAACAAGGTATAACGATCAGTTTCCGGCGAAGGCTTGACGTTCTCGCGCTCCAGGCGGGCGAGGATAAAATTATCGATCGGGTTTCGCACCCAACTTGCATTTTTGACCTCAGGCGGAGTGGGCCGCTTGGGGCGCTGGAACGCCCAATGATCCGCTCCGCGCCGCGGCTTGGCCGTGGTCATCTCCGGCCACTTGGCGCCTTGCTCCACCCACTGCCGCAACTCGGCAATCTGTTCGGGCTTCAGCTTCGAGCCGGGCGGCATTTTCAAATCACCGCTTTGCTCCACAGCCTGAATCAGCAGGCTTTCGGCAGGAAGACCGGGCTTCACTGACGGGCCGCGATTGCCGCCCGTCATAATGTCCTCTTTGGTGTCCAGAGCCAGGCCGCTGGTCTTGCTGCGCTGGTTATGGCAGGCCTGGCAATTCTGTTTCAAAATGGGCAGCACGTTCGGCTGCGCGTACAGCCCCGTGCAGGCGACAAACACCAAAGCTAGTTTCCGAGACATTCGTAATCCTCAACCTACGCCATGATCGCTTTTACAACGTATGCCTTGTCCACGCCAGTCAGCTTTTGATCCAGCCCCTGGTACTTGTAAGTAAATCTCTCGTGATCGATTCCGAACAGCCGCAGGATGGTTGCCTGGAAATCGCGGACGTGAACAGCATCCTGAGTGATATTGTACGAGAACTCATCCGTCTCCCCGTATACTATCCCGGGTTTCACTCCGCCGCCAGCCATCCATAGACTGAAGCATCGCGGATGGTGGTCGCGGCCATAATCGGTGGCTGTCAATTTCCCTTGCGAATAAATGGTGCGGCCGAATTCCCCGCCCCAGATTACCAGCGTGTCATCCAGCATGCCGCGCTGCTTCAGATCCTGCACCAGGGCCCAGCATCCCTGGTCTACATCCTTGCATTGGCTGGGCAACACTTCGGGCAGGTTTCCGTGCACATCCCAGCCGCGATGATAAAGCTGCACGAAGCGCACGCCGCGCTCCACTAGACGCCGCGCCATGAGGCAGCTATTGGCGAAAGTACCGCCCTTCTTCGCGTCCGGTCCATACATATTGAAAGTCCTTTCGGTCTCTTTCGAGAGGTCTGTCAATTCGGGCACAGACGATTGCATGCGGAACGCCATCTCATACTGTGCGATGCGCACCATGGTCTCCGGGTCCGCCAGCTTTTCGTGTTGGATCTGGTTTAACTGGCTCAAACCATCCAGCATGCGCCTGCGAATCTGGGGAGGCATTCCGTCCGGGTTGCTGATGTAAAGAACAGGATCGCCGCCGGCACGCAAAGTAACTCCTGCGTATTGCGCCGAGAGATAGCCTGCGCTCCAGAACTTTGCCGAGATGGCCTGGACATTCGCCTTGGGATTCGAATGCGTGGCATTGAGGACGACAAACGTCGGCAGATCGCTGTTCATGGTGCCGAGTCCATACGCCATCCACGAGCCGATGCAAGGCTTTCCGGAAATCATGTTGCCCGTCTGAACAAACGTGATGGCCGGCTCATGATTGATCGCTTCGGTATGCAGCGAGCGGAGAATCGCAATGTCGTCCACCATCTTGGCGGTGTGCGGCAATAGTTCCGAAACCCATGCGCCGCTCTTGCCGTGCTGCCCAAATTTGAATACGGATGGCGCAATGGGAAACCGGCTCTGGCCGGATGTCATGGTAGTCAGGCGCTGGCCTTTGCGGACGGATTCCGGGAGATCCTTGTCGTACCAGTCCTTCATGCCGGGTTTGTAGTCGTAGAGATCAATCTGCGGAGGCGCGCCCACCATGTGCAGGTAAATGGCCCGCTTCGCCTTCGGAGCAAAGTGGGGAAGGCCCGGTAAGCCGCCGGTTGGCGCATCAAGCGTCGGATTAGCCCGGAGATCGTCTCCGATGGCCGTCGCCAGTGCGGCCACACCCAGTCCACGGGCGCCCCGGGCGAAAAATTGTCGCCTGGTCTCTCCCAGAACGGCTTGGTCTGATGGATGCATGATGGCAACTCCTACTTGTTCAACACTTCGTCGAGGTTCAACAACTGATTGGTAACCACCGTCAGCGCCGCGAACTCCGGCACTGGCAGTTTTGGATTCGCTTTGGATTCGCCCACGGCCAACAGCTTCTTTGCGTCGGCGGGATGCGAATCATAGTAATTCAAGAAGTCTTTGTAAGACTTCGATGTGATTTCCCGCTCACGCGAATCGAGTGGCCGCGCCAGCAAATGGGCGGAAAGGAAATCAAACTCCGCATCGGGTTTGTTGCCGCCGCTGACCATCGCGTGGTCCGCGAGACTGCGCGCCGCCTCCACAAACTGCGGATCGTTCATGGTCACCAGAGCTTGCAGAGGTGTATCTGTCTGCTCCCGGCGCACAGTGCAGCTTTCGCGCGTCGGCGCGTTGAAGATGTCCATGGAGGCCGGCGGGGCGCTTCGTTTCCAAAATGTATAGAGACTGCGGCGATACAATTTATCGCCGTGGTCCTGTTTGTAGAAACGCGTGTTGCTTGACTGCATGGCGACGGTTTCCCAAAGGCCATCGGGCTGATACGGCTTCACGCTGGGTCCGCCAATGGTGGGGACGAGGAGACCGCTTGCTGCCAAGGCATAGTCGCGGACCATTTCAGCATCCATGCGGAAGCGCGGCCCGCGCGCCAGCAAACGGTTGTCAGGATCCTTCTTCGTTTTTTCGTCAGTGGCTGCCGACTCCTGCATATAGGCCGCCGAGGTTACCATTAGCCGGAAGAGTTTCTTGACGTCCCAGCCCGACTCGCGGAACTCCACTGCGAGCCAGTCGAGCAATTCCGGATGCGACGGCACCTCGCCCTGCGATCCAAAATCTCCTGCCGTCTTCACGATACCGGTGCCGAATAATTCCTGCCAGAACCGGTTCACCGTTACGCGGGCCACCAGCGGATTTTGAGGATCCACCAGCCATTCCGCGAGACCCAGCCGGTTGCGCGGCATGGAATCCTTCATGGCAGGAAGAGCGGAGGGAGAGTTTGGTTCTACAGCCTCCCGCTCCTGATCGTACTGGCCTCGATACAAGATATGGGCCATCGGCTGTGTGTCGGTCTTTTCCGCCATCACCAACGTCACCGCACCGCGGCGGCGGATCTCTCTGCGTTCCGCGTTAACTTTGTTGGTTTGCGCAATCAGCGCCCGGTACGCGGGATCCTTACCATTCAGGAAATAAAGCCGCAGCGCATTCTTCTGTCCCTCTGAAAGCTGGCTGGCTTCCTTCGCTTTCGATGCGGCAAGATCGGGCCACACTCCTACCAGCCGCGATTCCTCTTCCGTAATCACGCGGTCGAAGATGCGCAGATCGGCGAGCGCACCGTCGGTGTAGTAACGGTCCTTCCCATCGCCCCCCAGAATCAGTGGAGATTTCGTGCGCAGCGTACCAGTCAAGTGAGTGATGGCATCGCCCCCGCCTTCCGTGGGGACCGACGCGCCATCCACATAAAGACCCAGGCCATCCTGTTCACGGGTTCCGTCGTAGGTGAACGTGAGCTGATACCAGGTTCCAGGCTTCAGGCGCCGGACCGAACTGCCGCGGATCTGAATGCCCTTCCCGTCGTCGCCGAACAGCCGCAGAAATGGCGTCCGCGCATTTAGCTCAATCGACCAGCCGCGCAAAATCTCTTTTCGTACATCGCCTTCCTTGGTTACCTGCGGCGGATCGAGTTTGATGCGGTTCAACTGGCTGGCAACCGTGAAATTCCCCTCGCCTTTTGGCATGTACATCAGCGTAGAAATCGAGAACGGCTTATCGCCGGTGATCTGGTCTAAAGTCGGCAGCGTGAGCGCGGACTTGGCTGCAAAGCGCAGAGCCTGCCGATTCTCAGACTCACCGAAGGTGACGCCCGAGGTAAGTGCAAGTGTCTTTCCCGAATGGCCCTTGGAGATGCGCGGCCCGCCTTCGACCGACACGGCCAGAATCTCCGCCGAAGCCTCCAGCGGCGTCCGCATCGATTTCCGTTCCTTCGATTCCATCCAACGGTCGAACGACGCATTCGGCGCTTTCCGGGCCTCGCTCGATTTGTTCCTGAGCGATTCCACTTCCGCATTCAATTCCAGCCAGCGCGGCCGGTCCTGGGATTTGGGAACGACCACAATCGGCGGCGTATCGGGAATATTCCCGTCGAGCGCGGCCTGCGTGGTGTTGCGGAAGAAGGCCGCCATCGAATAAAAGTCCTTCTGCAGGATCGGGTCGAATTTGTGATCGTGGCAGGTGGCACAACCTATCGTTAAGCCAAGAAAAACGGTGCCGGTCGTATCCACACGATCCTTCGCATAGATTGCCTCTACTTCCTTTTCAATCACGCCGCCTTCGTTAGTGGATATCTGGCAGCGATGAAATCCCGAGGCAATCTGCTGTTCGAGGGTTCTGTTCGGCAATAAGTCGCCCGCTATCTGCTCCACGGTGAACTTGTCGAAAGGCATGTTCCGGTTGAACGCATTGATTACCCAATCCCGGTAGGGCCACATCTCGCGATAGTTATCGATGTGTAATCCATGGGTGTCGGCGTAACGGGCGGCATCCAGCCAGTAGCGCGCGCGGTGCTCGCCGTATTGCGCCGAGGCGAGCAGGCGGTCCACCAGCTTTTCATAAGCGTCCGGCGAAGGGTCGGCGACGAAAGCTTCCACTTGTTCAGGCGTGGGCGGCAGGCCAGTGAGGTCCAATGACACGCGTCGGATGAGGGTTCGCTTACCAGCGGTGGCAGCGGGCGCGAGACCGGCGCTTTCCATCTTCGTGAGAAGGAATCGGTCGATCGGTGTGCGCGCCCATTGTGCGTTCTTAACCGGCGGCACTTCCGGACGCGATGGAATGATAAACGCCCAGTGCTCCTTCCAATCGGCGCCGGATTCGATCCAGCGTTTTAAGGTGTCTATTTGTTTTGCGGTGAGCGTTTTATGGGAATAAGCAGGGGGCATGCGCCGCGCAGCCTGTGGCGCACTGATGCGCTGGTAGAGCAGGCTTTCGTCGGGTTTGCCGGGGGTGATGGGAGTGCCGTTCTTGCGGTGGGAAAAAGCGCCTTCGCGCGTGTCGAGCCGTAACCCGGCCATGCGCGTTTCTTTGTCGGGACCATGACAGTGGAAGCACGAATCCGACAGGATCGGCCGCACTTCCCTCTGAAAATCAATTTTCGCTGGAGTTTGCTGGGCCTGCAAGGAGGGTGCCAGACACAAGATTACGCTCAAGATGATAAGAGCCAATCGTGAGGTGACTGTCATATTTTATTAACGTTACGTTCGTTACCTCCATCTTATCTCTCCTGGGGCAGATTTGTTGTACGGCAAAGAGTGTAAACTGATGAGTCTTCAACATCATGAGTTATCATCGGCGAAGGAGAAATCGATGATCAGCGGCGCACACATGATTCTCTACAGCGGTGATGCGGAAGCAGACCGCGCCTTTTTTCGAGATGTGCTCGGATTTTCCTCGGTCGAAGCCGGACACGGTTGGCTCATCTTCGCACTGCCCCCGGCCGAGATAGCGGTACATCCTGGTGAACAGAACGGACGCCACGAACTGTACCTGATGTGTGACGATGTAGCGGCAACGGTTACGAAGCTGGCGGAGCAGGGAGTGGTTTGCTCTCCGGTAATAGATCAACGGTGGGGCCTGCTGACGCAGTTGACTTTGCCCGGCGGCAGCCAGTTGGGTTTGTACCAGCCGAAGCATCCGCTGGCACACTGAGTATCCCGTGAACACCTTCCGCATCGCACTGGCAAACATCCGCTTCCCGTCGACGCCGGAAGAATCCATCACGCTGGCCGAAAAAGCTATCGCGCAAGCCTCCGTTGAACAGGCCAGCGTCATTTGTTTTCCCGAATGTTTCACCCCGGGCTACCGGCTACCTGGAAAGCAGGTGCCAGCGCCCGATCCGGTCTTCCTGGAACACGCCTGGACTACCATCGCGGCCGCTGCCGGAATCGCTAATGTCGCAGTCGTTCTCGGGACAGAACGTGTGGTTCAAAATGCGCTGTTGGCCACCGCGTTGGTCATCAATCCCGATGGGTCGGTTGCGGGTTTCCAGGATAAGGTGCAGATTGACCCTTCAGAAGAAGGTACCTACTCGCCCGGGTCCGGAAGGCGGGTGTTCCAGATTGGCCCGCTAACGTTCGGTGTCGCGATCTGCCATGAGGGTTGGCGCTATCCCGAGACGGTTCGATGGGCCGTGCGGCAAGGCGCGCAGATTGTATTTCACCCTCATTTCCATGAAGCGGAACCGGGCAGTTACGCGCCCTCCACATTCGCCGACCCCGCGAATTCATTTCACGAGAAGGCCGCTCTGTGTCGCGCCGCCGAGAACACCAGCTACTTCGCGACAGTGAACTATGCAAGCGCCGGGTCACCGACCACTTCGGCGGTGGTGCGGCCCGATGGCACGCTGCAGAGCTATCAACCCTACGGCCAGGAGGGGCTCTTGATAGCAGATATCGATTTGAAAGCCGCGACGGGCGTGCTCGCGGCGCGCCTGAAGGGAACCGATGCCCACTAAAGAATGCACATCAGTAGACGAATACATTGCGTCGCAGCCCGAAGCCGCGCGGGAACCGCTTTCCCACGTCCGGGCCGCCATTCGAAAGGCGGTGCCCAAAGCCGAGGAGTCGATCTCATACAATATTCCCACCTACAAATTGAAGGATGAGCGATTGATTTACTTCGCAGGCTGGAAACGGCATTATTCGCTCTATCCCGCGAGTGCCGTCCTGCTGGCGGCTTTCAAGGACGATCTGGTACCCTACGAAATCAACAAGAGCACCATCCGCTTTTCGCTATCGGAGCCGGTCCCCGCAGAGTTAATTAGGCGCATCGCGAAGTTTCGCGTAAAGGAGATCGCGAAGCCTACCGTGGAATCCGAAACTCGAGGCCGCGCTCGCCGTTGAGTTGTTGCGTCAAATCCCGGTCGATTGCCGAGAGCGCGATCTGCTTCTGTTCCTTGTTCCGCGTCACGTAGTGCAAAGTGTTTCCGTCAGTCCAGTAGGAGACCGCAAGAACAACGGATCCATTCGGAAACGCTATTAACCAATACTCAGGCGCCCGGGACGGAACAGCAGCCGCAGGCTGAGGAGGCGCTTCTTCACGAACCTGGGCCCGGGGGGCCGCTGTGCGGTAGTACTGATTAATCACGACCGGCTGCGAAGGCTGCGAGTCGTATCCATAGTAGACAGCGGGCGCGCTTGCGTATGTTGCCGCCGGATAGTAGTTGTACCCGGGATAGCCATACCCATTGCCGAAGCCGTATCCGTAGCCAAGGCTGTATCCGCTATAGAATCCCGGAAAGTACCCGAGAGTGTACCCATACCCGCCGTAGCCTCCGTATCGGAATCCGGAACCGGAATAGCTGCCACGGTAGCCTGAGCCGAAATGGTTATAACCGCCACCCCGGACCGAGCCGAAGCCGCCGCCAGCGTGTGAAAAGCCGCCCCCACCTCGCGAAGATCCGCCACCACCCCGGGAAAATCCGCCCCCGCCGCGCGCACCGCCACCGCCCCCTCCGCGCGCACCACCGCGCTGCGCAAAAACCGGGGACGAGACCAACAGAAGAATGGCGAAAAGAGTAAACTTTTTCACTTCGCAGTGCACCTAATGGGAAGATTAACGCTGGAAGGCAACGAATGCAAGGGAGATCGGCCAAACCAAAAGAAAAATGGTTCCAAGTGACCCAGGGTACAGCTCATTCACCAACCGGCATGCACGGCCTGAATTTGGCACTTGAAGTAGCCGGGCATTTCCGCCTCCGCTCCCCGCCACCGTCGTTAGACGACTGCGATTCAACGCGAATGCGTTCCGCCGCTTGCTTTACTTCAATAGAAACCGGCTTCTCGAAACGATCTTTCACTCACCCACAGAGACCGCCCGTTTCCGGACTACCGCGGTGGGGTCGTAGCTCCCGATCTATTCCTTCGATGCCACGCTGAATGCTTTTCAGACCCGTTCGGCTTTGAACTCCTTTCCTCGGTTGTCCTTCCGGACGCCCCGGGGAAAATCTGCACTCATTGCCCGTTGCCTGATCGTATCTCCAGCGATCTCAACCCGTCTCCGAGCCGCCGCTCCCCTTTTGGATTCACTCCATCCGGATCGTTGCACCCAACTCATCAACTGACCGAGAAGCTTGCCTTGACGTTTGGCCCGATCTCCGATCGCTCCCCGAAAGCAAAATATTTTTGAGTTTCCTCTGCTTCCGGATCATCGTTCCCGATCCGCTACTTCCCGCCAGGCTTGCTGTTCCTTTAACCTCTTGGAACCAGCTTCATGATGCGCCGAAACCGACTTGTAGTCAAGAATAAATAAGGTATTCACCCAAGTTTTCCAATACTTTCTTCTCCCTTACTATCAGCACCTTACGAGATATCTACCGAGGAATTGTTGTGAATAAAACAGAGCCGGAAAGGAATGTTTGTACTGAGCCGTCAGTTCAGGTGTGCCGTCAACCAAGCCGTCATCTGTTCCTTGTATGCCGTCTTGCGCAGGGCTTCCCACAACTGCATCCCGTGCAATCCGCCCGGCACCGGCATCAGGTCGCAGCTGGATCCGGTCCGGCGGATCTGATCACACATTTTCGTAGACTGCTCAAATGGGACGATGTGGTCCGCAGTGCCGTGAATAAACAGAAAAGGCGGCATGCCGGGATGCGCCTGGAGGATGGGTGATAGTTCCAGGAACTCGGATTGCGCGGGACTGCCCCAGGTGGCGCGGGCAACTATCTGGTGGAAGGCGCCGCTTGGAAAGGCCATGGAGACCAGGTCGCTTGGACAATAAAAGGCAACTACCGCCTTTACGGGTGCCCCGCGGATCGCCGCCATCGAGGCGAGGTGGGCGCCCGAGGAAGCTCCGATTAAGACAATGCGGTTCGGATCAACATGGAATTCCGTTGCGTGGCTGCGCACAAAATTGACGGCGCTTTGAACATCCTCGATGCCGTCCCGGATCTTGGAAGCATCAATAATGGATCCTTTAAAAGGCCGGTTGCGGGCCATCCGGTAGTGGATAGTGAACCATGCAAACCCGGCGTCGGAAAGAGGCCGGAACAGGGGTCTCACATCGAACCCCGGACTGCCCGCCACCCAGGCGCCGCCATGAACCAGGATTGCCACGGGAAACGGCCCCGCCCCGCTGGGCAGATGACCGTCCATCCGGAGGCGGTTCTGCCCCGGGTGCGAGTATTCGATGCCCTTCAATTCAGCCCCGTGCGCAGAGACCGTCAGCAGCAGACAAAGGGCACCGTGCCGGGTCCAGGTCATCTATCCCCAGGACGCACAGCCCGAACCGAAAGTTCCCCCTTGCCCCAAACCGTTTGGCGGCCCACGCCTGTCCATTGGGCGGCATTGAGGTAGGGCAGGTATTCATCGAGCGGGCCGCTGTAGTCGACATCGCCCGAAAAGCCGCTCAGGCCATGGCGCAGGCCGGTCCGGGTGCTGTGACGATCTGCCGCTACAGATCGAATTTCGCAGCAAGCTGTCGCAATTCCCGCTGCCCGGGCTGCCATGCCCCGAAAATCAATGTCTAGCGGACCATTTCCATACAGTGCGCGAAGCGTGCTAACGCGGTCTCTGATACGGGCAAACAGGACTGCGAACTCCGGGGCTGCCGCCAGACCGTCGCCGGCCTTCAATTCCGTTGGAGTGAGAAACGATACCGAGGCTCGGCTAACACATTCCGCCACTGCCTTCAGTTCCAGGGACAAATCGCTCTGGTTGCACTCCAGCAACAGTGCGCGGCCCCGGGTAGGCCCGAGACCCTCGGCAGCCAGTTCACTGAATGCCTGTTCTATTCGCTCGCCGAAGGGATATCGCGTTTCAAATACATTCATTCCGAACTCGAATGGCTCGCCTGCTTCAACGGTACGGCCGTCCAGGGATCGGGCGCGAAACACAAACGGCCGCGGATGATCGCGCAGGCCGCTCGGCCCGCTCGATAACGCCTCGGGTTCGAAGAATCGCGCGTAGGTGCAGGCCGCGGCGTGTGTTCCGGATGGGCCGCACTCACAGGCCACGCGCCTGAGCATCAGTCCGAATCCGCCGCGAAGAACGTTGGCGGGCACAACAGCAGGAAATTGAATGGATTCACGCGCGACGAAAGACAACCGGTAAGCGTGAAAATCAAAAGTCATTTTATGCCGAGCTGTTTCCGCCAGATCTCGCGATAGCGCCTCCGGCCGACGAAGGTGAACGGATGGACCCGGCACCCAGGGAAGGCGAGGGCGGCCTTCTGCGAGGCGGCTCGCTCGTCGAACATTCCGAAAACGGCTGCGCCGCTGCCCGTCATCAGCGCGGGCTTTGCACCCAGCCTGCGCAGTTTGTTTTTGATGGCCGCCAGTTCGGGATGAGCGTCAAAGACCGAGGGCTCAAAGTGGTTGACACAGTTCAGCGCCCAGTCCTGGGAATCCAGCAGGCCAGGACCGGCCGGATCGGCATTCTCAGGCCGGTTCAAGGAACTATACGCCTCGGCGGTAGAAACGTGGACCGGTGCCGCCACCAGAAGTCCATGGGGGCCGCGGGGGTCAGGCAGAACGTACAGTTCGGCTCCCCTCCCCAGCCCCAATGCGCAACCACCGGCCAGGAAGAACGGTACATCGCTACCCAACCGCTCGCCGATTTGCAGCAGTTCAACTAAGGGCACTTCGCGGCCGGCCAGAGCCGGCAATGCCAGCAGCACGGCTGCCGCGTCCGTGGATCCGCCGCCCAATCCACCGCCCATGGGTATTCTCTTTGTCAGACGAAAGCGGATCCGTGCCGTCAACCGCATCGCATCCAGCACGGCGTGGGCCGCGCGGATCACCAAATTGTTGGTGATGTCTACGGAGGAGTCGAGCTCGATCGCCGTCTTCCGCGCCGCTGTGTATTCCACATCCAAGCTGTCGGCAAGGGAGATGGTCTGAAAGATGGTCCGCAGATTATGGAATCCGTCAGGCCGTTTGTTCAACACTTCCAGCGTCAGGTTGATTTTCGCGAACGCCTTCAGGCGGACGGACTTCATTCGGGTTCAACTCAATAGTGAATCAACGAGGTGATCTCGTAGTTCGGCAGACGCTTGCGCCCTTCCAGAAAATCGAGCTCGATCACGAATCCATAACCAGCGATATGCCCGCCCAGCTTCTCCACCAGGCGCGCGACGGCGCCTGCCGTGCCTCCAGTGGCCAGCACATCGTCTACGATGAATACATTTTGCCCCGGGGTGATCGCGTCCAGATGAATCTCCAGCCGGTCCGTCCCATATTCCAGTTCGTACTCCCAGAATTCGACCGCGCACGGCAATTTCTTGGGCTTCCGGACCGGGACAAAGCCCGTCCCGATGGCAACCGCCAGGGCCGGCGCGAAGAAGTAGCCGCGAGCTTCGATCCCGACCACCACGTCGATCTTCTTGTCCTTCAAGCCCGCCGCGAAGGTGTCGATTACCTGCTTCAGGCCGGGTCCACTCTTCAGCAGCGTGGTGATGTCATAGAAGAGGATGCCGGGTTTAGGGAAGTCGGGCACCTCGCGAATCAGGGTCTTCAGTTCAATCATTGGAACTTCGTAGTGTAGCATCCGGCGCGGGTCAGCGAATCCGGAATCCCGTGTGTTTTTCCAGGGCGGCCTCGCTCACGTCAACCCAACGGACGTCGGAAAAAGGAGGTCCCGTGCGCAGAGATCCAGCTAATTCGGAGAGCTGGGCCGCTGTTCCCCTGGCATATACCTCCACCGATCCGTCGGCCAAATTGCGTGCATATCCCGATACGTTGTGGCGATTAGCTGCATTCAGCGTGAAATGCCGGAAACCGACACCCTGCACGCGGCCGTGGACCACGAAGCGCTGCGCGATTAGCTCATCAGGCATCAAGTTCACGATAACATTGGAAGATCATGGCTTTTCCCGTCACCCGCATGCGCCGGCTGCGCTCGTCCGAATCGATGCGAAACCTGGTTCGCGAGACCCACCTGGAACCCTCTCAGCTAGTTTTGCCGTTGTTCGTCTGCGAAGGCGAGGGAGTCCGGCGGGAAATAATGTCCATGCCGGGGAATGCTCAGATGTCCGTCGACCGGATCGTGGCCGAGTGCGCCGTTGTAAAGGGTTTGGGGATCGGCGGTGTCATTCTGTTCGGCATTCCCGAAACAAAAGACGAGTTTGCATCAGGCGGGTACGCCGAAAACGGTATCGTGCAGCGGGCGGTTCGGGCGATCAAACGGGAAGTTCCCGGACTTTCCGTGCTGACGGACGTTTGTAACTGCGAATATACCAGCCATGGACACTGCGGAAAAGTAGTGGATGGCGAAGTGGAAAACGACACTAGCGTGGAATGGCTGGCTGCAGCCGCGGTCTCCCACGCCCGCGCCGGCGCCGATATTGTTGCTCCTTCGGACATGATGGATGGCCGCGTCGGGGCAATTCGCACGGCTTTGGATGCCGCTGGCTTTCCCAATATTCCGATCCTCTCTTATGCGGCGAAGTTCGCCTCCGGGTTTTACGGTCCGTTCCGTGAGGCCGCCGAATCGACGCCTCAATTCGGAGATCGCCGGAGTTATCAGATGGATCCGGCCAACGCCCGCGAAGCCATGAGGGAAATCGAACTGGATCTGGAAGAGGGCGCCGATATGATCATGGTGAAACCGGCGCTGCCCTACCTCGACCTGATCCGCATGGCGCGCGACCGTTTCGACGTGCCGGTGGCGGCCTACCAGGTGAGCGGTGAATTCAGCATGATTGTTGCGGCTGCCCGAAACGGGTGGATCGACCAGGAGCGTATCATGATGGAAACATTAACCTCTATTCGCCGGGCGGGCGCGGGAATCATTCTCACCTATTTCGCCAAAGATGCGGCGCGGCTGCTGTAAGAATTTTTGTCCGCCTCATCACCCACCCAAAAAAAAGAGAAATAGTGCCAGCACCCCCGCGTCTATTCTTGCAGTGAACATTGCCCTTCGTCCTTGGTCGATCAGCAAGGCGTTGCGGCACGATTAAGGAGTCTATCTTGAAAAAATTATTCGTAGGAAACCTCCCCTACCAAGCGAACGAAGCGGACCTGGAGGCGTGGTTCAGAGCCGCCGGCATCAACGTGGGCACTGTAAGCATCGTTCGCGACCGGTTTTCCGGTGAACCCAGAGGTTTCGGATTTGCAGAAATCGAACAAGATGACGAGGCAGATAAAGCGATCAGTACTTGTAACGGACAAGACCTTTTGGGCCGGACGCTGGTAGTTAACGAAGCACGACCCATGACCGCCGCGGCCGGCGGTGGCGGAAGACCGGCCGGCGGCAACAGCCGTGGACGGAGCGGCGGATATGGCGGAGGCGGAGGTGGATATGCTGGCGGACGCGGCGGAGGACGCGGCCGCGAGCGCTAATATTTCCTCGGAGCCGGGCAGCGCGCGGAACTTAAACGTCCGCGCGCCTCGCGTACATGGCATCATAAGAGTGTCATGTTAAAAACATTTCTATTTTTAATTGTTTTAGCGTCCGCTGCTCGCGCGGAACTCTTTTCTTTTGGCGTAAAGGTAGGCGCACCGCTCGGTGATGCGTATCGCATCGCGAACAGCTCCAGCGGAAGTTTAGCCTCCGATGCCACGCAATATACCGTAGGGGCGATGGCGGAATTGCACCTTCCACTCGGTCTCGGCGTCGAAGGAGACATCCTCTACAACCGCTTCAACTTCAGCACGGAAAACCTTCTAAACTCCCTCAGTAAAGCCAATTCCAATTCTTTCGAATTTCCCATTCTTGTCAAATACCGCTTCGCGAAGATCGGGCCCGTGAGTCCGTTCATTGGGGCAGGACCTAACTTCCGCAGAATTCAGAGCGTCTTGCGCTTCGATCCCCGCGTCACGAACGATTCCGGAGGAGCCGGCTTCGTATTAGCCGGTGGAGTCGAGATCAAACTGCTGTTTCTCCGTATCGCGCCGGAGTTGCGCTATACGCACTGGGGCTCGCAGAGCTTCCTGGACGCAGCGAATGTACTGATCCAGGGAAAGCAGAGTCAGGGCCAATTCCTGGTCGGAATCAGTTTTTAAAGTACGAAAGCCAATCCCAGTGAAATCACGTTTTGCTTCAGCTTTCCGGAAGCGCCGGGAAGATCGAAGGGTTTTCCCGTGACGTATTGGCGGTAGTCCACTCTCGCGGCAAACATCGAGGTGAGCCGAACCTTCAGCCCTCCTCCGTAGTTGAAGCCGAACTTGGTACTGCCGCCGCCTTGCGTAGCCGAGGATCCCGGCGGCACGAAGTTGCTGAAGTGCACGCCGCCCGTAGCAAAGGGCCGGATTCGCTTCCCTTCCGGAATCGCGTAGGCAAGGAAATTATAGCCGCCCTGGTGAATCGCCATCCCGCCCTGGTCCACACCCTGCAGTAACAAGTGCGTGCGATTGTAGGAATATCCGACTTCGTGTCCGAAAAATGGTTTGGAATTCAAAGTAAGGCGAAATCCCAGGGAGAATCCGTCGTCCAGCGAATAACCGGACCCGATGTCCTTACTGGAGATTTGAGATCTTCCGCCGCTCAGGGAAAATTCGGCGTCCTGGGCAAATAAAGCGCCGGGCGCTGCGCTGACCAATAGAACTGCAATCCAGAGTCTCATTAATTTAAGTGTAACGGCCTAAATGACTACGACGTGCAGTTCACCGGGTCCGTGTACACCCCGCACAAGGATTTGTTCAATATCGCCGGTACGGCTGGGGCCCGTGATCAGAACCATTGAGCTCGTCTGATCGGCAGGCGTAGGGAGTAGCCTCAGCAATTCATCCAGATTTCCGATGATGCGGCTTTCGGGAACAATGGCAATGTGCAGCGGGGGTAGCAGAGAGATCATCCTGGGCTCCTGGTGGCTGGAAACCATAACCAGGGTGCCGGTATCCGCCAGTCCGTAGTCCGCGCTGCTGATGCCAATGTCACTCTCGGCGCACAATCGCCGCAGTTCGGATTTGTCCGCGCCGGCCGTTGTGACTTCGGGTAAACCCGCGATTCCGGTGTCGCGCAGTACGGTCGAGTTGGACGCCACCGCGCGCTTTCCTCTCACCAGGGCGGATACATAGTCCCGTGCTTCCACATTCGATCCGGCTTTCAATGTTTTCCCATTCAGCCGTTCGATGCACGCGAAGAATGTAGACAGTTTTGGACTCGACGGCTTGAGGTAAATCTCCGGAACAGGAGGCGGCGCCTGCCCTGCGCTGCGCCCAAGCGCCGTTCTGATCCTCGTGAAGATCGCTTCGCGTGATGCCGCTTCGGACGACATCTAACGCTCCCTCCAAATCTGGCGAAAGCTCTTGGCGGCGGGTGGTGGAAGATCCCGCTGGCTGAGCCAGCCGCGCACCGGGGCGACGTTCATGAACCACGGCGCCGTTCTGAGCCATGTCCCGCTCCGCGGCCCCACGGCAGCAGCCAGCCGTCCACCAAGCGCATATATACGAGGGTGGCGCATGACCCAAGCGAATGCCCGGAACACGAAACGCTCCGTCTTCGAGCCGCCTTGTGCCTTCTTTTCATCCGTCACATCCGCGCGCAGATCCAGCAGCAGCTTGGGAATGTCGATCTTCACCGGGCAGACTTCCGCGCAGGCCCCGCAGAGACTGGATGCAAAAGGTAACCACGGGTCCTTCCCCACGCCGTGAAACTGCGGCGTGATGATAGCGCCGATGGGACCCGAGTAGACCCATGGATAGCTGTGGCCGCCAATCTTGCGGTAAACCGGACAGTGATTCAGGCAGGCGCCGCAGCGTATGCAATAAAGCGACTGCCGGCGCTCGGGATCGGCCAATAATTTGGTACGGCCGTTGTCAATCAGAATCAGATAGAATTCTTCGGGCCCGTCCACCTCACCTTCACGCCGCGGGCCGGAGAGAAAGGACGTGTACGAGGTCAACGGCTGACCGGTGGCGCTGCGCCCCAACAGTTTCAAAAAGACACTGAGGTCCTGCGCGCGCGGAATCAACTTCTCAATTCCCGCCACGGCGATGTGAATCTTCGGCGCACTCGATGTTAACCGCGCGTTGCCCTCGTTCTCTACCACAACCACGGCGCCGGAATCGGCCACCACAAAGTTCGCACCGGTAATTCCGATATCGGCGGCAAGAAACTTCTCGCGCAAGACGGCCCGCGCGATCATGGTCTGCTTTTCCGGAACCACTTCCCGTTCGATGCCCAACTTATCGGTGAAAATGTCAGCCACGTCGTAGCGGGTCATGTGCAGAGCCGGGGCAACAATATGGTACGGTTTCACGCCGGCCAGCTGGATGATGTACTCGCCGAGATCGGTTTCCACCGCCTCCAGATGATGATGCTCGAGGCGTTCGTTCAGGTCGAGTTCCTCGGTGGTCATCGACTTTGATTTCACGATCAGCTTAGCGCCGCGCTGCTTAGCCAGGTTGAGAATGAAATCGGCGACCTCGACCCCGTCGTTGCAGAACACGACCTTTCCGCCGTGAGCCGCCACGTTCTTTTCCACCTGCTCCAGGTAGTAATCCAAATTGTCGATCGTATGCTTCTTCAGCAGGTTCGCGTGGGTGCGCAAATGCTGATAATCAGGCAGCAGGTCTCCGGCGATGGCATTCTTACGGTGGTCGATCAAGCGTCCGGTGCCCGCGTAGATAGCGAGCTGCAGATTCGCATCGGCCAGCGTGGTAGCAATTTTTTCAGGATGAGTGGCGGGCATGGATTTACCGGGACGCCAGAAGCTCTGCCAGGTGCATGGTCCGCACCGGAAGGTTGGCGCGGTGGATTGCCCCTTGCAGCTGCATCAGGCAACTGGAATCGATAGAAACGACTACATCGGCGCCTGTCTTCTGAATTGACTGTAATTTCGTTCGCGCCATGCCGCCGGAAACCTCGGCGAACTTGACGGAAAACGTTCCCCCAAAACCACAGCATTCCTCCGCAATGTCCATCTCCCGCAACTCCAGCCCTTTCACTTTTGATAACAGCAGCCGCGGGCCCGACTTGATCTTCAACTCGCGCAAAGCGTGACAACTGTCGTGATACGTCGCGATCCCTCCGTAGGCGGCTCCAACATCTTCCACCTTGGCCACCTCGAGCAGAAAGCGTGAAAACTCCCAGACACGCTTTTCGAGGCTGTGCACCTCAGCCAGACGCGCCGGATCGTCGGTGAATAGTTCCGCAAAGTGATGGGTGATCATGGACGTGCACGATCCGGAGGGCACGACAATATACTCGGCATTACGAAAGACATCCAGGAGGTGAAGCGCCACGTTGCGGGCTTCCTCGCGGTAGCCGCTGTTGAACGCCGGCTGCCCACAGCATGTTTGTGCGGGATTAAACTCGACGCTCCAGCCCACACGCTCCAGCACCGCGGCCATAGACACGCCAACGTTTGGAAACAACTGGTCCACAATGCAGGTGACAAATAGGGATACTTGATTCGGCATGAATCTAAAATCTTAACAGCCACCGCCCGGCAACGCGATACAATTGAGGTAGTGAGACGAAGAACTTTTTTGCCACTCCTGCTGCTAAGCGTTCCGGCTCTGGCGATTGAACCGGAAGCCGACGCGGTGCGCGGCAAGCTGATTGCCGGTCCCTCGGTGCGCACGGCGAACGGCCAAACCATTTCACTGTCCGGCGACGATCCGACCATGCTTGTTCTGAACGACGAGCGTCTCTCCGGAGCCGACCTGGAAGTTCACGGCCATACTCGCGCGCCGGGCCAGTTCGTCGTCGACAAGATCCATACCAGGTCCCTGTTTGCTTATCAGAAAGGCAAGAAGCTGATGATCACCTACTGGTGCGATGTCTGCTATATCCGTACTTTTGCCCCCGGCCCATGCTGGTGCTGTCAGGAATATACCAAGCTTGACCTGATAGATCCTGATACAGTCGATTAGTAATGAAAGCCAGTTTCGTTCTTCTTCTCCCCATCATGGCGCAAGCGGCGAACTATACTTCCGAGGCACTCACGGTGGAAGGCATCCCGGTGATTCGCCTTGCGGACGCCTCTCACAAAACGGAGGTGATGATAGTTCCCTCCGTGGGCAACAATTCCTACGAAATGAAGGTGAACGGGAAGCGGGTGTTCTGGTCGCCTTACAATTCCGTGGCGGAGTTCAAAGCCAAGCCCGTTAATCTGGGAAACCCTTTCCTCGCTCCCTGGGCCAACAGGCTGGAAGCGGATTCCTTTTACGCCAATGGAAAGAAGTACATCCTGAATCCTGCGCTGAACAGTTTTCGCTACGACGGAAATCACAAACCGATTCATGGGATGGTGATGTATTCCCCGGACTGGAAGGTGGTAAATGTAAAGGCGTCGGAAAAGGGCGCCGAGGTGACCAGCCGGCTGGAATTTTGGCGGCATCCCGATTGGATGGCACAATTCCCGTTTGCCCACAATATCGATATGACGTACAGGCTACAGGACGGCATCCTCGAAGTGGAGACGGTTCTCGACAATCAATCGACTGAGCCTATGCCTGTCGGGATCGGATACCACCCCTATTTCACACTGCACGACGCTCCCAGAGATGCCTGGGAGGTTCACATGCCGGTGAAGGAGCACCTGGTTTTATCCAGCGTCCTGATTCCCACCGGCGAAACCAAGCCGATGGAGTTCAGCGATCCGCAGCCGCTTGCAGGAACTCAACTGGATGACGTCTTCGGCGGCCTGATTCGCGGTTCCGATGGCAGGGCTGAGTTCTCCGTCCAGGGTCTGAAGGAGAAAATCTCCGTGTTCTATGGGCCTAAGTTTCCCATCGCGGTGGTCTACGCTCCCAAGGGACGTGATTTCATCTGTTTTGAACCGATGAGCGGACCCACCAATGTCTTCAACATGGCCCAGGCGGGCACGTATAAGGGACTGCAGTCCGTTCCGGCGGGCTCCAAGTGGCGGGGGAGTTTCTGGATTCAGCCCAGCGGTTTTTAGAAGGCTATTCTGTGACCGGCGGCAACAACTCCGCTTTCAGCTTCTTGGCAGGCTCCGCCAGACTTCCTCCGGAACCGGCCACGGCATCGAGCAAGCGCAGCGCATTGACCTTATCGTTCTGTCTGAGAAAGGCCTTGGCAAGGTAAAATTGGCTTCTATCCATATAAGGCGAATCGCCCAGGCGTTCCGCCACTTTCAACTCTCTGATTCCCGCTTGCGTGTCGTCGGTGAGCAAGTACGAAACGCCAAGATAAAAGCGGATCTCCGGATTTTCCGGATGTTTACCCGTAGCTTTCTGAAGCGCAAAGGATGCCCGGGAATAATCATGAGCGAGGTAGTACGTCATGGCTTCCGCGAACAGGGGTTCTTCGACCGTAGCAGGGACCGCAGGTGTATTCCCCGGGTAAGACGGCGGATCGAAGGCGGCAGGGTCCAGCTTTTGTTGCGGTGCGGGAATCGGTTCTACAGCGGCCGCCGGCTCCGGACGCGGCGCGGGCGAATCGGCTATCATCCAGGTAAGAACGCCGACTACTACAGCTGCTGCCAACAGTCCTGGTATCCATTTGCCGATTCCATTGCGCATCAAGAAACTTAGTATAGCGAACGTGGATTAACATTCCATTACTAAAACCTGCCGGAATTATTTACAGTGTAAGGAAACACACAATGCCGCTTATCGTGAACGGAGAAATCCTAGATGACGCAGAGATCCGGGCTGAAGTCAACCTCACACGGCCCCGATACGAAGAAATGGTCGATGGGCTGGATCCTGTAGCCAAAGAGATTCAACTATGGGATTGGTCGAAGGAAACCGTAATAGAAAGGGCGCTTTTGCGCCAGGAAGCTTTGAAAGACCCCGAACCACTTTCTCCCGGTGCAGTTGAGGAAGCAGTGAGCGCCATGCCGCCGGAAAGCGGCGACAACAGGCAACAGATAGAGGTCCGCCTGCGGCTCGACCGGTTTTTGCAAAATTTTACATCGAAAGTGCCGCCGCCAAAATATAAAGAAATCGGAGATTATTATAAGAAATATAAGGAACAGTTTCTCCTGCCGGAGACCATCCGTATCGCGCATATTGTAAAGAACGTGGACGATAAAACGGATCAGGCCGCGGCCATGGCGGCAATGCAGGAGGCGGAGGCCGAGCTCAAGCGTGGCGTAAGCTTCGAAGAGGTAGCGGACCGCTACTCCGACTGTGCAGGCAATGGTGGGGACCTGGGATATTTCCCGCGCGGTGAAATGGTGGATGAATTCGACGAAGCCGTTTTCGCACTGGCGCCCGGTGCAACCACCGGCATCTTCCGGACCGGGTTCGGGTTCCATATTGCGAAGTGCCATGACCGCAAGCCCGCCGGTTACCGCAGCCTGGCTGACGTCCGGCAGGATATTGAACGAATGCTGCATCGTGAAAGGCAGGAACGGGCGCTCGAACAGTACGTTGACGAGCTGAAAGCGCGCGCCGTTATTCGCAATTCCATAAGAAAGGGATGACTAAGCCGCCGAACCCTTGTTGCGTCCCCAGTAAGCAGCGAGCCGCCGTGCTGGATATTTCCACCAACGCGTCCGTTAACCGGATTCGGGCGGCCAGTGGCTCGACCCAAGGAATGAATAAACTGGACGGAGGTCGCTTTCTGATGGGCACCGACAGCCGCGACGGTTTTCCTGCCGACGGAGAAGGGCCCGTGCGGGAGGTAACTCTGGACGGCTTCTATCTCGATTCCGCGCCGGTAACCAACACGCAGTTCGCCGAGTTTGTGAAAGAGACCGCGTACCAAACCGAGTCCGAGCGGTTTGGCTGGTCGTTTGTGTTCCATTTGCACCTCTCGCCCGAGCACCTCCCGCGGCTCGACCGCGACCGCGTACAGGGCGTGAACTGGTGGTGCAAAGTGGAAGGGGCGAACTGGAAACAGCCCGAGGGCCCGGGTTCGGAAATCACCTCACGGCCGACGCATCCGGTGGTCCACGTCTCCTGGAACGACGCGCTTGCCTACTGCAAATGGGCCGGAAAGCGCCTGCCAACGGAAGCGGAGTGGGAGTACGCGGCGCGTGGCGGCCTGGAGCAAAAACTATATCCCTGGGGTGACGAACTGACTCCCGGGGGACGGCATCTGTGCAACATCTGGCAGGGGGAATTCCCCAACCAGGACACCGCGGAGGACGGATACTCGGCTCCGGCGCCTGTGGATGCATTTCCACCGAACGGCTATGGATTCCTGACGATTACCGGGAATGCCTGGGAATGGTGTGCCGACTGGTTCCACCCTACTTATCATGTTACGGCCTACCGCAGGAACCCGGTGGGCCCCCCCAGCGGAAGCCACAAGGTGATGAAGGGCGGATCGTACCTGTGCCACGCGTCTTACTGCAACCGCTACCGGGTGGCGGCCCGGACCTCCAACACGCCCGATAGCGCGACTACCAATATCGGATTCCGCTGCGCCCGGGATCTGGCGCCCTAACCGCCCTACAGTCGGCAGATCAATAATTCGCGCTCGTAAATGGTTTCCGAAGGCAATCGATCGTGCAAGCTGATGAACAGTTCCTCGTGTCCGATGACTTCACTCCGCCACGCTTTCCGGTCGAACGCCTGCAACGTCTCGAATTTTTCTTTCGAGAAATCCAGGTTTTTCCATTCGATATCTTCGTAGCGCGGCATCCATCCGATTGGCGTTTCCCGGCCCAGGGCGCGGCCGCGGGCACGATCGACAATCCACTTCAAGACACGCATGTTCTCGCTGAAACCGGGCCACATGAAATTTCCATTGGCATCTTTGCGGAACCAGTTCACGTGGAAAATCCGTGGCGTCTCACTCAGTGAGCGCTGCATCTGCATCCAATGCCGGAAGTAGTCGCCCATGTGATAGCCGCAGAACGGCAGCATCGCCATCGGATCCCGGCGCACAACGCCAACCGAACCAGTTGCCGCAGCCGTCATCTCCGACCCCATGGTGGCGCCGATATATACGCCGGCGCTCCAATTGAATGCCTGGTAGACCAGCGGCATCGTCGTCGCGCGCCGTCCGCCGAAGATGATGGCGCTGATGGGCACCCCGTTCGGCGCCTCCCAGGCAGGGTCAATGGTTGGGCACTGTTTCGCCGGCGCCGTGAAGCGCGAGTTCGGATGCGCTGCCTTGGCCCCGGTCGCTTTGGCGATTTCCGGCGTCCATCTCTGTCCGCGCCAATCGAGACACTCCGCGGGCGGCACGTCCGTCATGCCCTCCCACCACACTCCGCCTTCCGGTGTCAGCGCGACATTGGTGAAGATGGTGTTGCGCGCCAGCGTAGCCATCGCGTTGGGATTCGTTTTTGCCGACGTGCCGGGCGCGACGCCAAAGAAGCCGGCCTCCGGATTGATGGCGTGCAGGCGGCCCTCGGCATCCGGTTTGATCCAGGCGATATCGTCGCCCACAGTCCAGACCTTCCAGCCCTCAAAGCCGGCCGGGGGAATCAGCATGGCAAAGTTTGTCTTTCCACAGGCACTGGGAAACGCGGCCGCCACGTAGGTCTTTTCGCCGGCCGGGCTTTCCACACCGACGATCAGCATGTGCTCAGCCATCCACCCTTCGTCACGAGCGATGTTGGAGGCGATGCGCAAGGCAAAGCATTTCTTTCCCAGCAGTGCGTTGCCGCCGTAACCCGAACCGTACGACCAGATCTCGCGGGTTTCTGGAAAATGGACGATATATTTTTCGTCATTGCAGGGCCACGGCACATCCTTCTGCCCGGGAGCAAGGGGTGCGCCCACCGTATGCATGCAGGGCACCACTCGCTTCTCCGCTTTGTCGATCTCCTTGAACACCGGTAAGCCAATGCGTGCCATGATCCGCATGTTCACCACGACATAGGGAGAATCGGTCAGCTGAACGCCAATCTGGGACATGGGAGAGCCCACCGGGCCCATGCTGTAGGGCAGCACGTACATGGTCCGCCCCTGCATGCATCCCAGAAAAAGCGCCTTCAACTTCTTTCGCATTTTGAAGGGATCTTCCCAGTTGTTGGTGGGACCGGCGCTGTCCTTTGACAGGGAGCAGATGAAAGTGCGGTCCTCCACCCGCGCCACATCGTTTGCGTCTGAACGCGCGTAGTAGCAGCCCGGCCAGAGATCCTCATTCAGCTTAATGAAGGTGCCGCTTTCCACCATCGCGGCGCACAGGGCTTGATTCTCCTCTTCCGAACCATCCACCCAATGAATGGCGGCGGGTTTCGTGAGGCGGGCCATTTTTTCCACCCATTTCAGGAGGTTGCTGTTTTCGCTCAAAGGCAAGGCGACATTCCGTGCTGTGAGTCCGCTGTTCATAGGAACTCAAATCTTATCGCACGAAGAGCTTCAATCGACAAGTAGATCTTTGACGCCCTGGCCGACATGCTCAAGGAATTCGTCCAGCATGGTGGGCTTGCGCAAATACTGCACGGCTCCCAACTCGTAGGCGGTCCGCATTTCCACGGGGGAAGTGGAGGATGTCAAAATCGCCACGGGCACCTGGCGCAGGCGGGACAGTTGCCGCATCTGGCTCAATACCTCAATGCCGCCGATCTTCGGAAGATTGAGATCCAGCACCACCAGATCCGGCAGCGGCGCGTCCACATCTTTATTAATTCTGGAAAACGCGGCCACGGCAGCCTCGCCGTCTGCCAGATGGGTGAGTTGAAACCCAACGCCCTTTTCGCTCAGAGCGCGCCGGAACATGTAAACGTCCGCCGGGTTGTCCTCCACCAACGTGATCAGCGGAGTGGCTATCGCGCTCACTGCTGTCCTGCCGCGTCATTAAGAGTAAACATAAATTTTGAACCCTGGCCGGCGGCCTGTTCAACCCAAATACGCCCGCCGTGTAACTCTACCAGCCGGCGGCAGATGGAAAGACCGATTCCCGCTCCGGGATATCGGGAACCATGCAACCGCTTGAACACACCGAAAATTTCGCCCCGGTATTCCGGCTGGATGCCTATGCCGTTGTCGCGGACCGAAAACGTAGCGATTCCGCCTGCAATTTCTCCCGAAACATGGATTACGGGCGATTCCGCGGCGCGGTACTTAATAGCGTTGGCAATCAGATTCTGAAATAGTTGAATGAGCGCAACCTCCTCTCCAAAAATTACCGGTAATCTGTCCGACGTCACTGTTGCGCCATTTTCATCGATGGCGGTTCCCAAATTCAGCTTAGCCTGCTGAAGTGCCAGGTTGCAATCCACTTTCGTGCGATTCGCTCTCCTTTGATCGGCAGTTTGCCAATACTGCTGTAGGCCAGTGAGCAGGGTCTCCATTCGCAGAGCCCCTTCGACGGCGAAATTAATAAATTCCGCCGCATTCTCGTCTAATTTGTCCTGGTAGTCCTTGGCTAATAACTGCGTATAAATCACCACCATACGCAGCGGTTCGCGGAGATCGTGAGAAGCGGCATAGGCAAAATGGCGCAGGTCTTCATTGGTTCGCAATAACTCCAGTTCCACTTGCTTCTGGACGGTAATGTCGTTATTTACTTCCGTAATCGCAACGGGCGCGCCATCTCCGCCCCGCTGCAGGGACCAGTGGCTGGCCACCACCACGCGGCTCCCGTCCCGTTTGCGGTGAGTCAATTCGCCCTGCCATTGGCCGGAATTCAAGAGCTCGACTTGAATCTGCTCCAGAGGCGTGACCGACTGAGTTTCCAGTAATTGGTTAGAGTCCTTGCCCAAAGCTTCGTCAGAATTCCAACCGTACAGCTCCTGGGAACCCTGGCTCCAGAACAAAATGGTCCCGTCGGCTTTGCGAATCATTGCTTGAGCGAGGTTCAGAGCCCGGGTAAGGTCGGCCAAACGGGTGTTGGCTTGCGCAAGGGCCGCCGTGCGCTCGCTTACGCGGTTCTCCAGTTCTTGATTGAGTTTTCGTACCTGCTGCCTTTCGGCTTCCAGTTCCCGGTTGGCCTGACGCAGTTGTTCCGCGCTGGGGATTTTCACTACGCGTGGAACCAAACCGATCAACAGGAATGCTGTAGGCACGGATGCGAGGGCGGTAACAGCTTTCACGACGCCTTCCAGGCGGTACACCGGAATCCACAACGTGACAATCGACATGACATGTGTGGTGCCGCAAGCCAGAATGAAGAGACCAAACAGCAAGAACATCCAATCGAAAGCCAGATCGCGCCGCAACCGCACCAGGCGAAACAGCGCGAATGGAATCGCCGCGTAAGCGATTGCGATGAATGCGTCGGACACCACGTGCACCCAGAGGATCTCGGGGCGCCATAGGAAGCAATGTCCGTGCGGCATGAAGTCGGTGGAAAACAGATTCGCGAAGTATTCAAACATGGCAGGGGTCTAGGATTTGCAGATCAATACTCCGGCGCCGCGAATCGCGTCGTTCTTCAACGCATTCAGGGCCGCGTTCGCTTCGCGCAGAGGAAAGGACTCGGTGTGTGTCTCGACCGGGATGCGCACCGCCAAATCCAGAAATTCGCGCCCGTCTTCCCGGGTATTGTTGGCAACCGAACGCACCACACGCTCGTGATAAAGCCAATCGTAGTCGAGAGGCGGAATGTGACTCATGTGAATGCCACCCAGAACCAGCGTTCCGCCTTTGTCGAGCGCGCGCAGTGCGGCAGGTACAATCTCGCCCGCCGGGGCAAAAATGATAGCGCCATCCAGACGCTTCGGAGGCGGTTCCGTTGCTTCACCCGCCCAGGTTGCACCCAACTCCAACGCAAGCTTCCGGTGCCTCTCATCGCGCGTGCAAGCATACACTTCGACTCCCCAAAAGCGCGCCACCTGAAGGGCTACATGCGCCGCCGCGCCGAAACCGTAGATGCCAAGGACCGCGCCCGCGTGCAGACTTGCCAGCTTGAGTGCCCGGTATCCGATAATCCCGGCACAAAGTAGCGGGGCCGCCTGCAAGTCGCTAAATCCCGCCGGAAGATGGTAAACGAAAGCCGCCGGCGCGACGGCATAGCTGGCATATCCGCCATCCACGGTGTAACCGGTGAAGTCGGCAGCCTCGCACAGATTCTCCTTGCCGGATTTGCAGTATTTGCAAATCCCGCAGGTATGGTGGAGCCATGCCACGCCCACCCGGTCGCCAGGAGCCACTCCGAAAACATCCGCGCCGGTGCTTTGGACAACACCGACGATCTGATGACCAGGTACCACCGGCATTTTCTTTTCGGGAAGCTCTCCTTCCACTACGTGCAGATCAGTGCGGCATACGCCGCAAGCCGAAACACGAATCAGGACACTGCCGGAACCCGGATCAGGCACCGCGAAGTCGTCTTGAATCTGAAGCGGATTTGTTTCGACAGGGGCCGAATGGTGCAGGACACAGGCAAGCATTCTGGTAGCTAGTGTGTCACTTGTTGAGGCGATGACGCAAAGAATCTGTGATCCTTGCAGTGATAGACTCGAAAGCAATTCAAATGATCTTGAAACAATATTATCTTGGCTGCCTGGCGCACGCCTCGTACCTTGTGGCCGATGAAGCCAGTTCGACAGCGATCATTGTCGATCCGCAACGCGACATCCAGCAATACCTCACCGACGCCGAGTCATTCGGCATGCCCATCCGCCACGTCTTTCTCAGCCACTTTCACGCCGACTTTGTGGCCGGTCACCTGGAGTTGCGAGACCGCTGCGGAGCAAGCATCCACCTCGGCTCTCAGGCCAAGGCCGAATATGCTTTCACTTCGATGAAGGACGGCGATACCCTCGATTTCCCCGAAGTGCGACTGCAGGTGCTGGAAACGCCTGGACACACCATCGAGTCGATTTCGATCCTGGTGTTCGATTTAAAAAAGGACACGCAAAATCCTCACGCGGTTCTCACGGGCGATACCTTGTTCATAGGCGACGTGGGCCGGCCGGACCTGCGCGCGTCTCTCGGCTGGAATGCCAACGACCTTGGTTCTTACCTGTACGACTCGCTGCACAATAAACTGCTGACACTTCCCGACGAAACGCTTGTCTATCCGGCCCACGGCTCGGGCTCCCTGTGCGGGAAGAATCTTTCTTCCGACACCGTGTCCACACTGGGAGCTCAGAGGCGGATGAACTATGCACTGCAACCGATGACCAAGGAGGAGTTCGTTCGCCTGGTGACGGCGGACCAGCCGGATGCCCCGCCCTACTTCACCTACGACGCCATTCTGAATACGCGCGAACATGCGTCGCTGGAGACAAATCTCGAAGAAGTTCTCCGTCCCATCGAACTCAAAGACGTGCTGCATATGGGAGAGGCGGGTGTTCAGATTCTCGATGTCCGCGACGCCGCCGAATATGCGAAAGGGCACCTTGCGGGCAGTATCAATATTGGATTGGGCGGTCAATACGCCACGTGGGCGGGCACCGTACTCGATCGCGATAAACCGATCGCGATCATCGCCGAGCCTGGGCGCGAGAAGGAAGCTGCAATGCGGCTGGGCCGCATCGGCTTCGATCACATCCGAGGCTATATGCGGGGAGGCATGGCGGCGCTGGCTGGCCGTCCTGACCTGATCTGGCCGACGGAACGGATCAGCGCCCCAGCCATAGCCGAGGAACTGGCGAGCGCGGAAACTCCGCTCGTGCTGGACATCAGAAATCCGCGCGAGTGGGCATCGAAACACATTGACGGCAGCCTCAATCTGCCGCTCAACCACCTGCAGGAGCGTATTGGCGAGATTCCACTGGACCGCCGCATCGTGGTCCATTGCGCCGGCGGCTACCGGTCGTCAATTGCCGCCAGCATTCTGCAACAGTACGGCATTACGGACATCATTGAGATGGCCGGTGGTCTGGCTGCCTGGGAAGCCGCCAAGCTGCCCGTAGTAGTGGCAGCCTAGCGTCTGCTTCTTACAACGCGCGAATCGCTGGAATGCTGGGAAAGTAGGCATTCGGTGCAGCCACCGTCGATTGCATCGGGTCCGTTGTTTGCGCGAGGTTGTGCACTTGGTTTGCGCGCTCTTCAACTCTCCATTTCCCGTTGCCGCCATTCATGACCGACCACTCCTGTCCGCCGATGCCCGGCGTCACTGGAATAAGCGCAACTCAGCCGAAAACAGGGACATTCGCCGGCATAAGTTTCACACGCACGGAACGACTTTGCGGTATAACACATAAACGTATGACAGACTCTCTGTACAATCGACGATCGTTTCTCGCCGCCACCTTCTGCGGCGGCGCCGCTGTTAGGGTGGCGGCACAGAATGCGCCTCCACCGATTTCTCCAGTCCCAACTTCGCGCGACTGGTCCGGGCAGCATCCGGTTCAGTATCCCGATCCCGATGTCATCGCCCTGGATAATCGCTTCCGCCGTTACATGATTGGCAACACCATTATGAAGCGGCTCCATACCGGCACTTCCTGGGCGGAAGGAACGGCGTGGAACGGCGTCGGGCGGTATTTGGTCTGGAGCGATATTCCAAATAATGTACAGCTTCGATGGATCGAGGAAGACGGGCGCACCACCACCTTCCGCAACCCTTCCGGGTACAGCAATGGCAACACGTTCGACTACGAGGGCCGCCAGCTTTCCTGTGAACACGGAGGGCGCCGCGTGGTGAGGTATGAATACGACGGCACCATCACTGTGATCGCCGATCATTTTGAAGGAAAGCGGCTGAACTCTCCCAACGACATTGTGGTCCATCCCGATGGCGGCATCTGGTTTACCGATCCACCGTATGGCATCAATGGAGACTACGAAGGCTACCGCGCACCCAAGGAGCTGAAGGAAGCCGTCTATCGCGTCGATCCCAAGACCCGGCAAATCACCAAAATCACGGATGAAGTAAGCGCCCCGAATGGAATCTGTTTCTCTCCGGATTACAAGAAACTGTACATTGCCGACACCGGCTCTGACCGGGATATGAAAGTTTGGGACATCAACGGTATCTCAGTGCGGAACGGCAAACGGTTTATTCAGCTGGATGTGCCCGGTAGTGGAGCTCCCTCGGCCGCGGATGGAATCCGCTGCGACGTGGACGGCAACATCTGGGCGGGCGCGAGGCCAGGCGTGCAGGTGATCACGCCGGGCGGCGAACGGATCGGCATGATCCGGCTGCCGGAAAATTGCGCCAACATCTGCTTTGGAGGCTCCCGCCGGAATCGATTGTTCATGGCCGCCAGCCAGTCGCTGTATATGGTTCCCGTCCAGACTACGGGTGGCCACATCGCTTGAAGCTGCTCCTGATCAGTCCGGTGCTCTTCGCGGTGGCCTGCTGCCTTCCAGCGTTGGAATTTCGCAACAGCGGTACTCCAAACGACGTCATGTTGGGGCTGAGGGCTCTGGCAGTGGGCTGGTCCGGAATATTCGCCGGGGTCTTCGGTTGGTATGCGAATCCGTTCTGGGCCTTTGGCCTGCTGCTGTCGGGTCTGCGAAAAGGCCGGGCGGCAGCGGTATTCGGAGTGATCGCCATGGCGCTTGCGGCGACCACATTCTCCGACATCGGCCGCGAACTGCCGGGCGACGAGGGAAATGTCACACGAACCGCAATCCTCAGGCTGCTGCCGGGATGCTATGTCTGGATGGCCGCCTTAGC
>JBDUEM010000027.1:0-42284 GCA_040002435.1 Bryobacteraceae bacterium
GGTTGCTGACATGGGTTGCTGACATGGGTTGCTGACATGGGTTGCTGACATGGGTTGCTGACATGGGTGGCTTACATCGCGCCCGCGGCACGGGCCGAGCGGTGATTGGGGATGGAAAAGGAAAACGTGGAGCCTTCACCGGGCCGCGATTCCACCCAGATGCGGCCTCCCTGGCGCTCCACTATCTTCTTGCACATGGCCAGGCCAATTCCCGTCCCTTCATATTCCCGGCCGTGCAGGCGCTTAAAAATTCCGAAAATCTGCTCGGAGTATTTGGCATCGATTCCGATCCCGTTATCGGCGATAGAGAAGATCGTCTCCGCACCCTGGGTCACGGCGCTGATATGCACGGATGGGGCACGCTCGCCGCGGTATTTGAGGGCGTTGGCCAGCAGGTTCTGAAAGAGCTGTGAAAGCCGGACGGGATCGAATTCAACGGGCGGCAGCGGATCGTGAGTGATGGTCGCGCCAACGTCTCCAATAGTGACTTCCAGATTCTGAAGCACCATATGGAGGGTGTCCTCGGGATTCAATTCCTTTACCTTTTCGGACGGCGTCTCGCCGGCCCTGGAATAGGCAAGCAGGTCCCGGATGAGTGTGGTCATCCGTTTTACACCATCCACGGCATAATCGATGAACTGATCCGCGTCCGCATCGAGTTTGCCGTGATAGCGCCGCTTGAGCAGTTCGGTATAACTCGCCACCATGCGCAGCGGCTCCTGCAGATCGTGCGACGCTACGTAGGCGAATTGCTGCAGGTCTTCGTTGGAACGCCGCAATGCTTCGGTACGTTGCTCCACCCGGCGCTCCAAATCAGCGTTCAAGTGCCGGATCCGCTCTTCTTCGCGCCTGCGCTCGCCCGCATCCCGCCTGATGAGCATGAATAACGCGAGCACCAGCACCACGTTCACAACCAGCATGGCGAGAAAGACAATCATGGTGCGGCGGAAATTCCGGCTCTGATCTCCGGTGCGCTCCTTCAGCAATCGCTCTTCTTCCGCCATCAGCCGGTCTACCACTGTTTTGATGTTGTCCGTCGCGCTGTCGTTCTTGTCGCTGAGGATGATTGCCGAAGCGGCCGCTACGCCTTCGGTTTCGCGAATCCGGACTGCTTTCTCCATCTCCTCAAATTTTTGGGGGATGAGAGGCTCCAGAAGATCGAAAGAATCGCGCTGCCGGTGGTTGTCGCGGGTCAGGTGCCTTAACTCGTCAATCTGCTGTTCGATATCGGCGCGCCCACGCTTGAATTGTTCCAGCCGCTTTTGATCGCCGGAGAGAATGAATTCCCGCTCGGCCACTTCAATATCCTTCAATCCATCAAAAAGGCGGGTGAGCTTCTTTTCAATCTCATTGGTATGGGCTACATCATCCGCCGAGTCAATGAGCCGCATCGCGGTGCGCGCGGCCATTACGCACAGCAGCAACGGAAAAATCAGCAGCAGGACAAATCCAACGCGAAATTTTTCCTGGGCGGTCCACTTCATGATGGGTGTAAGCTAGCCGGTGACCCTCTCTACCATTATCACCTTCTCCATGCCGTCAATCTCCTGAAACTTCACCTCTATAATTTCATTCTGCGTGGTTTGAACCATGCGTCCGACGTACCGCGCTTCGATGGGCAGCTCCCTGTGGCCGCGGTCAATCAGAACACACAACTGCACGCGTGCCGGCCGTCCGTGGTCGAACAGGGCATCCAACGCGGCGCGGATAGTACGGCCTGTATAGAGCACATCGTCAAAAAGAATAATATCTTTTCCCGTAACGGGGAAGTTGATCTCGGTTGCGTTCAGGACCGGCTGGACGCCTACGGTCGATAGATCGTCGCGATACAGGTTGATATCCAAAATCCCCACTGGAATCTGCAGGTTCTCGAGTGCGGTAATCTTCTGGGCGAGGCGCTGCGCCAGCGGTACACCGCGGCGCCGGATCCCGATGAAGGCGAGTTTAGCCAGATCCTCGGCCTTCTCCAAAACTTCGTGCGCCAGCCGGACCAGGGTGCGGTCAATTTCCGAGGCACTCATCAACTGCGTCTTTTCGCGTATCGATGTCATAAAGGGAAGTTTCAGGCTAACACAGGAACTAGTATTTTTTGAGCCGGGAACGCATCCTCTTGGTCAGCTTTTCAATGTTATCCAGCTGCTTCAGGGTGCCGATGGACAGCACATGGCGGTCTGTCTTTTCGAGGTCCATCTTCAAATCCTCAACCGCCTTCAACAGCGCGGCGGCATCTTCCAGAGTCTTCTCGTGGTCCGCTTTCAGAATCTCATCTTTCTGCATCTTGCCACTGGGAAGGCGGACGTCTTCGGCCTCCTTCTCAATACGTCCCGTTGGCTGCTGCGCGGCAACCGGAACCATGGTGAATGTGATGATGAGGGCGAAGAGGCGGAACATGGCTTGTAGAGATATCATATCCGCGGCGGTGCCTGGCTGCATGAATCCTTCCCTTGCGCTGCCTTTACAATATTAACAATATATCTTTAAAAGATGTAATGTAATTTACAATAAATGCGCCATTTCTAAATAGAACATCTGAAATCTCTCATTAAAATAGGGCAACTCAGACAGCGTGGCTGTGTTCCAACTGCTAGACGCTTCGCCCGTACAACTGGACGAAACAAAACCCATTCGGTCCCGCATGCGCGCGGCTTCCCGCGCGTAGCCAGGCCGCAGCATAAGCCGCTTAACCGGCAAATAAGGAGATCTATTCAATGAGCCGTATCACGTCTATTGTTGTTGCACCCCTTTTTGCGTTGCTGGCTATGAACGGACAAACGCCCGGCGCCGGAATTACAACCGTGCCCAACCTGAAGGCGCTAACCCTGGAATCCGTTGTTCCCATCGACGGCATAGATTCCACCGTGACGCCCAATATCCCGGCGGACCTGCTGTCCGCGTTCACCAGCGGGACCATGGAACTGCGCCAGCAACTGAATTACGACGCCGCCGCCCAGACCCTGAAGGTTACCGGGATCGCCGAAGCCGCGGGATCGCCTCTGCCAACTCCGGCCGGCGCCGCGGGAGTTACTACGTTGTGGACCTACACGGTCAATGTGGAACGGGTTGAACTCAGTGCGAAGCCCGCAAATGCCGTACTGTTCTTCGGAACTGCCGCGAGTGGATCCACCGGCACACCCTTTGGCGATATATCCGGCGCGCTTGTCAGTGTCTCGACAGGCTACACGGTTCCGGTGGACGCCTCGGCTCCAACGACTTTTTCAGGCATCGCGGCGAACCTTGCCGGCGCCGCTACGCTGTTCTCCAAACAAGGGACTGGGAAGCTGATCACAAGCAGCGGCACCGGCGGTAGCGGAGTACCGGTTGCAGTAGCCGGGCCGAAGAATTTTATCAGCGGCAATCCACAATTCCAACTCGATGCCACTCATTCCACCGATCCGGGCGGCGGAACACTGACCTACCATTGGGTGTTCATGCCGGTTTTCGGTACCACCGCAAACCTCGTCGGGGCAGATACGGCCACTCCCACCGTCACCGTTCCCAGCTATTCGGATGCGGAAGGCGATTACACTTTCCAGCTCACCGTGACGAATGCCGCTGGTCTCTCGGCCACCGATACGGTAACGATAACTTATACGCCGGGCCACACTGACAATCAGCCGCAATGAGTTTCGAGCCCGTAATTTCGGCTAAAAACCTTAAACTGCTTTTGCGGGCACTTAGTACAGATCGCCTCGTTCGCGGCGGGAATGCATCCATAAAGGTATTCCAATCAGCGGTTATCTAAACCATAATAGGGGTGAGCTTATGAGGAAAATGCTGGCCATCGGCCTTCTCTGCTGCCTCACCCCCGCCTTCGCCGGCACCGGCGAGACAGGTGTTGCCGCCATCCAACCGCTGTGGATTCAAATGCTCATGCTGTTCGCGATAGTTTTGCTGGGAATCACTTCGCGGCAAATCTCCCGCATTCGCTGAATTCCAGCTTCTTCGCTGTCCTTCGCTTGTTATACTTGCGGATTCAGACAAGGAGAAAATCCAGTTGCGAGTTGGAATCATTGGCACCGGTGCGATTTCCTATAAACACGCGCAGGCGTACAAAAATATCGGGTACGACGTCACAGTCTGCACGGACATCAGCGAAGCCAACGGAAAGAAGTTTGCCGATCAGACCGGCGCTGAGTTTGTAAAGACCTTCGAGGAAGTGTGCCGGCATCCCAAAGTGGATTACGTCGATCTCTGCACATTCCCCGACTTCCGGCTGCAGGCCATCGAAGCATGCGCCCAGTCCAGGAAGCATATCCAGGTTCAGAAGCCGGCCGCCACGAATGTGGAAACCGCGCAGAAGATGATTGAGGTGGCGGCAAACGCCGGCATCCTGCTGGGCGTCGTGAGCCAGCACCGATTCGACGATTCCACCCGGTTCCTGAAAAAGGCGATCGCCGAAGGGCGAATGGGAAAGATTCTGCAGGCCGATGCGTACGTCAAGTGGTACCGCTCGGCGGAGTATTACAGCCGTCCCATCAAAGGCAGCTGGGCCACGGAAGGCGGCGGTGCGCTCATCAACCAGGCCGTCCATCAGGTGGATATCCTGCTCTGGCTGATCGGGCCGGTCCAGGAATTGTTCGCTTACTGGCAATTGGGGGCGCTGCACAAGATTGAATCGGAAGATGTAGTGAACGCGCTGCTGAAATACTCCTCGGGCGCGACCGGAGTGATTCAGGCGTCCACTGCGTTCTGGCCGGGATACTCCGAGCGTGTTGAAATTCACGGAACAAAGGGCACCGCCGTCATCACGGGCGACAAGTTGACCACCTGGGACATTGCGAACGATTCCGGGGAGCCGGCGCCGGTGGACCGCGAAGTGTCTTCAGGCGCCTCCGATCCGATGGCCATTTCGTTGACACCCTTTGAGCGCCAGTTTCTCGATTTCGGCGATGCCATCCGCAAGGGCCGCCAGCCGCTGATTTCCGGGATTGACGGCTACCGGGCATTGCGGGTAGTGTGCGGCGTGTATACCTCCTGCCGAGAGGGCCGCAAGGTTTCGATCGGCGAATGATGACGACAGTTCGTGTGCCGGCCTCCAGCGCCAACCTGGGACCGGGGTTCGATGCCCTGGGGCTCGCACTGAACTTACATTTGGAATGCCGGTTTGAACCGAGCCGTACGCTGTCCATTTCCGCATCGGGCCGCGATGCAAGCTCCATTTCGTGCGGTCCCGATAATTTGATCTGGCAAACAGCGCTCACAGTGGCGCAGGACATGGACGGGACACTACCGCCCATTACACTCGCCATCGACAACGGGATTCCGCTGGGCAAAGGATTGGGTTCCAGCGCCGCGGCATTGACGGCGGGCGTGGTGATCGCGGACCACCTGCTGGGGCTTGGCTGGAAGCCGCACCGCATTCTGGATGAGGCGGCAAAGATCGAAGGGCATCCCGACAATGTTGCCGCTTGTGTGCTGGGATCCATCGTAGCCAGCGCGATTGATTCCGGCGGTGTGGCCAGGGCGGTACGGCTCGAAATGCCCGACCACTTCAACGTCGCGGTCGTCGTCCCCGACTTCATGCTGCCCACAGTGCAGGCGCGGTCGGTGCTGCCGCTGGAATATAGCAAACAGGACGCCATTTTTAACATTCAACGTGCTGCGCTTTTGATCGCCGCGCTGTCGACGGGTACCATCTCGGCGTTTCCGACGGCGCTGGAGGATCGGATGCATCAGCCGTATCGCGCCAAACTGGTGCCGGGTCTGGAGGAGGCCTTGAAACTCCGGGCGCCGGGCTTGTTGGGATGTACCCTCAGCGGCGCAGGTCCGTCTATTCTGGTCTTTTATGAACGCGGCTGCGAGCAGGTTTGCGACCTGGTGCGGCAGATCTTCGCCATCCATGGTCACGCCGCCGAAATCCTTCCCGCGCAGATTTCACGGGAAGGATTCCGGATCTGGTGACTATTTCGCCGGGACGGGTCCGAGGGCAAAGGGATGCGTTGCAGCGAACGCAGGCGTGATGCCGGTTGTCGTAATCCATGCCTGCAGGCTGTAGGTTCGAGCCTGCGATTCGTCAGCGGGCAGCACCGAACGGGGCATTTGCAGAGACGCCGTCCATTCCCCGTTGACTGACTTTTGGTGTTCCACCTGGGCGAACACCTGTTCCGCGGACCATTGCCAGACGACGCGGCCCTCGGCATCGCGAAGCACGGCGTCATATTCCTGGCTGGATCGAAATGCGAGCGTCAGCGGTAGCGCGGAATCCATTTGCAAACGTAGGCCCACCTGAATAAAATCCGCCGTGGGCGGCCGTACCACCGACACCGTGAATCTGGCATGGGGCGACGCATCGATCAACACATTCCCCACTCGCGCGTAAACCAGGTCGAATTGGACCGGACCGAGGATGGATGTAGTGACCCGGCGAACCATGCCGATGTTCTCGGCATACTGCTCGGAAGTTACTCCCGTGTCCGCGCAGCCGAATGAGCGGTAGCGAACCTCAAGTACGTTTGAGAATGGACCACCCGAACCGTCGTAGCTGCCTCGCTTGCTTTGGGTTTGTCCTTCCTGCTCACAGGGACGAAATGGAGCTTCCCACCAGGTCCGGTCGGATGGGGCAAAAACAGTCAGCGGCAATTCGCTCTCTGTTTCGTCCGCGAGGTACACCAGGTCGTGATTCTCGTTCTCACGCACGAACAGGGTCTTTGTGCCGTAGCCCATCAGCGAGTAATAGACTTGGCCATCGCGCATCAACGGCGTGCTGACCCGAACCGTAAACTCCTGTCCTGTTCTCGATTCGCGGTACGTCCATGTATTTCCAAATTGCAAAGGTAGAAGGTCGCCGGCGAAAAGAGCGCCGGCGCTCAATGCAGCAAGGGTAAAGGTGGTACCAAAAACACGTTTCATATCAAAATACGCGGAAATGCTCTCTCGTTTTGGCTCACGGGGGTATTCTGGAAAACATGATCGCCGTGGGGCCGGTGCCGGTCGTCAGCCTTTTCCCTGAACTGCACGCAAAGCTGATGGAATCGTTGGCCGGCATGGATCATGCGGATTGGACCAGGCCGACCGCCTGCCCGGGCTGGAGCGTTCGCGATCTTGCGGCGCATCTGCTGGACGGAGATATTCGCAAGCTCTCCGGCTCCCGCGACGGGTTTCGCCCTCCGCCGCCGGCAGTCGACCTCAGCGATTACCAGAACCTCGTCGCGTTTTTGAATGATCTGAATGCGCAGTGGGTAGCAGTAGCCCGTCGAATGAGTCCGCGGCTGCTGACGGAGTTTCTTGCCTTAACGGGTCCACAAGTATCGGCTCTGTTCGCCTCACTCGATCCTCAAGCTCCTGCAAGAATTCCTGTGGCCTGGGCCGGAGACACCGTATCGCCGAATTGGTTCGATATCGGCCGGGAGTACACGGAACGATGGCACCATCAACAGCAGATTCGCGATGCGGCCGGCCAGCCGCCCATCACTTCGCGAAAACTTCTGCATCCCGTATTGGCGCTCTTCCTGCGCGCCCTGCCACACACTTACCGGCATGTGGAAGCGCCGCCTGGAACGACGATCACCGTGCGGATCTCAGGGGAAGCCCGCGGCGACTGGTCAGTGCTGCGCGAGGGTGGCCGATGGAGCTTGTTCGACGGTGCACCCTCTTCATCCGCGCACGCCGAAGTGCACTTACAGCAGGACACCGCCTGGCGGCTATTGACGAACGCATACAAGAGCGGCGAGGCAGCCGCGCTTGTGGAATGCAAAGGGGATGCCGCGCTGGCGAGTGTGTTCCTACGCACAGCGGCAGTGGTGGCGTAGGGTAGCTCGTGTGAAGATGGACAGGTGGCGACGTTGCAATTTTCGGAAGCGCGGGAACGCGTGCTGCTTGAAGTTGGCGCGCGCCGCGTCTTGGCGGCCCCGGAATGCGTCGCGTTGCAGGACTGCGCGGACCGCGTCTTAGCCGAAGACGTGCACGCAGACCGCGACTATCCACCTTTAGCCCGTTCCGTGCGCGACGGCTTCGCAGTTCGCGCTGCCGATTTTCCGGGCAAAGTTCGTGTGATTGGCGAGGTGCGGGCCGGCGACCGTTTTCATGGTTCGGTGCGAGCCGGCGAAGCAGTTGAAATCATGACCGGCGCTCCCGTTCCCGAGGGCGCTGACGCGATCGTCATGGTGGAGCACGTCACGCTCGATAACGGCCTCATGACTACCGGTCGCGAAGTGCGGAGCGGCGACTTCATCAATCCGCAGGGATGCGAATCACCGCGAGGCTCTGTTGTACTTCGTGCCGGAATGCGTCTCGACTATGCCGGAATTGCCATGCTGGCAACCGTCGGGCGGACAGCGGTGCTGGTATACCCCAAGCCGCGCGTGGCTATTCTGGCAACGGGCGACGAGATTGTCGAGGTGAGCGGCACGCCGCTGGAGCACCAGATACGGAATTCCAACTCCGCGTCGATCGCCGCACAGGTGACACGCGCGGGCGGTATCGCCGGCATCCTGCCGGTGGCTCGCGATACCTATGAAGCAACCAGAGAGTCCATCGCGCTTGGGCTGCAAGCGGATCTGCTGCTGTTGTCTGGTGGTGTCTCGGCGGGTAAATACGATATCGTCGAGAAGGTGCTCACCGAGTTCGATGCGGAATTCTACTTCGACCGTGTCCTGATTCAACCGGGACAGCCGCTGGTGTTCGGGCAGGCCGCCGGCAAATTCTTCTTCGGTCTCCCAGGAAATCCGGCGTCCACGATGATCACGTTCGAATTATTCGCGCGCGCTGCGATCGAATTGCTCAGCGGTGCGGCGGAGGCTCCGCTGCATCTGATGCAGGCGCGCCTGACCCACGAGTTCCGCCACCGTCCGGGCCTCACCCGGTTCCTGCCCGCGCAGTTGAGTTCCGACGGCGCCACATTAACGCCAACGGGCTGGCAAGGCTCAGGCGATGTAGGCGCCATGGCCAGAGCAAATGCATTTCTGGTGGCGGAGCCGGATCGCGAATCGTGGGCGGCAGGAGACTTCATGCGGGTAATGGCCAAATGAAGAGTCTTTCTCACTACGATGCGGCAGGCGCCGCGCGGATGGTGGATGTTTCGGCAAAGCAAACCACGCGGCGGACCGCGAAGGCGCATGCGTTTGTGAGAATCCGCCCTTCGGTTTTGAAGAAACTGCCCGAGAATCCCAAAGGAAATCCGCTGGAGATTGCGCGCATCGCCGGCGTCATGGCGTCCAAGAAAACGGCAGAGATGATTCCGCTTTGCCATCCCCTGATGTTGTCCCACGCGGACGTTGAAGTGTGTGTCGAGAAAGAAGGCGTACGCATTATTTCCACCGTGAGTACCAGCGGCCAGACTGGCGTAGAGATGGAAGCCCTCACTGCGGCGGCGGTTGCCGCGCTGACGGTATATGACATGACCAAGGCATTGGATAAGTCAATCGAGATTCAGGATCTTTATCTGCTGGAGAAAACCGGCGGAAAGAGTGGAGATTTTAAACGATGAAGTGTTCCGCGGCAGTATTCACCATCAGTGACTCTTCCCACGCCGGGAAGCGCCAGGACGTGTCCGGTCCGGCCGTCCGCGCCCGGCTGGAAAAATTGGGTTGGACCGTGCGGTGCGAAGTGATACCGGATGAGGCGCCCTTGATCTCCAAGCGGCTGTCGGAGCTCGCCGATAGCGGCGCGGTCTCCGTCATCTTCACCACCGGCGGCACCGGAGTAGCCCTGCGCGACGTAACTCCCGAGGCGACGAAAGCGGTGATTGAGCGGGAAATTCCCGGTTTTGGCGAATGGATCAGGATGAGCGGCCACGGAATCACGAAGACCTCCATCCTTTCCAGGGGCATCTCCGGAACCCGGGGCAAGACGCTGATTGTGAACCTGCCCGGATCCCCGCGCGGCGCGGTGGAGTCATTGAATGCGATCATGGATGTAGTGCCGCATGTCGTAGATCTGTTGTACGGCAACACGGAGCACACCACTTGTTGATCCGAAACTCTAATCCGGCCCATGACGTCACACTATAGAATGCGTGCCAAACTTGCTATCCCGATCCTTGCTGTTGGAATCCTGGCGCTAGCCGGTTTCGCCGTGTACGCGCAGGAAGAGAGTGCGGCTGATCGCGTCATTACATCCAACGTCACAGTTGTAATCGCGCCGACTACTGTTACGGATCGTGACGGCAGGTACGTTCACGATCTGAAGCCGAGCCAGTTTACGCTGTTCGACAACGATAAACCGCAGCAGATAACTGTGGATGAAAGCTTTGCGCCCATTTCACTGGTGGTGGCGATTCAGGCCGATGCCAAGGTAGAGTCGGTGCTGCCGAAGCTGCAGCGGATCGGCAGCCTGCTCACCAATCTGATGGCCGGCGAGCAGGGAGAAGTGGCGATACTGGCTTTCGATCACCGCTTGCAAGTGTTGCAGGATTTCACCACGGACACCAACAAGGTAGAAGCGGGGCTGAAAAAATTGAAACCCGGCAGTTCCAGCAGCCGGATGATCGATGCGGTGGAACAGGCCAGCCGGATGCTGAAATCGCGCTCGAAAGAGCGGCGGCGGATTGTCCTGCTGATCGCAGAGTCGCGCGATAAAGGCAGCGAAGGCCGCCTGCGCGAGTCATTGGCCACTACGCAGATCAACAACGTGCTGGTCTACGCCTTGAACATATCCCGTGCCTATACAGAAACCATGACCGCGCCGGCAATTCCACGTCCCGACCCCATTCCGGCAGGGGCGCGCCACGTTCCGGCCGGCGCCGTCAACACTCCCACCAGCAATGCGCAGCTCACCGGCAGCCAGGGCTACGGCGCCAACTTTGTTCCTCTGTTTACGGAAATTTTTCGGGACGTCAAAGGCATTTTTGTCGACAATCCGGTGGAGGTGTTCACCAAGTACACCGGAGGCCGGGAGATGGGCTTTGTGACGCAGAAATCGTTGGAGAATGCCGTCTCCGAGATCGGGCGTGAGATTCATAATCAATATCTGATCTCCTATAACCCGAATAACAAGTTGGAAGGCGGCTTCCACACCATTCGCGTGGAAATCAACGGAAACTACAATATCCGTACTCGGCCCGGCTACTGGCTGGCAGCCGTAAACGGTCAGTAGTGGATGGCCGGTCTGCTGAAGACAGATTCCCCGGATTACGAAGAGCACAAGAAAGCTGAGATCGAGCACTACTCCGAGGTTTTCTCCGGCTTCGCAGGCCCGGCGGAAGTGCGTCCGCTGCTGCAGCCCGTCCCGCCGGTCTGGACGGAGATGGAAGTACGTTCCACTGAGCTGATCCGCAATGCCGTCGGCTCCGTCCTAACCAGCTACCTCATCAAGCGCCTCCGCCCTACGCCCGGTGCGACGATGATCTCACTAGGGTCCGGCCCAGGCGGCATTGAACTGACTGTCGCGGAGTGGACTCCGGAAGCGTCCATCCTCTGCACGGATTTCAACCCGGCGCTCCTCGATCTAGGGAGGCAGCGGGCCACGAGCCAGGGCTTCCCGGTGCGATTCGAGCAAATGGATCTGAACACAGCCGATCTGCCGCAAGCGGCATTCGATGTCGTCTTCTGTCACGCCTCGCTGCACCACGTGATTGAACTCGAACGGCTGGCCGATCAAATCCATCAGACGCTTCGCCCCGGCGGCGAACTGGTAGTGCTGGACGTCGTGACGCCGTCGGGATACCAGATGTGGCCGGAGACGCGGGACGTGGTGCGGAATCTATGGCGAACGCTGCCAAAGGAGCTGCGTGTGAACCACACAGCCTATCCCGAAGGCCCAAGATTCGACGAAGATTTCTGGGAAGCCGATACCAGCAAGTCCGGCATGGAGTGCATCCGTTCCGGAGAGATTATCCAGATCCTTTCAGAACGCTTCGAGCGAAAAGTTTTCGTACCGTACTACAGCATCTCGCGCCGTTTCTTCGATACCATGTACGGTCCGAACTACGACCTGGACAATTCACTGCATCGAAGCATCGTTGACTTCATCTGGGAACTGGACCGCCATTACATCCGGTCGGGCGCGCTGAAGCCGGAAACGTTCTTCGGCATTTACACTACTGGAACGAGATAGCGCCGAAGCTGACTACGCTGCCCTCGTCGATATTCCATTGCTGGTAACCGCGAGTCGCGCCGCGCGCGCCCGGGTTCGCCTTCAGGAATGTATAGAGGGGAGACGATCCGCACCATTTCAAATCGTCATGATTCTGCTGCACCAGATCCCAAAAGCCCCTGGCGTCGCCGGCGTTCACGCGGTCCATGCGCTGCCGGTCCCGCTCGGCCACCACCAGCATCTCCGCACGATCGGCATACGCATTCATCTCATCGCCGTAGCGTTGTCCCATGTGCGCCATATCGATACCCAACACCCAGAGCAGACGATCCGATTCCTTCGCGGCGATCTCCCCCAGGCGGCCGAAGAAGCGGTTCACATGGTCATTCGATTCAGGGGTGCCACCCTTATAAATGCTGTTCGCATACGCTCCGCACAGGATGGGCAGAATGCGCACCTCCGGGCCGTAAAGGTGCTGCAGAAATAAGACCTGAAATTCGATGGAGTGCTCGATGGAGTGGCAGTAGTCCTCCATGTTGACCGCCGGTTCCCCAGCTAACTTTTCGAGCAATTCCAGATCGGTGAGGGCTTCTCCGTAGGGCGTGACAAAGCGCTTGCGGGTCAGCCCGAACCGGTCCGGCTCTCCGTAATGCGAAGTGCCTAGAATGACAAAGGTACGGTCTTTGTGTTGCGGACCCAGCGCACTGTAGGCGGCGCGATAGGTCTCCCATCCACCGAACGGGCTGACATGCGGCGCGGCTATGCCCATCAGACCATCCCCGGCCGGCGGGGCGCCTCCCGTCATATATCCGGCAAGAGTCCGCTGCAGCTCCTCGGGATCGTCCGGATATGCCGCCCCGGCATGCACAGGTTCGCGCACGGGGGATTCGGCAAAGGCCCGCTGCCGCTCGGCCTTCATCCGCTCAAACGCTTCGTCTTCCAGAAAACCCGCGGCGCTCAGAGTTTCCGCCAAATGCTCCTGAATCTTGCTGACGTCCAATTCTCCGGTCAAACGGACCAGCAGTTCCCGCATGTCCAGCGCCGTTTGCCTGCCATCGAAACACTGCAGGCACTGCACCAGAACCGGCGGAATGATGAGCGTCGCGTCGGAGTATTGATAGGAATCACGGATCAGTAGCCCCGGTCGATCTTCCACGGGGGACGGCATGAAGTCCAGATTCATGCGCAAGCGAGGCAGCGGCTGTGACATCCTAAACATAATAGCGGTACAGCGCTGCAACCAACATGAAATTATCTATTGAAGAGATTCAGCGGCGGCTCTCCACGTTGCCGGAATGGACGATCACGGGCGGGAAATTGCACCGGGAATACCAGTTTCCCGGCTTCGCTCTTGCCATCGGCTTTATTGCCGCCGCCGCCCCGGCCATCGAGAAAATGGACCACCATCCGGAATGGTCCAACGTCTATAATCGCGTGACTGTCGATTTGATTTCCCACGATGCGGGCGGAATTACGGAGCGGGATTTCCGCCTCGCCGGCGTTCTCGAAGAGATCGCCCGGAGGCTGTTATGAGACCGGCGATACTTGCCGGGTTTGTGTGTGCGGGCGTCTTGAGCGCGCAGATCCAGTTCACGGCGGGGCCTGCGCTGGATGCCGCCATCGAGCAGGCCGTGAAAGACGACCAGATTCCCGGCGCGGTTCTCATGATCGGCCACAATGGCCAGATTGTCTACCAGAAGGCCTATGGCTACCGCGCGCTGGTTCCGCGCAAAGAAGCGATGACGATGGACACCATCTTCGACGCAGCTTCGCTCACGAAGGTAGTAGCCACTACGTCCTGCGTGATGAAACTGGTGGAGGAAGGCAAACTCCGGCTGGCCGACAAAGTGACCCAATATCTGCCCGAATACCAGGCCGGCAGGAGCGACATCACCCTGAAACAACTCCTGACGCATTTCTCGGGATTGCGGCCGGATCTGGACCTGCGGCCGGAGTGGCACGGGTACGAAACGGGAATCCAGAAAGCCCTGATCGACAAACCGGCATCGCCGCCCGGAGTGCAATTCGTCTACAGCGACATCAACTTCATTCTGCTGGGCGAAATCGTGCGCAGGGTCAGCCATCAACCGCTCCCTGCTTACGCGCACGAAAAGATCTTCGGACCCCTGGGGATGAAAGAGACCATGTTCCTGCCGCCTGCTTCGCTGGTAGGGCGCATCGCGCCCACGGAGGTGGTAACCGCGGGCGGCGCCCCGCTGCGGGGCGTTGTCCATGATGAGACTACACGTTTCATGGGCGGGGTGGCCGGGCATGCCGGGCTCTTTACTACGGCTGCGGACCTGGCGCGGTTCGCTACCATGATGCTCGGGATGGGGGAGCGAGAAGGCGTGCGCATTTTCAGCCCTCTTGCGGTGCGAACGTTCACATCTCCGCAAACTCCCGCCGACCAGCCAGTGCTGCGCGGCTTCGGCTGGGATATCTCATCGCCTTTTTCCGGAAATCGCGGCGAATTGTTTCCCCTGGGCTCCTATGGCCATACCGGATTCACCGGCACGTCCCTGTGGATGGACCCGGCTACCAACAGTTTCGTGATTCTGCTGGCCAACAGCGTACATCCCAACCGCCGCCCTCCCATTACCTCGCTGCGCGGACGCGTTGCCAGCATGGCCGCCGCGGGATTGAATGTCGACATCGCGCCCGGCTCCGTTGTACTCAGCCAGCGCCCGCCGGCCGTCCGGACCGCGGCCCGCAATGCCGAGGTGCTAACCGGGCTGGATGTCCTGGCCGAGGAGGGCTTTCAATCGCTGAAGGGAAAGCGCGTGGGTTTGATAACTAACCACACAGGCCTCAGCCGCGACGGCCGCCGCAATATTGACCTCATGCTGTCCGCCGGAGTGAACTTGAAAGCCTTGTTCTCCCCCGAGCACGGCATCCTGGGCAAGGAGGATCACGAGAACGTTGCGAACGCAAAAGATGAAAAATCGGGGCTCCCGGTCCACAGCCTCTACCTGGGTGCGAATCGCCGGCCTTCGGACGATACGCTGCGGGACCTGGACGTTCTGGTGTTTGACATACAGGACGTCGGCGCGCGTTTCTACACGTATACCTGCACCATGGCGAACGCGATGGAAGAGGCAGCCCGGCGGAAGCTTCCCTTTATCGTGCTCGACCGGCCGAACCCGATCACAGGTACACATGTGGAGGGCCCTGTCCTCGAGCGCAATCTTAAATCTTTCATCGGCTGCTACGAAATGCCGGTGCGGCATGGAATGACGATGGGCGAATTAGCTCAAATGCTGAACGACGATTTCCATCCTAAAGCCGAATTGCGAGTGGTCGCAATGAAAAACTGGCAGCGCGGGGACTGGTTCGATTCCACGGGCCTGCCCTGGGTGAATCCTTCGCCAAACATGCGAAGCCTGAATGCGGCACTGCTTTACCCTGGGATCGGGATGCTGGAGGGAGGAAAAGTCTATTCCGTGGGGCGCGGAACCGATGCTCCATTTGAACAGATCGGCGCGGAATGGATCCGGGGCCGCGAACTGGCGGCGTACTTGAATGCCCGGCAGATTCCGGGAATCCGAGTCTATGCTACACAGTTTCAGCCGGCAAGCTCCAATTTTTCGGGGAAGACAATCGAAGGTGTACGGTTCGTCATCACTGACCGCCAAGCCTTTAGCAGCACAGGGTTTGGCTTGGAGCTGGGTGTCGCGCTTTCGAAACTGTTTCCGGGCAAAATGAACTGGACAGCGGATGAGAAACTAACCGGTAATCCCACCATCCTCAAGGCAATGGAGGAGGGCGAAGATCCGGCGGTCATAAGTCAGAAAATTCAGCCTGGCCTGCTCCGGTTTCTCCAACATCGAAAGAACTATCTTCTCTATTGAGCCACAAAGCGGGGGCCTGGATTCAACGCCGGCCCCCCGATCGTTAGGTACAACTTAGTCCGCCGAGGCACTCTCTTTGGGCTTGTTCTTGCTCCCTGGAGGGCGCCCGCGGCGGCGAACTGGCGCGTCGCCGGTCGTCATCCAAAGAGGAGGACGGCCGCGGCGTTTGCCCCGGCCCCTGGCCAACCTCTCCAATATCAGGATCGCTTCTTCAATTGCTTCCCGTTCCTGGCGCAATTCAGCCAACATTTTGCTAACGTCCATTAATTTGCTCTCCCAAGCAAGTCGGCCAGATGGAGAAATTTACCGGCTTGTTCTGATTCAGGAACAAAGCAGGCCTTTCCATAATGCCGCACTTGCAGTTGTAACCTATTTTCTACAGGATTTCAAGCGGTTTGTTCTGAAATCAGAACAATGAGACGGAAGGGGGGCATGGACCCAAGGACTTTGGGGGTGTAGCTCCCGGACTGAAGTACCGCTCATTTTACCAAAACGCGGCGTTTCCAGTGAAAATAAAAGGGTAATCCCGCCAATATGAAGACTAAACCGAGGATGGATTCGCGCGGATAGGTGCGCATGGTTTGCACCAGAAGGGTAATTGCTACCAGCACGAATGCGATGGGAACCACGGGGTAACCGAGAGTGCGGTAGGGCCGATGCAGGTCTGGCTGTGTTCTTCGCAGCACTAAAACCGACGCCGCTGCCATGGCGTAAAGAATCCAACTGGAAAATATCACCATTGTGTAAAGCTGGTCATATCGTCCGCTAAGTACCAGCAACGCCGACCAGATGCTGAGCAGCGCCACCGCCGCTCCAGGCGTGTGAAAGCTGGCATTGACGCGCGCGATCGGTTTAAAGAAGTACCCATCGCGGGCCAGCGCATAAGGCACGCGCGCCCCGGAGAGAATAGAACCATTGAGCGCGGCGAAAATCGAGATCATCGCGGCAATACTGACGGCATTAGCGCCGCCCTGTCCCATCACTTTACGCATCATTGAGGCGGCTACGCGGTCGCTTGCGGCTACCTCCGAACCGGAAAGCACATAAAAGTAGGCGAAATTCGTCAGCAGATAAATCAGCACCACCAGGCTCACTCCGCCTATTAGGGCAAGCGGCAGGTTGCGCTGCGGACTCTTGATTTCCGATGCTACCATGTTAACGTTATTCCAGCCGTCATAAGCCCAGAGCGCGGCTACCAAGGCGGCAAAAAAGCCCGAAAACCCACCGGCGACCGGGATGGAAGTCGTGTAGTTTGCTGTACTTCCCTGCCCTGAGGTGAGTCCGATGACGATGATGCCCAGAATCAGGGCGACTTTGACGATAGTTACGGCGATCTGCACGCCTCCTCCGATTTTCACGCCGAAATAGTTCACAACGGCCAGGAATAGGATTACCGCCATGGCGAGTAACTGCCCCGATCGGATTTCCAGCGGACCGCCGTTATCACCCAGCGGAATCGGGATAGTACCCACCACTTTTTCCAGTTGAGGAAAGAAATTGGCCAGGTAGTAGAAAAAACCCGTCGCCAGTGTAGCGATGGATGCGCTCTTGGCTACCCACGTCTGCGTCCATCCGTAGAGAAAACCAAAAAATGGACCATAAGCTTCCCGCAGATAGACATATTCGCCTCCGGCCTCGGGCAGGGCCGCAGCCAATTCGGCGTAGGTCAAAGCGCCGAACATGGTGAGAATACCGCCAAAGACCCAGACAGCGAAAACCATGCCCGGAGATCCGACATTCAATATCATCGCCTTGGGAACAAGGAAAATACCGCTGCCGATTACCGTCCCAACGACGATGGCAACCGCGCCCCACAACCCTAAGTCTCTTCGTAATCCCGGTGTTTCAGGCATGAGTCTCCATTGAGCTTGATTTTGAGCGTTCCTTAATTGCGAATGAGGCAGCGTAACCAACAAAAATAGTAACCGTTGTGCCGATGAAGACGTACCAGGTCCAGGCGATCGGCGTATATACCTTCACGTAGAACATGACCAGCAGGCCGGCCAGCATGCCGGCAATTGCCGCATTTTCGCCGACGCGCTTCGTCAGCAGCCCCAGGAGAAATACCCCCAAAAGGCCGCCGTAGAGGATGGAGGCGATGGAAAGTCCGGCCTCGAGTACCGACCCCCAATTGCGCGCGATCAAACCGATTCCGAAAAGAACGACTCCCCAAAAGATTGTGCTTAGTCTTGCCAGCTTCAGAAAATATTGCTCCGATCTCACTTTCCCGCCGCGGAGGGCAAGCATCGGCTTGTAGAAATCCATGATCGTAGTCGAAGCCAGGGAATTTAAAGCGGCGCTGAGATTCGACATGGCCGCGGCCAGAATCGCCGCAATTACCAGTCCGGCGACGCCGTGGGGCAGGCTGTTCCAGATGAAGTCCGGGTAAATCCGGTCCGAGGGATTCGGCGCCGGCAATCCCGTATCTTTGTAGTAGACGAAGAGAATGGTTCCGATCGTGAGGAAAAGGGAGAACTGAAAGAAAATAACGAACCAGCTGGTGAACAGCGCGAGGCGGCTTTCCCGCAGCGTCTTGGCGGCAAGCAGCCTTTGAACCATAAGCTGCTCTGTTCCGTGGCTTGCCGTAGTAAGGAAGGCCCCGCCGATTAGCCCGGCCCAGAAGCTGTAGGTCCGCGTGAAGAATTCCGGCGTGAAGGAAAAGCGGAAATCGAATACCTGCAGTTTATGAAGGCCGCCGGAGACGGCCGCCACGTGATCCCAACCCCCCGGAATTTTGTCCAGGATGACGAAAAAGCTCAGGATCGCTCCGCCGACATAGAGAAACATCTGAACCACGTCTGTCCAGATTACCGCGGTCATTCCCCCTTCGAAGGTGTAGAAAAGAGTCAGGCAGACGATCAGCACGATGGATGCAATCTCTCCCGTCCCGAGGATGATGCCGATTACGATGGAAATCGCAAACACACGCACGCCTTCCGCTAATGCCCTCAGAATCAGGAAGGTCCCGGCGGTAAGCTTGCGGATGCGCTGTCCAAAGCGGCGCTGCATCAGTTCGTAGGCGGTGAACATCTCCCCCCGGAAGTAGTGCGGGAGGAATAAAGCGGATATGATGATTCTGGCTAGCAGGTAGCCCATGATTACCTGGAGCAGGCCGAAGTTGCCGTTGAAGGCGATTCCGGGTGTGCCGATGACCGTGAGCGTGCTGGTTTCCGCCGAGACGATGGAGAACCCGATCGCCCACCACGGGGCATTTCTGCCACCCAGGAAGTAATCCTTGAGAGTCTTCTGGTTTGAGCGGAACCGCGATCCGAACCACGTGATCCCGACTAAGTAGATAAGGATCACTGAGAGATCGAAATATCTCATGAGATAGGGAGTCTAACACAATCGGGCGCGGCTACCGGACGGGAACGAACGACAAGTTCCGTATTGCCGGGAACAAGTTTAAGGGATGGCGCATCTAAAGGTTACAGGCTATTGCGGGCTGAAGATGATTCCGGTATACTCCGCAAATACGATACTGACTGTTTATCGTGTGTCCGCGTGCGCAAAGCGATAACGGGGAACGTTGCTGTACGAGAGAGAACTAGCAATTTTATCTTTAAGTTTGGGAGGCCAGGAGTGCTGGTGAGAATTTCCAAGACGATATGTGCGGCCGCAATTTCGGCCGTCTTCTGCGTTTCCATGTGGGGCCAAGCCACGCCGGCGCCCGAGAAAAAAGTAAAGGATCGCGCCGAGTATGATTTGTACGAGTCGATCACTAAAGAACAGAACCCCACGAAGCGCTTGGAGTTCCTGAATACATGGAAAGAGAAATACGCCGACACCGACTTCAAAAAGGAGCGGTTGCTGTTTTACCTGACAACCTACGTCCAGTTGAATCAGCCGGCGAAGGTGATTGAAACGGCGAAGCAAATTCTGGAGATCGATCCGAAGGATTTCACGTCGCTCTACTACATCGCGCTGCTGACAGTGACTCAGAATGACATGAGTCCCGGAGCGCTGAGTACGGGAGAGAAAGCGGCGCAGGGAATGCTGGCTAACCTGGATACGACGTTTGCCAAGGAGAAGAAACCGGCTCCCACAAGCGAAGCGGACTGGGCCAAGGCCCGGAAAGACATGGAAGCTGTGGCCCACAAGACGCTGGGCTGGGTAGCCATCCAACAGAAGCAGTGGGATGCCGCCGAGAAGGAGTTCCGGAAGGAACTGGAATTGAGCCCGACGGACGCGCAGGTTTCCTATTGGGTGGGACAGTCGATCGGGGGCCAGAAAGACCCGAAACGGACTCCCGAAGCAATTTACTTCTATGCCCGCGCGGCCAGCTACGATGGGCCCGGCGCGCTGCCTCCCGATTTCCGCAAGCAGGTTGACGACTATCTGAATAAAGCCTACAAAGGCTGGCACGGCAGCACGGACGGCCTCGCTGACATTAAGAACATGGCGAAGACGAATGCCATGCCTCCTCCCAATTTCGACATCAAGAGCGTGAAAGATCTCGCCGAAGATGCATTCAAGAAGGACGAAGAATTCAAGAAGAGTCATCCCGAATTGGCGATGTGGATGGGAGTGAAGACAGCTCTGGCGGCGGCCGATGGTGTGCAGTATTTTGATTCCAGCGTGAAAGGCGCTGCGTTGCCGAAGCTGCACGGTAAACTGGTCTCCCAAACGCCGGCGGTCAAGCCGAAAACACTCGTTCTGGCCATGTCCGACGACACTACGGGGGAAGTTACGCTGAACCTGAGTGCACCTCTCGCCGGAAAGGCCGATGCGGGAACTGTGATTGAATTTGAAGGCGTGCCGACCTCTTTCACCCAGACTCCCTTCATGCTGACGATGGATGTGGAGAAGGAAAAAATTGGCGGTTGGCCGGAACAGGCAGCTCCCGCCCCCGTTCGCCGCCCGGCAGCATCGAAAGCCGGCGCCAAAAAGAAGAAATAGCAACCTGGACGCAAGAAGCCCGGTGTCTCCCTCAAGGAGGCGCCGGGCTTTTTTATTTGCTCAGGACTTCTTCAAAGAAAGACAATGCCCGCTGGTCGTGCGACTGCCCCAGCCAGTGCATCGCCTGCTTGCGGACTTCAGGATTCTTGTTAGTCTTCGCGACGTCGATCAGCAGCGGTATCCCTTCGTCGCGCGGAAGCTGGCTGAGGGCGAACACCGCTTTCTTCTTGACCGACAGTTCGGGATCGGATTCGATCGCTTCCTGAATGGCGCCGCTTGCCTTCCTTCCCGCCTCACGAGCCAGCCAGCTAACGGCCTCGCCGCGGATCCGGATGCTCGGGTCGCTCTTGGCGGCCGAAAAAACCATCTCCAGCGCGCCCGGTTCACGGCTGAATGCCAAACCCTGGACCGCGCTCTCCCGCACCCGTTCGTTTTTCTCATCCCGCATCATCCCGCGCAAAACCTCAAAGCCCTTCCGTCCGCGAAGCTGGCCCATCTGGACTGCCGTTCGACGCCGCACCGACTCCGGCTCGCTGGGAGCCAGAAACTTCTCCAGCACCGCGTCCGCCGATGGATCCAGATGCAGGGCGATGGCTGACAGCGCATTCGACTGAGTTGGTTGGTAGCTTGCCAGCAGAGTCACGCTATCGGCCGCGCGCACGCCCGTAAGCCAGTGAATGGTTGTGCCGCCGGCATCGAGCTCACAATCGGCGGAGAACGTCCGCAGCTTCGTCACTTCGTTGCGCTCCACCCGGAACATCACGTAGAAGTTCTTTGGCGCCTCCAGCAGCACAGGACCGGCGTTGCCCCCGTTCGCAGAGGGCAGCGGGGACCGTGGTTCCAGGGAACAGCCTCGATATCCGTAATTGCTGTCCGAGTTGGAATAATAGCAGCACATGCTGCGGTCGCCGGGCACCACGGGAACGGCGTAGCCAATCCACGCCGGGTCCGCCTGGGCGGCCACCATGTGCTTGAAAGTCTCGTCAAGCGATCCCTGCAGCGCCTGCGTCTCTACCTTCGCATTGACCAGCCGCGGCTGGGCAGCGGCAATCCCCGCCGCCACGCACAGGAGCCAACCGGCATGCAGCATCATTTGTTCAACAACTCCACCAGAAAGTCGGTCGCTTCCTTGCTGTTCAGCCGGGAGAGCGCCTGCACCGCGCTACGCTTCAGCGACGGATCCGATTCCTTCCGGGCGACGTCTACCAGTTCTTTCCCGCTATTTTGGATAAACAGCGCGCCGATGATCTGCTCCTTGATGTTGTGGTCGGCTTCGGACCCGTACATCGAAACGAGCGGCTCGCTGGTTTTCGACCGGCTCATGGTGCCCAAACGGCGGATAGCGGTGCCCCGAAGCTTCGGATCCTTCTCGGTCCGGGCAATCTCGATCAGTTTCTCCGCGTTGTTGCCGTTGGCGAGTGACTGAATGATGGCTTCTTTCAATTCGACCGATTGCTCGGAACCGTAAAGCTGCCCAAGTTCGGTATAGGCGTTCATGTTCCCCAGAAATTGAATGGCATCTCGCCGCAGATCCCCATTCTGTTCCGATTTTGCAGCGCTCAGCAGCCGGTCTTTGTCGCGGGCGGCCATAAAGCTGCGCAGAATATTCCGCTTCAGTCCCGCATCGGAAGCCGAGGCGTAGATGTCGCCGAGAATCTGCAAATTGTCTTTTCCCCCGTAAACGCCAAGGTACTCTACGGCTTTCTGTTGCAGGTCCGGATTGCCGCCGCCGCGCGCAAACTGTGCCACGATCTCATTTGACTTCGAGCTCCGGTTTTGTGCCAGCACAAACAGGGCGCGTTCTTTCAACTTCGGGGAAGTACTCTTCTGCAGAATTTTTTCAAGCAGCGGCAGCGCCCGCTCCGGATCGGTATTCATCAGGCTGTTGATGGCGAAGAGCTTCAAGTCTTCGTCGCTCTGGTTCTCGGGCGAGACTCCCTGGCCGCTGGCCTGCTGCACCTCTACCTCCAGCGCCTTCGCATCGTTCAGCCATCGGCTGGACGGATAGGACTTCTTTAGTTCGGCCAGTGACGCCAGCGCCAGGTCGCGTTTGCCGAGCTTGGAAAGCCCATACGCCTTCCAGTAATAGGCCCCGTCGGCCTTCACCCCTTTCCGCTCGATGACCTTGTCGAATTCATCGATGGACTTCTCCCACTCCCGTTTGTCCAGGTAATCGGCGCCGCGGCGGTATTGACGATCCTCGCTGTCCTGGCGGCCTCGCTTCATGTTTGGCCAGTCCGGCGGCTCGGGCGGTTTCGGCGCCATGGGTGCCACAGCAGGCTTCGGGGCTGGAGCAGCCTGCGCCCAAAGCATGGCATCCCTCGCCTTTTGCATGGCCATTTGGGTCTGAGCCATTACATCGCCGTCGAATTCGAACCGCAGGTTGTTCTCGAAGTGAAAGTCGAAATCGAGGTCCATGTCCCGAATTCCGGACGCGGCTTCTCTCGCCTTCGCTCGCATCTCGTCCGCCCTGGCGCGTATCTCGTCGGTCTTGGCGCGAATCTCGTCCAGCTTTTTCTCATATTGAAGAGCGGGTTCCGGCGGCGCGGGCGGCGCAGGTTGCCCATAACAGGCTGCGGCCAAACCAAGCGTTGTCATTTGTCTGAGGAAGATTTTCATTGTTTCTCCGTTACAATTTCGTTTTTGTGAGCGGTGCCGGCGGCATACTCACGCGATCCCGCAATTTCGACCCGATGATCTGGACCTTAAACAGCAATCCCTGCGCTTCAATCCGGTTGCGCAGCTCGGCCAGCTGCGCCGCGGAAATGTTATCGGGGCTGTTCGAAATTTCAAGCAGCACCCGCTCCAGGTCGTCCAGGATATTGACCACACTGGCCTCGCCCGTCGCCGCCGCGGTCTGGCGGTAAAGACGGTTTGCTTCCACCAGGCTTCCAGCCATCGTCCGCTCGGGCGTAATGTCCATCGCCGTTTCCGACGAGTTGGCCAGCTCGCGCAACACCACCTGCGAGCGTTCCAGATGGTCGCGGACGGAGACAAGTAAAATCCCGTCGCGCACCTGCGTAGATCCGGCCGCCGTTGCCACCGGAGCGGTATCGGAGGAGTGCGGCGAATAACGTCCGGCCAGAAATGCGCAGACCACCAGCCCGGCCATCGCTGCTATCGCAACCCAGCGCTGCGAAAATGCGAACCACTTGCGGCGCGCACCCGGCAGTTTGGACGATACCCGGCTCCAAACCTGCTGCCCGTAATCGGCGCTGCGCGAAGGCACCGGAGCCGAATCCACACTGTTCAACACTCTCTGCAAAGCGTGATACTCCCCTCGGCACTGCGGGCAAGATCCGATGTGGTCGTCAATCGCCGGCGACTCCGGCAGTTCGCCGTAGTAGTGCAGTATCAGCTGTTCTTCTGGAATATGTTCCGTCATGGTATTGCTCATCTCAGGCAGTCAAAGGCTGCAGCGCATCCCGCAACTTCCGCACAGCGCGGAAAATGCTGTTCTTGGTCGCGCTGGTGCCAATGGTCAGCACCTCTCCAATCTCTTCAATCGACATCCCTTCAAAGTGGCGCAGGGTAAACGCCGTCCGTTCCTGGTCGCTCAATTCACCGAGCGCGGATTCGAGCTTCTCTTTGATCTGCGCACTGAAATACATGCGATCCTGCCCAGGCGCCGGCGTCGAAATGTTGTCGAGCACATCTACCCCCTCAACCGTCGTGGAAGTGTGCCGGTCCTCGTGTCTGCGGCGCGAACGAAGCAGATCCAGCGAATAGTTCGCGGCAATCCGGTATAGCCAGGTACTGAACGACGACCGCGATTCATACGACGTCAATTGCCGGTGGGCCCTGAGAAAGGTCTCCTGCACCACATCCTCGGAATCGAATTCATTTCCAGTCATGCGACAGGCGAGCCGGAAGACACCCCGGCTGTAGCGCTCCACCAGAATCCGGAACCCGTCGCCATCGCCCGCCAGTGCGAGCGTGATAGCGGCCTCGTCGCTTTCTTCCATCTGACCTTTAGACTATAGCGACTGCACGCGGTTAGCCAAAGCGTCAAAAAAGACAACAGGTGTGTTGACGCCTGCACAGCATGCTACAGACAGACGCTGAAGATTCAGTAGCTTGGCCCTGGCCCGCCGCGTGCCTTTCACAGCAGGCATGCGAGCCAGATTGATTTCTCTTGCCATTCACGCAGTCTTGATTGCGGCCCTGCTGTTACTGCCGTTCAGTGGACGCCAGACCTTGGAAAAGCCCGTTGAACCGCCTTTACCGCCGATTCGCCTTCATCTGACGCCTGCTCCGGCGCCGGATCCCGGTGGAGGCGGCACGCGTTCGCCCACGCCGCCCACCAAGGGGCAATGGCCGCAATACGCCAAGCACGTTTTTGTGCCGCCTGTCGAACGAACGGAGGCAGTCCATCCACTCATCATCGAGCCCTCGGTCGACCTTGAAACGCCGCCGTCTCCTTTGACGCTGGTGCAGTTCGGCGATCCGAACGGCAAGCCGGGGCCACCTTCCGGAGGGCGCGGACTCAACGGAATCGGAGACGGGCTGACGGGCGGCCTGGGTGATGGCGCGGGCCCCGGAGGCGGAGGCTCGTACGAAGCGCTGCCAAATGGCCCCACCACCGGTCCGGTGCCGATCTACAACCCCGATCCGGAGTTCTCAGAAGAAGCGCGCAAGGCGAAGTTGCAGGGGCAGGTGATCCTCGAAGTTGTGGTCGATACCGACGGACGCGCTCGTCTGATCCGCATCCGCTCAGGCCTTGGACTCGGCCTGGACGAGAAGGCCATCCAGGCGGTCGAGACCTGGCGGTTCAAGCCCGGACGCCGCAACGGCCGGGCTATTGCAGTGCCGGCGACCATCTATATCAATTTCCGCCTTCTGTAGGTGGCCGTGTTTTCCACCGGCGATGAATCCAAAGCCACTGATCGGGATTTTCGCGGATAACCCTCTCAAGCTGCCGCTGGATCGCGGCCGTATCCGCCGCGGCATCACCGGTCATTTCCAGGATTGGATGGAAACGCAAAACATACTTTCTCTCGGACTCCGAACTCCGAAGAAATCGACGAAAACTCCCTGATCCAGACTGGCATTCTGATCGATCAGGATGCCCACGGCCTCATTCTGCGCCAGTGCTTTCAATATGGAGCGGGCAGCTTCCTTCTTCTCGATCAGTGTGTTGCCGGAAAGCGTCCGGCGTCCGGCTTCTGCGCCTTAGCCAGCGAGTAGGGTTCAATTATGGAGTGGATGATGGCGAGCAGAGAGTGGCGAATCAATTTGTGAATGCTGCGGCCGGACCGGCCAGGTTCATTGGTGTTTCAAAGACTGTTGGAGATTCCGGGAGGGGCCAATTCATCTTGAAGATGTGGGTGTCCGGTTTCGCCTTACTTATGATCCTCAATTTCGAGCTTGATCAATGCACATTTCAAATCGAGGTTACTCCATCCGCGCACCCCTATCGGCCGATGCCACAGATGGAAGGCACCCGGTTAGGCAGATCTCGAAAGTATGTCTTATCCATAACAACCTTTGTGCGCTCCATTACCTCGCTATGACAGACCCCAAGAGCTTGACGCCGTAATTGCGTCTCAATTTGGGTACGTACCTCTTGAAATGGGCGAAGGCCACGTCGTTTGACCTGGATGATGTGGTAGCCATATTGGCTGCGTATCGGATCGCTGATTTCGCCGACCGCGAGCGAGAACGCCCCTTGTTCGAATTCGGCGGAGAGTCTGCCATGACCAAACGTCCCAAGCTGCCCACCTATTGAGCTTGTGGAACTATCATCTGATTCCTCGCGGGCAATCTTCGCGAATTCGTCTCCCTCAGCCAACCTTCGGCGAATAGATTTTGCATGAGCAAGGGCGTCCTCCGAGGTTAAATCTGAACGGTTCGGAAGGAGAGGAAGTATCGACCCTCCAAATCGAACCAGAATGTGGCTTGCTTCGATGGTCGTAAACTCCTCCTGGTGTTGAGAGTAATACCTGTAGATCGCTTCTTCCGTCGGCGAGAGACTGAGTACCAGATCTGCCAGCTCAACGTCCGCCAAAACCTGTTGCATCCTGAATTGCACCTCCAGGCGGCTCACGGGATCGGTGTCAAGGCTCTTGCGTTTGGCCTCCTGTGCAAACGCCTTCACCTGTACTATTCGATCAACAAGTGTGCGTAGCCGCTCAGGCGTCACGGCTTGCCCGGTTGGCACACCCAGCGTCTTCATTAACTGTTCAAATTCAGACCGAGTGACCGATTCATCACCAATGCTTAACACAATCGCTGAATCGGCAACAGTTTGAACAGGTAAGTCCTGCCCGCTTGTTGAGGTCGAAAACAGGCCCAGCAATAAAATTCCGACTGCCTTCGCGCGCTTCATAAGTGTTTCCTAAGCCAGTGTTTCCTAAGCCCTTTTATTCTTCGGGTATCAAGCACTGTAACAGCACATGTCGAAATCGTGAAATATGAATGTTGGGTCATTGGGATCTCCACACACACTGGTGAATTGAATTCTCGTGGTATAGCATTGGCTTCCGAAAGAACAGGGTTGGTTCAAAGCGCTCGCGCACGATAGGGATCCAGAGTAATACTGAAGGCCATAATAATACACACCGTACGAAAATCCATAACAATCGCCGTTAGGAAAAGGGCAGTTATTGCACCAGAACAAGTAATAGTCACATGCCCTAAGACTAGTCGGCACCAAGAGAAGCAGTATTAGCAATGCAGTCGCGGCGTATCTAATATGTCTCATTTCACGTTAGCTCCTTATCTATTGCAAAGTAAATAATGAAATTAAACCATCAGGAGTGACAGTGGCAGCGGTAGAACCTGCTATGCTTAGGTTGCGCTGCAAGCTCAATCCGAGCTTATTGCTGTCGCTCTTTAGCCTGGGGATAGCAGTGGGAAGCAGACGCATACTGCGGACATACTTTCCGTCGCGCCCAACTTGGACGACCTGCATCCCACGGCGTAGGGCCCCGGGAGCCACTCCTAGATACAGATTGCCATTTCCGTCGCTGGCAACAGCATGGAATAACACTGGCGCCGCGACGCGAACCCCTTGCGGTGAAGCCGCCACGATGGAATTAATCTTCTTCAAGGATTCATCGACTTCTGGCGCGCCCACTGCCGTAATGGTCTCCGAACCGGTTCTAAGGTCGATAATTCTGATCTGATTCGCATACCGGTCTATCACCGCGAGTGCGTAAGCGTCCAGAGCCACGAGATCATATTTATTTGCGTAGGCCGGAACAATGTGCACTCGGTTCAATACTTCAATTACTCCGTTTGCCTTGAGCATCCTCGCCGTCCCGTCTGAGCCGAGGAACACTACAGAATCGCCCAGTGTAGCCAACGCTCGCGCCGGTGAGATCAGTGGGAATTCCTGATGCTCCCCTGCCGCCGCGTACCGGTGTATTTGTGTCGTGCCATCGCGCATACTGACCAGAAGATGTACCTCGCCACTCTTATCGATCGTGCTAGCTAGGAGCGATCCGGGTAAGTTTACGGTCCTCTCTGAAACAATTGTCCCCAGCCGACTCAACTGAAGGATACGTAACTGCGTTCCGACACGACAAGTTGCGTAGACGTGTGTATCAGTGAGTGTAATCGAGTCAAACGCAGGCATTGGCACCGACGCAACAAAATCATAAAGATCGAATGACGCCGCCGGTTTGTACTCTGTTTGCCCGCACAAGACGGCTGGAAGCATGCAGATAATCGAGACAGATGCATTAATTACCATCTGGCGTACGAAATAATGTGCACGCTCCGAATAGTAAATACGCGTGTGACGGGTAGAATGCTTAGCCGAAATTAACATATTTCCCTTAGACCAGTCTGGTATAACAGGTTTTACGGAAAATGTCAAGATTATGTTTTGTCCCACCGCTAAATAGATGGGCTTGGGTCGGTGTGGGAGCGAGATCCCATCCACAGTAATAATGAGAGGCCTAAGATTATATAGCTCACTTTAAACTACTTAAGAGCAAGATCTGCGGTCAGGTTGTGTTCTCGATGGCGAACGGAGTCGACGTAAATCAGGGGAGATCGCCCTAGGGAAATGGGTCCAGATGAATTACTCGCTGCGTTTGTTACTGAGAGAATTACGGGATTTCCGCTTTGGGCGAGCGCTCCCGTAGTGAAAAAAATGAATTCCGCCAAAATGTTACAGCTAGCAGATCGCCGCATTCGAGTCTTTACTCCTCTGGGGAGGTTCGGCAGTTCGCCTCTCTGCTTATCAGCAACTAGAACACCCGCTCTCGTATTATTGGGACGTAAGTCCGTAGGACTTACGTCGGCAAGAATCTACCTCGCAAATCACATTTTTGGGGGAGATCCGGTATAGCCAGGTACTGAACGATGACCGCGATTCATACGACGTCAATTGCCTGTGGGCCCTGAGAAAGGTCTCCTGCACCACATCCTCGGAATCGAATTCATTTCCAGTCATGCGACAGGCGAGCCGGAAGACACCCCGGCTGTAGCGCTCCACCAGAATCCGGAACCCGTCGCCATCGCCCGCCAATGCGAGCGTGATAGCGGCCTCGTCGCTTTCTTCCATTTGATCTTTAGACTATAGGGACTGCACGCGGTTAGCCAGGGCACCAAAAAAGGCAACAGGTGTGTTGAGGCCTGCACAGCGCGCAGACAACCGGACGCTGAAGATTCAGTAGCTTGGCACTGGCCCGCGGCGTGCCTTCCAGGGAAACATGCGAGCCAGGATGATTTCTCTTGCCCTTCACGCAGGCCTCATCGCAGCCCTGCTGCTATTACCGTTCGGCGGATCACCCACACTGGAAAAACCCGTCGAGCCACCATTGCCCCCAATCCGCCTTCACTTGACGCCAGTGCCTGCGCCGGACCCCGGCGGTGGAGGCACACGTTCTCCCATCCCGCCCACCAAAGGGCAACTGCCGCAGTTCGCCAGGCAAGTGTTTGTGCCGCCGGTGGAACGAACGGAGGTACTCCATCCGCTCATGATGGAGCCGTCCATCGCCATGGAGACGCCGCCGTCTCCATTGACCCTGGTGCAGTTCGGCGATCCGAACGGCAAGCCAGGACCACCTTCCGGAGGTCCCGGACTTAACGGCATTGGAAACGGCCCGAAGGGTGGTCTTGGGGATGGGGACGGACCGGCAGGCGGGGGCACGTACGAAGCTCTGTCAAATGGCCCCACCACGGGCCCCGTGCCCCTCTACAACCCCGACCCGGAGTTCTCAGAAGAAGCGCGCAAGGCGAAGTTGCAAGGGCAGGTGGTACTCGAAGTTGTAGTCGATACCGACGGACGCGCCCATCGCATTCGCGTTCGCGAGGGCCTTGGACTCGGCCTCGACGAGAAGGCCATCCAGGCCGTCGAGAGCTGGCGATTCAAACCCGGACACCGCAACGGCCGGGCCATTGCAGTACGCGCGACGATCTATATCAATTTCCGCCTTCTGTAGGCGGCCGTGTTTTCCAGCGGCGATGAATCCAAAGCCACTGATCGGGATACTCGCGGATGACACGTTCCAGTTGCCCCTGGATGGCCGCTGTATCCGCGGCAGCATTGCCTGTCATTTCCACAATGGGGTAGAAACGCAAAACGTACTTTCTCTCGGACTCCGACCACAGCGCAAACCCCGGAATCACAGCGGCGCCACTGCGGGCAGCAATCTTGGCGAACGCGACATTCGCGCAGGCCGGCACTCCGAAGAAATCGACGAAAACTCCCTGGTCCAGACTGGCATTCTGGTCGATCAGAATACCCACGGCTTCATTCTGTGCCAGCGCCTTGAGAATGGACCGCGCAGCTTCCTTCTTCTCGATCAGTGTATTGCCGGAAAGCGTACGGTAGGTCTCGACAATCCCGTCGATCCGCGTGTTATCCAGCGGGCGCACCACAACGTTCATCGGCCGCGCCATCAACGCATGTGCAAACGCGCTGAGTTCCCAGTTGCCCAGGTGCGCCGTCGCGAAAAGCACACCCTTGCCTCGCCGCCGTGCCTCTTCGAAATGCTCGAACCCTTCGTAGCGGATCCACTGCCCGATGTTCTGCTGATTCAGTCTGGGAAACCGCGAGAAGGCCACCAGGATGCGCGCAACCGAATGAAAGACGCCGTCGATGATAGCCTTGCGGTCCGCGCCGGGCAGCGTCATGTCCAGGTTGCTGTAACCTACGCGGCGCAGGCGCGGAATGGCAATGTCCAGAAGGTGCGTGTAGCGGCGCGCCAGCCAGTCAGCCGCGGGACGAGGCGTGTGGGCCAGTGTCGCCAGGACGGTGCGTGCCGCCCAATAGGCCGGATTCAATTCTCAATCCAGCCGCCGCCCAGCACCAGGTCGCCATCGTAAAATACAGCGCCCTGCCCTGGCGTCACCGCGCGCTGAGGCTCATCGAAATGCACATTCACGCGCTGCGGATCCGGCGTTGGCGTCAACGTGGCCGGGGCAGGAATGTGCTTGTTGCGGATTCTGACATGCGCCCGCGTCGGCGTATGGATACCCGGAATGGAAATCCAGTTGACGTCGTGCGTGAAGAACGACGCCTTCAACAGTCCGTCATTCGCACCCACCACCACGCGCTGCGTGGCCGGCTCGGTGGAGATGACATAGAGCGGCTCCGGCACCGACAGCCGCAACCCCTTGCGCTGGCCGACGGTGAAGTGGTGTACTCCCGCGTGCTCACCCAGCACACGGCCTTCCTGATTGACGATCTCGCCTCGAGTCGCCCCGGTGTCGATTCCCTGCTCCTTGAAGTAGGCGTCGATAAACGCAGCGTAGTCGCCGTTGGGGACGAAGCAGATCTCCTGGCTGTCGCCTTTGTCGGCGGTGGGCAGTCCAAGCTCATGAGCCAGGGCGCGGACTTCCGTCTTGTTAAAGCCGCCCAGCGGGAACAGCGTGCGCGCCATCTGGTCCTGCTTCAGCCCAAACAAAAAGTAGGTCTGATCCTTGGTAGTGTCCACACTCTTACGCATCTGGTAGCGGCCGCTCACCGCATCCTGCGTAATCTGCGCGTAGTGGCCCGTAGCCATCTGCTGCGCGCCCACACCTTCCGCCATCTCCAGGAACTCGTCGAACTTGATGAAGTTGTTGCAAAGCGTGCAGGGAATCGGCGTCCGGCCAGCCAGGTACTCATTGACGAACGGCTTCACCACCTGCTCCTCGAAGCGGTCTTCGAAGTTCACCACGTAATAAGGAATCCCGATGTGCTGCGCCACCATGCGCGCATCATAAACATCGTCAAGCGAACAGCACCGGCCGGTCGCCGCGTCGCTCTGCACTTCCGGCAAACGGCGCTGGTTCCAAAGCTGCATCGTCAGCCCGACAATCTTGCGGCCGCGGCGATGCATCAGCCCCGCAACCACGGAACTGTCCACACCACCACTCATCGCGACTGCCAGCAAATTCTCAGACATGGGAAATATACGCCGGGGACAATCTCCGCAGATGCGCTACCGACGCACAGACAGCCTCAATCAAACCGTCCACTTGTTCTACTGTATTCGCCCGGCCCAGTGAAAAGCGCAGGCTGGATTTCGCTTTCTGCGCCGGCAGGCCAATCGCAATCAGAACGTGCGACGGCTCCACGGCGCCGCTGGAACACGCGGACCCCGTAGAAACTGCGAATCCCCTGAGATCCAGTGCGATCACCAGGGATTCCCCCTCTACTCCATCAAAACACAGGTTGGTCGTGTTGGGCGACCGAAACCGGTAATCCCCGTTCACCGTAACGTCGGGAATCCGATCGACAATGCCCTGCTCCAGGCGGTCCCGCAAGCCGCCATCCATCCACTCGACCATGGCGCAGGCTGCTCCCAAGGCAGCCGCTCCTGCCACATTTTCGGTACCAGCCCGGCGCTGCTGCTCATGCCGGCCTCCGTACAGCATCGGTTCCAGCGGAGTGCCCTTGCGGACATAAAGCGCCCCTGTTCCTTTCGGGGCATACATCTTATGCGCGCTCATGGAATAGAGGTCCACCCCAAGCTCGTTCACATTCACCGGAATCCGCCCGGCGGCCTGCACACCGTCGCTATGCATCAATACTCCGGCGGCGCGAGCCAGACCAGCGATCTCAGAGATCGGCTGAATCGTCCCAATCTCGTTGTTGACGTGCATCACCGAGATGAGGCCGGTGTCGGGGCGGATGGCGCGCCGGATGTCGTCCGGATCGACCAATCCCGACGAACCCACGGGCACGTAGGTGACGTCCGCTCCCTGCTGCGCACAAGTGTTCAATACCGATGGATGTTCGATGGCAGTGGTGATGATGTGTCGCGGCTTGGTTCCGAAAATTGCCAGGTTGTTGGCCTCGGTTCCACCCGAAAGGAATACCACTTCCCTCGGGCCGCAGCCGATCAGTTGCGCTGTCTGCCGGCGGGCCGTCTCCAGTTTCTGTTTCGCAATCTGCCCGTAGTGATGAATGCTGGATGCGTTTCCATAGTCTTCCATCAACACCGGCAGGTACACGTCAAGCACTTCCGGAGATACCGGGGTTGTCGCGTTGTGATCGAAGTAGAAGCGGTTCACGGCCTGATAATACTAGTTTAATCCGGGTGCAGTGGCGCCAGCCTCACCCGCGCTCCCTCGGTCCAGGCGGCCCAGCGCGCGCCGACTGCCGCACGGTCGCCGCCCTGCGGGCTCAGTTCCTGCGAAACGTCTTTTGCGGCATCGATGAGGACCGCTTGGGATGCCGTTACAACAATCAGCTTCTTCCCATCCGCCGCGCAGTCATGAACGCGGCCCTTCAACGGAAATGAAGTTCCGCCAATGTCGACAATATCGTTCGCCTCCGCAGCAGGGGACCGGACCGTGACATCCAGCGGCAGGCCGCTGCAGGCCGTGTTTGCCTCCGAAGGCTTGGGACACACTCGTTCGGAAGGCGAATCCTGAGCGGTCTTCAGATCCACTTTCCGCCCGCCCCGTCCATCGCAAAAATTCAACAGGCCGTTTTCAAAGCGAAGACCATATGCCTCCCCTTGCACCGCGACGCTGAATTCCTTGGGTGCAGCCGGTTTTTGTTCCGAGCACGATGCGGCCGCCAACAACACAATCGCCGGAACCAGTTTCCTCACCGTATGGGACCTAACTCGGCGTCGATTTTCTTCTTCTGCGCCGCCATCCCCTTTGCATAATCGGCTTCTGGCGCCGTGTAATAGCCGGCCAGTTTCAGCGCATGGGCCACCGCCGCGGTGTCGCCGGTGTTCAGCGACGGCAGAAACCCCGGATTCTTCAGCGCAATGCTCTTGTGATGGCCTAACCACTTCTGTGCGCCGTCGGCCAGGCTGGCGTAAGCACGAAACCGGCATTGCGCATGCGGCGGCTGAAACACAACCACCGCGTTTGTGCAGTTCCAACCGCGCTGCTTGATTTCTTCCGCCGTGGCGACATGCGCCAAACCGCCGCTCTTGGCCACTTGCGCCAGCGCGCCGGCGTCGGTGTCACACTCCCACACGTTGTGCAGATACATGTGGGTATCGTCCGGTCCCGACTTAACGTTGCCTAGGTTCCAGTTAAAGCAGAAGCGGCCGCTCGCGGTTTCCGCCATAAACTGGGCTGCCAGCGTCCGGGCGCCGTTTGCGCCCAGCGCCGTCCACGACAACAGCAGCATGGACACAACCTCTTGTGACGAGGGAGTGGTCCTCCTGGTGGAGACTTCGTTCGGGTTGCTGGTAAACAACGGCGCCGGCAAAGTGCTGGCAACCGTTTCAATCAGCACCGTCCATGTCTTTCCTCCCGGATCGACGCGCCCATCGGGAACCGAAATCTTTACAATTCGCAACTGAAAATCTTTGATCGCATCGATGGTTTCGGTGTCGCAGAAGCCGTTCTCTACAACAGGGCCGCGCGGCTTCAAAAAACCGATGCATTGATTGATCAATTTCTTCAGCGCCAGAACGTCGACGCTCTGATTCGCTCCTCCAAAACCAACTGATTTTTCGAGGGTCATAGGAAACCTCCTGGATCATTGTATTCCCGGATCATTGTATTATTGTTGCTATGCCTTTTAGGACAAATGCGCTGATAATTGCTTCTGCCATTCTGTTGGGCTCCGCGAGCGTCTATGCGGAGGACAAGGCCGTAGAAATTGCGCAGAGCATGATGAAAGCCATGGGAGGACTCGATGCCTGGAACGCAGCCCATTTCGTCCGCTACGATTTCAAAGTAGTAGCCGGAGGCAAGACCGTGGTGAGCCGGTCGCACCTCTGGGATAAGCCCGGCGGCCGCTATCGCCTGGAGCAGACGAATAAGGCCGGTGAAGCCCAGGTGGTGCTGTTTAACACCGCCACTAAGCGAGGCACAGCCTACGTGAATGACAAAAGGATTGACGGCGACGAAGCGGAAGCGGCGGTCAAAGACGCCTATAGCACATTCATTAATGACATGTACTGGCTGTCGATGCCCTGGAAGTGGATGGATAAGGGAGTGCACCTGAAGTACGCGGGGATGGAGAAAGGAAGCGATGTGGTGCAGTTGTCCTTCGACAAAGTGGGGCTGACGCCGGGCGATCAGTACAAAGCCTACATCTCGCCAACATCCCACCTGATGACGCACTGGGAATACACGCTGCAGGGCGGAAATAAAGGTTCCTGGGACTGGCAGTACGTAGATGCCGGCGGTGGGGTAAAACTGGCCGGCAATCACGTCAGCGAAGACGGCAAGTCCATTAACATGGGCGCTGTGAGAATCATGACCACGGTAGCGGATCAGTACTTTACCGATCCCAGCCGCACCCTGCAGACGCTGAAGTAGTAACCAAATCCCGGTCAGAACGTATAAAGGTTCAAGCATGCCCTGGGAAACTCTCACGCAAGACCTTCGCTACACGTTCCGCGCTCTGCGGCGCGATTCCGGATTCTTCACCGTGGCGGTCCTGATTATCGCCCTCGGCATCGGAGCGAATACCGCCATTTTCAGCATCGTGAACGGTCTGCTGTTCCGGCCGTTGCCCTTCCAGGGCTCCGAACGCCTCGTCTGGATCGCCAACTCCGGCAAACGTCCCGATTTATCGTCCGTCACATCCCGCGTATCGACGTATCTCGAATGGCAGAAATCGAATCATGTATTCGAAGAGATGGCGGCCTACTTCGCCTTCTTTGACTACGGCAGCTACACCATGGTGGGCACAGGTGAACCGGAGCGCCTGATCGGCGTCGGCGTGTCGCACAATTTCCTCCACTTCCTCGGAGTGCAGCCCGCGCTGGGCCGTAACTTCATCCCCGACGAAGGCAAGGACAATGTACCCGTTGCCGTCATTCTCACGCATGCCTTCTGGCAGAAGCGGTTCCATTCCGATGCGTCGATCATAGGCAGGCAGCTTACCCTCAACAACTCTCCCGCATCCGTCGTCGGCGTGCTTCCTGCGGATTTCGACTTCTCGGCGGTTTTTGTCCCGGGTTCGCGCGTCGATATGCTCGTGCCCTTTCCCTTGACGCAGGCAACGGACCGCTGGGGCAACACGCTGGCCGTCATCGCGCGCATGAAACCGGGCGTTACCGTGCCGCAGGTACAGGCGGAGCTGGAAGTGATCAACCAGGCCCTCCAGAAGGCAGAGCCGAACCGCTGGAGTTTTGGCGCAAAGACAACGACGCTGCGGCAACAGCTGACCGGTAGTTTTCGCCGCGGACTTCTGCTGCTGTTGTGTGCGGTCGCGGGGGTGCTGCTCATCGCCTGCACCAACCTATCCAATCTGCTGCTGGCGCGCGGCGCGGGCAGGCGTAAGGAAGTGGCAATCCGTTCAGCCCTGGGAGCCAGCCGCGCACGCCTCATCCGGCAATTGCTGACGGAGAGCATGATCCTGTCTACCTTCGGAGCGCTGCTCGGCGTCGGTCTTGCATGGGTCGGGATACACTTCCTCGCCTCCATGCAGGGGATCAATATGCCGCTGCTGCGCACGGTCACTATTGACGGTACGGCGCTGCTGTTTACCGCCGCGGTGGCGCTGCTGACCGGAATGCTATTCGGAATCGTGCCCGCGTTCCAGGCATCCTCCACTCAGGAAGCCGAGGCGTTGAAAAGTACAGGCCGCGGCATGAGTGGAAGCAAAGGCGCCGCGTGGACGCAGAATGTGCTCGTTGTTTCCGAGGTGGCCCTGGCATGCATCCTGCTGGTCGGCGCCGGGTTGCTCATCCGCAGCTTCCTGCATGTGCTGGATGTGGATCTGGGTTTCCGTGCCGAGCACGCCATGTCTTGCCGGGTCGCGGCCGGCTCGCAACGAAAAAACCACCTCGAACAGTCGGCCTTTTACGACCGTCTGGTGCGCGACATTGAAGCAATGCCGGGAGTCGTGTCCGCTGGCGTTACCGATTCGCTGCCCATGAGCCGCGACCGCAGTTGGGGGCTCGGAGCGCGAGGCGTATCCTATGGGCGCGATCAATCCCCAATCGGCCACCCTCGCATCATCGACTGGCGATACCTGAAGACCATGGGAATCTCCATTCTGGAAGGCCGGGACTTTACCGAAAGGGACAATGGCGCTACCGAAAAAGTGATCATCCTCAACCAGAAGGCCGCCAAAGCGCTATGGCCGGGGCAGAATCCCATCGGCCAGATCGCGATGTTCAACGGCGAGCGCCGCGTAATTGGAGTAGTGGCGAATGTGCGGCACCTGGGCGTGGAGCAGGAAGGTGGCCTTGAGGCCTACCTCCCTGTGGCCGAAACCGGGAGCGATACGGTGGATCTGGTGGTCAGGAGCCGGCTTGCGCCGGAAGTGCTGGTGCCCGGCGTCCGGCGGTTGCTGCAACAAGCAGATCCGGCGCTTCCCACTGAGGAATTCCAGGCGCTCGGCGATCTGATAGAACAGTCGGTGTCCCCCAGACGTTTTCTGACGTTCCTGCTGGGTGGATTCGCAGGCGGGGCCTTGCTGCTGGCGGTGATCGGCATCTATGGCGTGGTGTCGTACAGCGTCACGCAGCGCCTGCAGGAAATTGGAATCCGCATGGCGCTGGGCGCATCTCCAGGACAGGTACGGCGGAAAATTCTCATCGATACGGTGTCCTTGGTTTCGCTGGGGCTGGTGATCGGCATACTGGCGGCGCTGGCGCTGACGCGTATCGCCGCCTCGCTTCTTTATCAGATTGAACCCACCGATCCACTGACGTTTGGCGTGACTACAGTGACGCTGCTGCTGGCGGCCGCCGCGGCCGGCTTCGTGCCCGCCTTCCGGGCCTCGCGCGTAGATCCGATGTCTGTACTGCGCGCCACTTAAGAAGTAGGGAAGGGCCGCGGCCCTTCCCCTTGTTTCCCCTACGATTGGGATCCAAACAAGATGCAGGTAGGCGAGCCTGTGGCGATGTATTGACCCGTCGGTGTCAACTGACCGGTATTGGTATCCACGGCAAACGATACGATATTCGCGGTGTTCTGATGCCCGACGTGCAAAAACTTGCCGGACGGGTCGAGAGCGAACCCGCGCGGACCTTCGCCTTGCGTGGCCGTCCAACCCAACAGCGTCACCTTGGAATTGATGGGATCGATGGTGAAGGTCGCAATGCTGTTGTGGCTGCGGTTGGAGGCGTAGAGATACTTTCCGGACGGCGCCACCATCACTTCGGCGCACGAGCTGGTGCCCTTAAACTGCGGCGGCAAGGTAGAGACGTCCGCCTGCACGCTGGTCAGCTTTCCGGCGGAGGCATCCCAGCCAAATACCGAAATCGAATTGTTCAGTTCGGCAATGGAATACACAATTTTGCCGTTTGGATGAAACGCAAGATGGCGCGGACCGGATCCGGGCGACGAAAATAACGTATCGACCAGGGTCAGCTTGCCCGCACTCTGATCCAGCGAGTACACGAAGGTGGCGTCCATTCCCAGATCGTTCACCAGGACATACTTGCCTGCAGGATCGCACAGCACCATGTGTGGATGGGGTGCTTCCTGGCGTCCGGTGTTCGGTCCCAGGTCGCCAATGTGCCGCACCAGCTGCGTCGGCGCGGCCAGTGAGCCGTCAGGCAGGGTGGGAATCACTTCCACCGTAGATCCGCTATAGTTCGCCACGATCACGAACTTCCCGCTGGGATGTACGGCCATATGCGCGGGGTTGGCGCCGCCCGAGGTCTGCTGATTGAGGAACGTCAATTCCCCGGTCGCCGCGTTGATGGAGAATGCCATCACCAGTCCCGCGTTCACCTCGTTCACCGCATAGAGGTATTTCTGGGTAGGGTCCATGGCGAGCCATGAAGGATTGGAGACCGGCGCGATGATGTTCGACAGCGTCATCACGTTGGTTTGCGCGTTTACGCTGTAAATGCTGATGCCGCGCCCGGCCGGGGTGTAGCATCCGATATACACATACGGCGGCGCCTGGGCAACGGCGTACGCAGTATCGTCCGCGGCGATTGCCGGAACTGCTCTGCCGGCGGCAGCTAGAGCCGCCATTCCTGTCAGTATTCCGCGACGGGATATTACATGGCCCGTCTGACTTTGAAACGTCGTGGTCTTCACAATGGTCTCCTTGGGATGAACCGGGCGGATCGCTCAGCTCTCAATTGAATTAGCGTCGTCTAGTTAAGTTAGGTAGTAGACCGGATAATTGACGTGAATTACCGACGCTATGGAGATCGATTGTGAATGCTCGCAAGTTCAGACTAGATACCGGGCAGCCCTCCCTCTCACAGTTGGTTTGATTAGACGCAGTTATGACACTGTTACCGCACAGCAGGAAAGTTACAGCTGAAAGTATATTCCAAGCGGAACTAAAGTCAATCGATTTTTTTGCCCCTCAAAACCGGCTCTACACTATCTCGGCTGTGGTGCTGTTTCTCAGGCCCCCCACAATTTGTTGATGTGGGAACTTTCCAGAATCGGGGTGGACGCGCCCTCCTTGGCCACCTGCAGCATGGCTTGTCCCAATTGCTCCGTCGAAGTGACCAGGCTGGGCATCCACGCCTTCAAGACAGGCAGCACCGGGCCCGTCACTGCGTAAATCAGCCGGTAAAGTTTCGTCTTCGACTGGATGCCGTGGAGCGGCACAATCGCGCCCGGACGGAACATATACGCCGCGCGAAACGGAAGCGCCAGCAGCGCCTTTTCGGTCTCGCCACGGACGCGGGACCACATGAACGGCCCCTTGCTGCCGGCGCCTTGCGCTGACACGTAAATGAAGGTCATTTGCGGGTTGAGGCGGGCGAGAACCTCCGCGGCCGCCATCGTGAAACCGTAAGTGATCCGGCGGTAGTCCTTCTCCGGCATACCGGCCGACGAGACGCCCAGGCAGAAGAAGCAGGCGTCGTAACCGGCCAGTTCCCCTTCAATGGCGGAGAAATCGAGAAAATCTTTGTGTATCAGTTCACGAAGCTTTGGATGCTTCTGACCGGTCGCGCTGCGCCCGATGGAAAGGACGCTCTCCACATCGCGGTCAATCAGGCATTCGCGCAAGACGCCTTGTCCCACCATCCCCGAGGCACCGAAAAGAATCACTTTCATGTCTCATTAGACCGTGATTTGGTGCGCTCCGTTAAGGCAATTTGCAGGGGCATTCGCCTGAGCAGCCTGCTCGACGGGCATTAGCGGATCGATGCCGATTGCGCGCGAAAACGGCAGCCAATTCGTCGGCACCAGACCGCATGTAGAACAAAGGAGCCAATCCTGGGGCCAACGAAAAATCGGATTGCTTGGCAGACCATTCGGGTTGCCCAACTAAGCTCACTTCACCCCAGAGTGACCGATATTGCAAACTCGTCATTTCGGGCTCATGTGCGGATGGCCAACGATCCGCCCGGGCACTTCAGCGGGTCGTTTACGTCAACTTGGGCCATAGGGTCCCGAATGGGTAAATCTGGGACGAGCCACGGGGGGGTAAGACACCCTTGCGGAGCCAGGCAAGAGCAGAACTACGGTCTACGGGCGTCCAGTCCGAAGTCCCGCTCCACCGCGTCGTACCAGGCATCGTCGCTTAAGGCATTCCAGTCTACCCACTGCTCGTCAGTCATCGCCGCTCTCCATCCGACGAACGGCGCTGCATTCGGACCGGGCAAGTGCCGCAATTGCCAAGTGCCGCTCTCAATGACCTGGCGAATGGAAGTGGCGGAAGCATCGGGAGATATCGGGTTCGCTAGGGACGCGCGGAAGAGGCCGGAAAATCGGTCCACCTGAGGATAGATCGATTGCGGTCCTATGCTAATATCGCGGGCCATGCGGGTATCCTGAATACCCGGCTCTATGAGAGCAACTCTGATATTGAAGGGCTTCACTTCGCCGGCGAGCGCTTCACTGAAGGCTTCCAGTGCGAACTTAGAAGCGCAGTAAGCACTGAGCGGAGAATGGGCAATTCTGCCTGATATGGATGAGACGTTCACAATGCAGCCGGATTGGCGTTCACGCATCTGAGGAAGCACCGCCTTGATGCAGCGTACCGCACCGAAGCAGTTTGTGTTCATGACAGCGATCATGGATGACATCGGCAATTCCTCCACCGATCCATGGACCTCAATGCCGGCATTGTTGACCAGCACGTCGATTGGTTCTGCGATGACCTGGAAGCACGAGTTCACGGATTCGTCAGAATCGACATCCAACGGCAAGACCTTGATTCGCAATTTCTCGCTCGCGGCGGTTTCCTCAAGTTGCGGTGCCCTTTCGGGATGGCGCATTGTGGCAATAACCTGGTGTCCCGCCCGAGCGAGCTCAAGCGCGGTTGCAAAACCGATTCCCGAACTGCATCCGGTCACAAGAACATTTGACATTGAACAAGGTTAGCAAAGGAACGAAGGCCCAGCGTTGGGACTTCAGGATGTTCCACAAAGGAAGTTTCGGGACGAAGCTGAGACCTCGCAATCACAACACCTGCGCTGCGGGATTGCTATGCCGATGAGGTGAAACTCCATCCCGCAACCACACGGCATTTTTCGGTGCGGACATACAACGCGGACATACAACAGCGAACATCCGATGGACAAACCGCATTGACCATTGCTGAGAAATACGGCAAAACCGCTGCGGCGGCACTCCTGCGCAACGCCGAGAGCGCTGGACCACGTTGATAAGCGTTGCCGGGTAAAGCCAACCCCGCAAGGTGCATTCTCAGGATGATGTCGCGACCAGCTGTTAGAGGATTCACGTCCTCTACTGTTAAAAATACCGTTCGGATCTCGAACCACGAGACATTCAGCATCGCTTCCAGTACCTTCGAGGAAACGTCGAGAGCAGCTCGACGCTCTACTCACGAGACGAAAGGCCACCCTTGAATGTATCCGTCGATTCAATACCCGTAGCCCTGCCGAGTCCCCCCCAAACGCTGGCGGCTTCCTTCAAACGTATCTGGCCGAAGTGACCCGGCGGTCCAATCCCGCCGCACCCCAACTTTCCGCGCAGGGTCACTCAAGATAGCGGCATAGCGTCGATGACGAGTAAGCTGGAAACAGCAAACAAGCCTTGAGCAGGCGTGTAGAGATTGCGAGATCTCTCCCTGGATCGGCTTCACGCGAAGCCTTCCAAATCCACCCGGCACCAATCGGGGAGAAAGGTTAGCTCATGAAGATTCTTATTTCGGGCTGTGGCATTTCCGGGCCGACTTTGGCCCACTGGCTGGCTCGGTATGGCTTCCAACCTACGATCATTGAAGAGGCGCCTCAGTTGCGAACCGCCGGGGGTGCGCGACATAGAAGTGAGATCAAGCCGCCCGCCGGCATTCCCAGTAGTCCT